>DASVCA010000024.1:0-19703 GCA_036381835.1 Micromonosporaceae bacterium
GCCCAGATCGACAAGCAGTTCGGCAAGGGCTCGGTCATGCGGCTGGGGGAGCGACCGGCCATCCAGACCGCGGTGATCCCGACCGGTTCCATCGCGCTCGATGTGGCGCTGGGAGTGGGAGGTCTGCCTCGCGGTCGCGTGGTGGAGATCTTCGGCCCGGAGAGCAGCGGTAAGACCTCGCTGGCGCTGCACGCGATCGCTAACGCCCAGGCGGCCGGCGGCATCGCCGCCTTCATCGACGCCGAGCACGCGTTGGACCCGGAGTACGCCAGGGCGCTCGGCGTCGACACCGATGCCCTGCTGGTCTCCCAGCCGGATACCGGCGAGCAGGCGCTGGAGATCGCGGACATGCTGATCCGTTCCGGCGCGTTGGACATCATCGTCATCGACTCGGTCGCCGCGCTCGTGCCACGTGCCGAGATCGAGGGCGAGATGGGCGACAGTCACGTCGGTCTGCAGGCCAGACTGATGAGCCAGGCGCTACGCAAGATCACGGGGGTGCTCGCCAGCACCGGCACGACCGCGATCTTCATCAACCAGCTTCGCGAGAAGATCGGGGTGATGTTCGGCAGTCCGGAGACGACGACGGGTGGGCGCGCGCTCAAGTTCTATGCGTCGGTCCGACTCGACGTGCGGCGCATCGAGAGCATCAAGGACGGCACCGAGGTCGTCGGGAACCGGACCCGGGTCAAGGTCGTGAAGAACAAGGTCGGCGTCCCGTTCCGCCAGGCCGAGTTCGACATCATGTACGGCAAGGGCATCTCGCGCGAGGGCTCGCTGATCGACGTCGGGGTCGAGCAGGGCATCATCCGCAAGTCCGGTGCCTGGTACACCTACGAGGGCGACCAGCTGGGCCAGGGCAAGGAGAAGGCCCGTGAGTTCCTCCGGGAGAACCCCGACGTGGCCGCAGAGATCGAGAAGAGGATTCTCGAGAAGCTCGGTGTCGGGGTGACAGGTGCGAACGATGCCGCCGGCGGGCCCGCGCTGCCACCGGTGGACCTGTAACTTCCGCGGGCTCGCCGAAATGGTCGGGAGACGGCGGGGAGCCCGTTCGGGGCGAGGATGGGACGCCACGCCGCCCCGAACCGGCGGTAACCGGGCGCGTCGCGGCAGAACCGACGGTGCCGATCTCGGCTGCTCTGATGCTGAGGAGAGCCGCGCCGGTGCTGCTGACACCCGCCCACGGGATGAGGCCGAGCTGGCGCGGGAGGTCTGCCTGCGCCAGCTCGCCGTACGGCCACGCACGCGGGCCGAGTTGGCTGCCGCGCTGGCCCGGCGGGGCATCTCCGAAGCCGTCGCCCGAGAGGTCCTCGACCGCTATCAAGAGGTCGGCATGATCGATGATGCCGCGTTCGCGCGTGCCTGGGTCAGCAGCCGACACCAGGGGCGGGGGCTGGCTCGCCGGGCGCTGGCGAACGAACTCCGCCAGCGCGGCGTGGACCCCGACACGGTGAGTGACGCCCTCGGGCAGCTCGACGAGCCGACCGAAGTGGCCACCGCCCGCGCACTGGTCGATCGGAAGCTGCGGACCATGACCGGTTCTCCGGAGGCGATCTTCCGGCGGTTGGCCGGCATGCTCGCTCGAAAGGGTTACCCGCCGGGGGTGGCGATTCGGGTGGTGAAGGATGCACTGGCCGAGCGGGACGCCGAGGCGGCCGAGTTCGTCGAATGCCTGGATACCGACGCGCTGATCGACGCTGAGTTGGACCGAGAGGGTCGGGACCCGGCGGTGTGACCGATCGGCAGCGCTCGCCGGCCGTCCGCATTCTTCCTCCTTGACCGGTGTGTCATCAGGGGAGCCGTGCGGTACGTGAGCTGTCGACTCCGGTGCGTCTCGGTGTCGTCGATCATGGGTCCTTGACCGAATAGCCGTCCGCGCCCTAGCCTCGCGTTAGACGAGAGTGTCCGACCAACGCGGGGCTAACCGCACAACATAGAGCGCATAACAGTACGGCAACACTTTGCCCGGTGAGCGGTTGAAGAAGTGGCTGACGGCCAGGCACAACCTCCGACCAGCCGGTCCGGGGACGGCGTGACCATACGTCGGGGCGGTGCTCGGCCGGCACCGCTGGTTGACCCTACCCACGGCCACCGCCTCCGGTCGGGCGTCTCGACATCCGCGGCAGAAGCGGGACCGAGGGCGGAGCCCTCCGGTGTCGGACAGGAGAGACGGCCATGACCCAGCAGCGAGGCGAGCCTCATGGGCTGTCCGACACCTACGCCAGACACAGTCGTCCGGCGAACGGGAATGCTCTCGCCCGATCGGCACAAGCAGGGCGAAGCGGAGGGACGGCATGAGCACCTTGGAGTGGGCCCTCCTCGCCGTGGTCGTCCTGCTGGCCGTCGTCGTTCTCGGGGCGCTGGCGCTGGGCGCCCGCATGGTACGCCGGATCGCCGACCGGGCGAACACGACCACCGCGGCGGAACCCGATCAGGAGACGAAGCCAACCTCGCCCGAGCAGTCTTCGGCGACCGAGCTGGCCCTGTCGGAAGCAGCCGCGGCGCGGGCGGACGCAGCCGCGGCGCGAGCCGAGGCGAAGGCGGCCCGGGCCGAGGCCCGCCGCATCCTCGACGCCGCTCGCGCCGAGGCGGAGTCCCTGCTCGAACGGGCGCATCGGCAGGCGGAAGCCGACGCTGAGCGGCTGCGCGCGGCAGCTCGGCGCAGTGGGGAGCGGGAGATCGCCCTGCTGGCCAGCACAACCAGGGAACAAGCGGCCGAGGTGGAGCGCCGGGCCCAGCGAATCGACGAGCGGGAGCGGCTGCACACCGAGGAGGCCGAGCGGCTCGCCGAACGAGACCGACGACTGGCCGCACTCGCCGCCGAACTAGCCGAGCGCGAGGCGGCGGTAGCCGAGCGCGAGGCCGCGCTGGCCGAGGTAGAGGACACCCATCGGCGGGAGCTGGAACGGATTGCGGGCCTCACCGCGGACGCGGCCCGAGCCGAGTTGGTGGAAGCGATCGAGGCGCAGGCGAAGCGGGAAGCGGCGATCCTGGTCCGGGACATCGAGGCGGAGGCTCGCCAGACCGCCGAGCAACGGGCCCGAAGCATCGTCGTCGAGGCGATCCAACGGGTGGCGAGCGAGCAGACCGCGGAGAGCGTGGTCAGCGTGCTGCATCTGCCCAGCGATGAGATGAAAGGGCGGATCATCGGCCGCGAGGGCCGCAACATCCGCACCTTCGAATCGGTCACCGGCGTGAACCTGATCATCGACGACACGCCGGAGGCCGTGCTGCTGTCGTGCTTCGACCCTGTGCGCCGGGAGGTCGGGCGGCTGACACTGGAGAAGCTGGTCCTGGACGGCCGGATCCACCCCCACCGGATCGAGGAGGTGTACGAGGTCGCCCGACACGAAGTCGAACACCTGTGCCGGCGGGCGGCCGAGGACGCCCTGGTCGAGGTGGGCATCACCGAGATCCACCCGGAACTGGTGGCGCTGCTGGGCCGGTTGCGCTACCGCACCTCGTACGGGCAGAACGTGCTCAAGCATCTGGTGGAGACCGCGCACATCGCCGGCGTCATGGCCGCCGAGCTGGGACTGGACATTCCGACCGTCAAGCGGTGTGCGTTCCTGCACGACATCGGCAAGGCGCTGACTCACGAGGTGGAAGGCAGCCACGCGCTGATCGGCGCGGACGTGGCCCGTCGGTACGGCGAATCGGAAGACGTGGTGCACGCGATCGAGGCGCACCACAACGAGGTCCAGCCCCGTACCGTCGAGGCGGTGCTGACCCAGGCCGCCGACGCGTGTTCGGGTGGGCGGCCGGGGGCGCGCCGGGAGAGTCTGGAGGCGTACGTCAGGCGCTTGGAGCGCATCGAGGAGATCGCCGGCGGAAAGCCCGGTGTGGAGAAGGTTTTCGCGATGCAAGCCGGTCGGGAGATCCGGGTGATGGTCAAGCCGGATGAGGTGGACGAGATCGGCGCTGCGGTGCTCGCCCGCGACGTGGCCAAGCAGATCGAGGAGGAGCTGACCTATCCCGGTCAGATCCGGGTCACCGTGGTCCGCGAATCCCGGGTCACCGAGATCGCCCGCTGACGGTTGTCGGGGCCGGTCGGACGGTGCCGGCCCCGACGTCTCGCACGGGTCCTAGGCGGCCGCATCCGCGCCGGCGGCTGCGGGAGTTTTCGTGGTCTTGCGGGGCGTCTTCGCGACGGGGCCTCGCCGGCCGCTGGACATGCGGCGTTCCACGTACTCGGCCAGCTTTGTGAGCAGGTAGTTGATCAGGATATAGATGGTTCCGACCACGGCGTAGACCTGGATCGGGTTGTTCAGGACCTGGATGATGAAGGTGCTTACCCGGAGCACCTCCTCGTAGCTGATGATGAAGCCGAGTGAGGTGTCCTTCAACACGACCACGAGCTGACTGATCAGCGCGGGGAGCATGATGCGGAACGCCTGCGGTAGCAGGATCAGCCAGGTGCCTTGGAAGGGCGTCAGCCCGACCGCGTCGGCTGCCTCGCGTTGCCCACTCGGCAGGCCCTCCATGCCGGATCGCAGGACCTCGCCGATCACGATGCCGTTGTAGATGGTGAGCCCGATGACGAGGTACCAGAGTGCGTCGCCCAGGTCGAGGCCCAGGTCCGGCAGGGCCTTGGCGACGAAGAAGATGGTGATGACGACCGGCAGCCCGCGGAAGATCTCGACGCAGAACCGCGTGAGCGCGTTCAGCCCGACGATCGTGCCCCGAATCAGCCAGGCCAGTGGTCGGGCGAATCCGACGAAGCGGCGTGGGCGCAGTGCTTTCAGCTGTACGCGCAGAACGGCGAGCGCCGTCCCGACGATGAGGGAGCAGACGATGGCGATGCCGGCCGCCAGCAGAGTGGCGCGGAATCCTTCACCCAGTCTCGCCCAGACCAGGGAGAACACCTCGTTGCCGGGGTCGATCAGCGGCCCCCACTTCTCCATCGTGAACTGGCCCTTCTCCGCGAGGGGCCGGTAGATCAAGACGTGGGCGGCCGCGACGATTCCGACAGCTGCGACCACGCTGCCGATCACGGTCAGCCGACGGGTGCGGGGGCCAGGCGCATCGTAGAGCACCGTTTGCTGCTTGCTCATCCCGCCGCTTCCCTCCTGCTGATTGCGTGGTCCGCTGTCCACCGGCCGCTCATCGGAGCACCGCCCGGCGGCGTTCGATCCGGTCGAGGAGCAGTCCGAGCGGAACGGTCATGACGAGGAACCCGATCGAGATGCCGATGAAGACGGGAATGATCGGTTCGCCGCCGGCGCTCGTCAGCGCTTGGGCGGAGCTGGACAGGTCGCCGACGACGCCGAAGAAGCCGGCGAGGGCAGAGTTCTTGATCATCGCGATGATGACGCTGCCCAACGGCACGATCGCGGATTTCCACGCCTGGGGCAGCACGATGTACCGCAGATTCTGGGTGAAGGTCAGCCCGATGGCCCGGGCGGCTTCGGCCTGGCCCGCCGGCACCGCGTTGATGCCGCTGCGAATGGCCTCGCAGACGAATGCCCCGGTGTAGAGCGACAAGGCGATGACGGCGAAACGGAAGTACGGCAGGTCGATGCCGAGCCGTTCGAACAGCGTGGTGAGCCCGGGGACGCGCAGGAAGTCAGCGTTGGAGCCGAGGGCCGGCAGTCCGAAGGCCGCGAAGAAGAAGACGACCGTCAGCGGGCTGTTCCGGAACACCGTCACGTACGCCGCACCGATCCAGCGCAGCGGCGGCAGCGGCGAGATCCGCATGATCGCCGCGACGGTGCCCAGGAGCAGGGCACCGGTCGCGGCGAGCACGCAGAGCTGGAAGGTGAGCCAGAAGCCGCCGACGAAGACATCGAAGTATTCGACGAGCACGTTCACGGCATTGCCTTTCTACTGGTCACCTTCCAGCCTCGATCGACTCAGTACCGGTCGACCGCCGGGCCGGTCGGAACCACCGGGTCGAACTTGCCGGCCGTGTCCTTCCACGCCTTCTCGTAGCGACCGTCCTGGTAGATCTTCTCCAGCACGTCGTTGATCCAGTTGCGGAACTGGTCGTCGCCCTTCTTCACGCCGATGCCGTAGGGCTCGTCGGTGAACTTCTCACCGGTCAGCTTGTACTTGCCGTCGCTGTTGGCGACGAAGCCGAGCAGGATGACGTTGTCCGTGGTCACGGCGTCGACCTGGCCGGCCTCCAGCGCGTCGACGCACTTCTGGTACACGTCGAAGAGCACCAGCTGCTTGGCCTTGTCGGCGAGGTACTGCTCGATGTTCACCGCGGGCGTCGAGCCCTGCACGGAGCAGACCTTCTTGTCTCCGGCCTTGAACGAATCCGGCCCGGTGATCGAGCTGTCGTCGGCCTTCACCATCAGGTGCTGACCGGCCACGTAGTACGGGCCGGCGAAGTCGATGCGCTCCTTGCGCTTGTCGTTGATGGTGTAGGTGGCCACCACGAGGTCGACCTTGTCCTGTTCGAGGACTTCCTCGCGGACCGATGACGGGGTCTCCACCCACTCGATCTTGTCCTCGGGGATACCCAGCTCCGCTGCGATGATCTTGCCGATCTCCACGTCGAAGCCGGCGGGCTTGCCGTCCAGGCCCTTGAGCCCGAAGCCCGGCTGGTCGAACTTGGTGCCGATCCGGATCTTCTGAGCCTCGTTCAGCTTGGCCATGGTGCTGCCGGCGGGGAAGTCCTTCTTCGGGGCATCGCTGCCACCCTCGTCGCCACCGCCGCAGGCGGCGACGGAGAGGGCCAGCGTCGCCGCGGCGGCGACCGCTGCGAGACGCGAGATTCGCATTCTTCTCTCCTTTTCCGTTGCGCCGGCGCCCGACGCGCTCGGCGTTCGACGCCAACTAGTGCGTCAGGATCTTGGACAGGAAATCCTTGGCCCGGTCGCTGCGGGGTGCGCTGAAGAACTCGTCCGGCGGGGCGTCCTCGACGAGCTGCCCGTCGGCCATGAAGATCACCCGGTTGGCGGCGTGGCGGGCGAAGCCCATCTCATGGGTGACCACCACCATGGTCATACCGTCGCGGGCCAGCGACGACATCACGTCCAGCACCTCGCCGACCATCTCCGGGTCCAGCGCGCTGGTCGGCTCGTCGAAGAGCATCGCCTTGGGCTGCATCGCCAAGGCCCGCGCGATGGCCGCGCGCTGCTGTTGCCCACCGGAGAGCTGCGCCGGGAACTTGCCGGCCTGGTTGGCGATGCCCACCCGCTCCAGCAGCGCCATGGCGCGTTCCCGTGCCGCGGCGGGCCTCTCCTTGCGGACCTTGATCGGACCGAGGGTGACGTTCTCCAGGATGGTCTTGTGCGCGAACAGGTTGAACGACTGGAAGACCATCCCGACCTCGCTGCGCAGCCGGGCGAGCGCCCTTCCTTCCGCCGGCAGCGGTCGGCCGTCGAACAGGATCGTGCCGGAGTCGATCGGCTCCAAGCGGTTGATGGTCCGGCACAGCGTCGACTTGCCCGAGCCGGAGGGCCCGATGACGACGACGACCTCACCGCGGCTGACAGACAGGTCGACGTCCTGCAGCACGTGCAGGGGACCGAACCACTTGTTGACCCCCTTGAGCACGATGAGCGGGTCGCCGGTCGCCACGATCCCGTTGTTCACCACGGCCGGGTCGCCTGTCGTCACGGTGATCCACCGTCCTGTCGCGAGTCGTCAGCGAGGCAGTCGCCTACGTCGGTGGCCACACTCTAGGGGCCCGGATATGTCAGAACGCAACTCAGATGGTCACGGACAGGTAACACCGACCACGTCACGTCCCTGAAACGGCCAACATGACCGGTATGACTAATCCGTCGGGTGCGCTGTGGAACTGGCACCTCCACGGGCTCGTCGCCGCGACTGAGATCCGCGCCGCGCTGGTGGAGATCCTCACTCGACCGGTGCTGCCGCTCGGCCCCGGCGACCTACGGTTGCCGGACGAACCGGTCCTCTGCGACGTCTGGTACACCGACGGCGACTTCCCCACGGGGGTTGACTGCTACCTGGCACCGACCGATCCGGCGGAGGCGGCGGTGGCCGCGGCGCTCGCCACCCGAGTCGGACATCACCTCCTGCTCCCCGACGACACCCTGGACCCGGGGCGGTTCCTGCTGGCCGCGCCCGACGGCACGCTGCGCCCCGTGCACGTCGATGTCGAGGAGGGCGAGGACGGGCCGATCCTGTGCCGCCCCCGTCCGTGCACGATGTCCGACCTGCGGGGCGCGACGATCTGCCGTCAGTCCCGCTGGGCACCGGACTCGGTGGTACCGGGCAGCGCCGCCGCCTGAGCCCCGCGTAGCACCAGCGAGTCGAGCAGGCGGTCGCCTCGATCACCGCGGCGACCGCCGCGTAAAACGCCTCGGCATCGCGCACAACGCTACGCCGCCGGTGCGCTCGGTGTGCTCCCCGGTGCCGGACGGGCCGATCCCGGCCGGACCGCCCGACGTCTACCCTTGGTAACCGACCGGGGAGAAGGGCCGAAACGAAGTGTCGAAGAGCTACAAGGTCGTCACGTACGGGTGCCAGATGAACGTGCACGACTCCGAACGGATCTCGGGGCTGCTCGAGGCGGCCGGTTACGTCCGGGCCGACGAGTCCGAGATTCCGGACGTGATGGTCTTCAACACCTGCGCGGTGCGGGAGAACGCCGACAACCGGCTCTACGGCAACCTCGGACACCTGCGCCCGGTGAAGGCGCGGAACCCGGGGATGCAGATCGCCGTCGGCGGCTGCCTGGCGCAGAAGGACCGCGGAGAGATCGTTCGCAAGGCACCCTGGGTGGATGTCGTCTTCGGCACCCACAACATCGGCTCGCTGCCGGTGCTCCTCGAACGGGCCCGGCACAACGCCGTCGCCGAGGTGGAGATCCTCGAGTCGTTGGAGGTCTTCCCCTCCACCCTCCCGGCCCGTCGGGAGTCGACCTACGCCGGCTGGGTGTCGATCTCGGTCGGCTGCAACAACACCTGCACCTTCTGCATCGTGCCGTCGCTGCGCGGGCGGGAGAAGGACCGCCGACCGGGGGACATCCTCGCCGAGGTGCGCGCGCTCGTCGCCGAAGGCGTGCTGGAGGTGACGCTGCTCGGGCAGAACGTCAACTCGTACGGTGTCGAGTTCGGCGACCGGTACGCGTTCGGCAAGCTGCTGCGCGCCTGCGGTGAGATCGAGGGCCTGGAGCGAGTGCGCTTCACCAGCCCGCACCCCCGGGACTTCACCGACGACGTGATCGCGGCGATGGCGGAGACCCCCAACGTCTGCCACTCGCTGCACATGCCGCTGCAGTCCGGTTCCGACCGCGTGCTGAAGGCGATGCGTCGCTCGTACCGGGTCGAGCGTTATCTGGCGATCCTGGAGAAGGTCCGGGCCGCTATGCCGGACGCCGCGATCACCACCGACATCATCGTCGGCTTCCCCGGCGAGACCGAGGAGGACTTCCAGGGCACGCTGGACGTGGTGCGGGAGGCGCGCTTCGCCTCGGCGTTCACCTTCCAGTACTCCAAGCGTCCGGGCACTCCGGCGGCGAGCATGGACGACCAGGTGCCCAAGGAGACGGTGCAGGACCGCTACGACCGACTGATCGCCGCCGTCGAGGAGGTCACCTGGGCGGAGAACCGCAAGCTCGTCGGCGAGACCGTCGAGGTGCTGGTGGCCGTCGGTGAGGGACGCAAGGACGACCGCACCGGGCGGATGTCCGGCCGGGCGCGGGACGGGCGACTGGTCCACTTCACCGCCGGCGACCTCGCCGGGCAGATCCGGCCCGGCGACATCGTGCACACGACCATCACCTACGCGGCACCGCATCACCTGAACGCCGACGGCACGCCGGTGGCGCATCGGCGGACCCGGGCCGGGGACGCCTACGAGGCGGGACGTACGCCCCGTACCCCCGGGATCATGCTCGGCCTGCCGACCGTGGGGGCCCCGCCACCGGCGGCCGCCGCACCCGCCTGCGGCAGCGGACACTGACCGGGCCGAGAACCGGGAACCCGACGAGTTCGTCCGTCGCCGGTGCCCGCTGAATACGCCGGGCACCGGCGACGGGCCGCAGCCGCGGCCCGTCGCCGCTCGGAGTCCTCGCTCGACCCCGCCCGACCATTCGCTAGCGGGTCTGCTCCGCCAACTCGAGGAACCGGCGCTTGGTCGCCAGCGACTCCTCGGCCTCGCGGATCCGTTTGGCGTCGCCGGACGCCTGCGCGCGGGCCAGCCGCTGCTCGGCCTCGGCCACCTGCTCCCGCATCTGGATCAGCAGCGGGTGAGCCGACGGCGGGGTGCGCCGCCACGCCGCGTCCATCGCCTGACGGACCTTGTCCTCGACCGCCCGCAGCCGCCGGTCCAGGCCGGGGGCCGCGTCTCGGGGCACCCGGCCGATCTCGTGCCACTGGCCCTGGAGTTCCCGCAGCCGGGCCTGGGCCGCCCGCGGATCGGCGTCCACATCGAGTGACTCCGCCTCAGCCAGCAGCGCCTGCTTGCGTTCCAGGTTCGCCCGCTGTTCGGCATCGCGCGCCGCGAACTGTTCGCTGCGTCGGGTGAAGAAGGCGTCCTGCGCCGCCCGGAACCGCTCCCACAACCGCTGCTCGGCTTCCCGCGCGGCACGGGGCGCCGCCTTCCACTGGTTCATCAGCTCCCGCAGCCGGTTGGCCGTGGCCGTCCAATCCGTGGAGTCGGCCAGCGACTCAGCCTCGGCGACCAGTTCCTCCTTGACCGCCTGCGCCTGCTTGCGCTGCGCGTCGAGCGCGGCGAAGTGTGCCCCGCGACGGCGGGCGAAGCTGTCGCGGGCGGCGGCGAACCGCTTCCACAGCTCGCTGTCGACCTTCCGCTCCACCCCGCGGATCGTCTTCCACTCCTCGACGATCTCCTTGAACCGGTCGCCGGTCGCCTTCCAGCTGGTCGATTCGGCCGCGAGCTGCTCGGCTTCCTCGACCAGGGCGGTCTTGCGCGCCAGCGCCTCCGCGCGGGCCGTCTCCCGGGCGGCGCGCGCCTCCTCCACCTTCTGTTCGGCGACCGCGATCAGCTTGTCGAGGCGGGTGGCGAGCCCGTCGAGGTCGCCCACGACGTGTGCGTCGGCCAGCCCGGCCCGCAGCCGGCGGAAGGTGGACAGCGAGTTGTTCGGGTCTGCGGCACCCGAGTTGAGCCGCGCCTCGGTCAGATCGACCTCGGTAACCAGATCGGCGAACCGGCGCGCGAAGTGGGCGAGGCCCTCCTCCGGGCTGCCAGCCTGCCACGACCCGACCACGCGTTCGCCCTCGGCGGTCTTGACGTAAACGGTCCCGTCCTCATCGACGCGTCCGAAGGCCGTCCAGTCGTTCATGCCCAATCCTCGTCTTCCCGGCGGACCAGGGTTTCCGGTCGCGCCGCCACCGCGCACCGAAAGTACTCCGGCATTGTCACAGGTTCATACCGGTCGCCGTCGAGCGGCCACCGGCGACCGTGACCATACGGTGTCCTAACCGTGCGCAGTCGGCAAGCGGGTAGCCCCACCGGAAGTGCGCGCAACCGCCGATCCCGTCCCTGGTTACGGTAAACGGGTGCCGATGGTCGCCGCCGCTGTCTGCCCCCACCCGCCGGTCCTGGTGCCCGAGCTAGCCGGGCGGGCCGCCGCAGAACTCGACGATCTGCGCGCCGCGTGCCGCACCGCGATCGCGCGGCTGCTCGCCGCCGAGCCCACCACCGTGCTCGTCCTCGCCGCCGGTCCTCGGGATGAGGAGTTCGAGTCCGGTACGACGGACACGTTCAGCCGATTCGGGGTGCCGCTCGCGGTTCGGCTGGGTCGGGCGTCCGGGCCCGTGGACGTCCGCCCCCTGCCGCTCGGTCTCCTCGTCGGCGGCTGGCTGCTCGATCGGACCGGCGTTGCCCGGGTGGTCGGCCGGTCGGTGGCGCAGACCGCGTCGGTGGCGGACTGCGTCGCGCTCGGGCACCGGATCGCGCAGCATCCCGGGCGGATCGGCCTGCTGGTGATGGGGGACGGGTCCGCGTGTCGAGGGGAGAAGTCGCCCGGTTACCACGATCCGCGTGCCGAGGCGTACGACGACAGGGTCGCCGCCGCCCTCGCCCGTGCCGACAGCGGGCAGCTGCTCGACCTCGACCCCGCCCTGTCCGCGGAACTGCAGGCGGCTGGCCGGGTCGCCTGGCAGGTGCTCGCCGCAGCCGCGCGGGCCGGTGGGCGCCCCTGGCGCGGGAACCTCTCCTACTACGCCGCGCCGTACGGCGTCGCCTACTTCGTCGCCACCTGGGAGGCCACGTCGTGACGGCCTCACAGGCGCGCGCCCACGGTTCGGCCCGGGCGGGCCGGGTCGTCGCCGTCGTCGGACCGACCGCGGCCGGCAAGTCGGCGTTGAGTATCGCCCTCGCCCACGAGCTCGGCGGTGAGGTGGTCAACGCCGACTCCATGCAGCTTTACCGGGGGATGGACATCGGCACCGCGAAGCTGACCCCCGCCGAGCGGGACGGCGTGCCGCACCATCTGCTCGACATCTGGGAGGTGACCGAGCCGGCGAGTGTCGCCGAGTACCAGCGACTGGCGCGCGCCGCGGTCGACGACGTCCTGGCTCGGGGCCGGGTGCCGCTGCTGGTCGGCGGTTCCGGTTTGTACGTGCGGGCGGTGCTCGACGAGTTCGAGTTCCCCGGTACCGATCCGCTGCTGCGCCAGCGGTTGGAGACGGAGTTGGCCGCCGTCGGACCGGCGCCCCTCTATGAGCGCCTGCGCCGGGCGGATCCGGCAGCCGCTGAACGCATCCTGCCGAGCAACGGTCGGCGGATCATCCGGGCGCTCGAGGTGATCGAGTTGACCGGCCGGCCGTTCGCCGCGGTGCTTCCCGAGCCGAAACCCGTGTACGAGGCGGTGCAGATCGGGGTGGACCTCGACACCGGCGTGCTCGATGAGCGGGTCGCGGTCCGGGTCGAGCGGATGTGGGCGGCCGGGCTGGTCGAGGAGACACGGGCCCTGGCGGCGCGGGGGCTGCGCCGTGGCCGGACCGCCAGCCGGGCGTTGGGCTATCAGCAGGTGTTGCGCTACCTCTCCGGCGAGATCACCGAGGCCGAGGCGCGGGCGGAGACGATCCGGGCGACCCGGCGGTTCGTCCGCCGGCAGCGGTCGTGGTTTCGGCGGGATCCCCGGATCGTCTGGCTCGACGCGGCCCGACCCGACCTGGTCGCGGCGGCGCTGCGGGTGATAGGCGACACTTGACCGTGTGCAGTTCAGCAAAGGCCACGGCACCGGCAACGACTTCGTGATCCTGCCCGACCCGGACGGCCGGTTGCAGCTGGCCCCGACCCTGGTGGCGGCGCTGTGTGACCGGCGGCGCGGGATCGGTGCCGACGGCGTGCTCCGGGTCGTTCGCGCGGCCCGCGACCCGGAGTCGGCCGGCGCGGCCGATTCCGCGGAATGGTTCATGGACTACCGCAATGCCGACGGTTCGCTCGGGGACACCTGCGGGAACGGGTTGCGGGTTTTCGTCCGCTATCTGATCGACGCCGGGCTGGTCGGGCCCGGTCCCGCCGAACTGCCGGTGGTGACTCGCGCCGGCGTGGTCCGGGCGAGGATCGGCACCGAGGGCATCTCGGTCGACCTGGGCCGGCCGAAGGTGGGCGGGGAGAGCACCGCCACCGTCGCCGGATGGCGGTTGTCGGGAGTCGCCGTCGACTGCGGCAACCCCCACTTGGTCTGCCGGCTGCCGGCCGGTGTCGAACTCGCCGACCTGGACCTGACCCGCCAGCCCGGCTTCGACGCCGAGGACTTCCCCGCCGGTGTGAACATCGAGTTCGTGACCGCGGCCGACCCGATCGGCGATGCCGACGCGCACCTGCGGATGCGGGTCCACGAGCGCGGTGTCGGCGAGACCATGTCGTGCGGTTCCGGTGCCTGCGCGGTGGCCGCGGTCGCGGTGCGCGACGCCGGACGTGCCGATGGCGTCGTGCTCGTCGACGTGCCGGGAGGTCGGCTGACCATCACCCTGGATGACGCCTCCTGTTGGCTTGCGGGTCCCGCCGTGCTGGTCGCACACGGCGAGGTGGACCCGGAGGCGCTGGCGGCCTGAGCCGGGCCCGGGTCAGGCCGACGTCGCCCAACCGGCGATCTCCGGAAGCTCGACGGGACCCGGATCGGCGGCGGGCTGCGGTGCCGGCGAGGTGGCGGCGGTCCGCACCGCCGCCGCCACCGCCGGTGCGACCCTGGGGTCGAACACGCTCGGCACGATGAACGTGGGGTTGAGTCGGTCCTCGCCCACCACGTCGGCGATCGCGCGCGCCGCCGCGATCGCCATCTGTTCGGTGAACTCCTCCGCCCGTGCGTCCAACATGCCGCGGAACACACCGGGGAAGGCGAGCACGTTGTTGATCTGGTTCGGTTGGTCGGACCGGCCGGTCGCGACGACCGTCGCGTGCTTGCGCGCTTCTCGCGGGTCGATCTCCGGATCCGGGTTGGCCAACGCGAAGACGATCGGGTCCTTGGCCATGGCCGCGACGTCCTCGCCGGTCAGCAGGTTGGGCGCGCTCACCCCGATGAAGACGTCCGCCCCTCGCACCGCCCCGGCCAGATCCCCGCAGTAGTCCTCGGCGTTGGTGTGCTCGGCGAGCCACTGCCAGGCCGGGTTCAGCCCGTCCATGCCGCGGTGCAGCGCACCCGGTCGATCACACGCGATGATGTCACCGACCCCCTGACGCAGCAGCAGTTTCATGATCGCCGTGCCGGCGGCGCCCGCCCCGGAGACGACCACCCGTACGTCGGCCAGTCGTTTGCCGACGACCCGCAGCGCGTTGGTGAGCGCCGCCAGTACGCAGATCGCGGTGCCGTGCTGATCGTCGTGGAAGACGGGGATGTCCAGCAGCTCCCGTAGCCGGGACTCGATCTCGAAGCAGCGAGGCGCCGCGATGTCCTCCAGGTTGATCCCGCCGTACGCGGGGGCGATCGCCTGCACGATGCGTACGATCTCGTCGGGGTCCTGGGTGTCGAGCACCACCGGCCAGGCGTCCACGCCACCGAACCGCTTGAACAACGCCGCCTTGCCCTCCATCACCGGCAGCGCTGCGGCGGGTCCGATGTTGCCCAATCCGAGCACGGCAGAACCGTCCGACACCACGGCCACGGCGTTGCGCTTGATGGTCAGCCGGCGGGCGTCGGCCGGGTTCTCCGCGATCGCCTGGCACACCCGAGCCACGCCGGGGGTGTAGGCGCGGGACAGCTCGTCCCGGTTGCGCAGCGGAATCTTCGATGCGACCTCGATCTTCCCGCCCAGATGCAGTAGGAACGTCCGGTCCGAGACCTTCCGCACCTCGACCCCGTCGAGGTCCTGCAGGGCCTTGACCACCTGGTCCGCGTGACCGGCGTCGGCGGTGTCGCAGGTGAGGTCGAGGATCACGTTGGTCGGGTCGGAGTCGACCACGTCGAGAGCGGTCACGATGGCGCCGGTCTCGCCGACACAGGTTGTCACCCGACCGACCGCCGAGGTGTCCGCCACGACGCTGATCCGGATGGTGATCGAGAAGCCGGCACTGGGTAGGCGCGTGATCGCCACGTACTCCTCCGCTGCTGGTGATCCTGCTCGCCGCGCAATTGTCCCGCTTCCGCCGTCCACGCGGAAAGTCGGGATGGTTACTCGCCGGTCGCCTCGCCGGTGCGGGCGGGCCCGGCAGACACCGATTACCGGATGCGTTCCGGGGATATCCGTGCCACGATCGGAGCCGAGGAGGACGCCATTGCGTACCAATCGGGTGGATGAGTTGGTGCTGCCGGACCTCGACGAGGTCGAGGCCACGACCGGTGAGCTGGAACTGGAGGATCGCCACGCGCTGCGACGCGTCGCGGGACTGTCCACCGAGCTCGCCGACGTCACCGAGGTCGAGTACCGTCGGCTCCGGCTGGAGCGGGTGGTGCTGGTCGGTGTGTGGACCGAGGGCACCGTCGAGGACGCGGAGAACTCTCTCGCCGAACTCGCCGCGCTCGCCGAGACGGCGGGCTCGCAGGTGCTGGAAGGGCTGATCCAGCGCCGTGGCCGGCCCGACCCGGCAACCTACGTGGGACGGGGCAAGGTCGACGAGCTGCGGGCGGTGGTGGTCTCCACCGGTGCCGACACGGTGATCTGCGACGGCGAGCTGTCCCCGTCGCAGCTTCGTAACCTCGAGCAGCGCGTCAAGGTCAAGGTGGTCGACCGGACCGCGCTGATCCTCGACATCTTCGCCCAGCACGCTAAGAGCCGTGAGGGTAAGGCTCAGGTGGAGCTGGCCCAGCTCGAGTATCTGCTGCCTCGGCTGCGGGGCTGGGGTGAGACGTTGTCTCGGCAGGCCGGCGGTAGCGCCCGGGGCGGCGGTGCCGGCGGTGGGGTGGGTCTGCGTGGCCCGGGTGAGACGAAGCTGGAGACCGACCGGCGGCGCATCCGTACCCGGATCGCCCGGTTGCGCCGGGAGATCAAGGGGATGCGCACGGTCCGGGAGACCAAACGGGCGCGCCGGATGCGACACGGCGTGCCGGCGGTGGCCATCGCCGGCTACACCAACGCCGGCAAGTCCAGCCTGCTGAACCGGCTGACCGGGGCGGGCGTGCTGGTCGAGGATGCCCTGTTCGCCACCCTGGATCCCACCACTCGGCGGGCGCAGACGTCCGACGGACGGGTCTACACCCTCTCCGACACGGTCGGCTTCGTCCGGCATCTGCCGCACCAGCTCGTGGAGGCGTTCCGTTCGACGTTGGAGGAGGTCGCCGAGGCCGATCTGATCGTGCACGTCGTCGACGGCGCCCACGCCGACCCCGCGGAGCAGGTGCGCGCCGTTCGTGAGGTGCTCGCCGAGGTGGGTGCGGAACGACTGCCTGAGCTGCTCGTGGTCAACAAGATCGACGCAGCGAGTGCGGAGACCCTGCTACTACTCAAACAGCGATGGCCGGAGGCGGTTTTCGTGTCCGCGCGAACCGGTCAGGGGATCGACGAGCTGCGTGCCGTCATCGAGGGTCGGCTGCCGCAGCCCGGGGTAGATGTCCGCGCGGTGGTGCCGTACGACCGCGGCGACCTCGTCGCCCGCGTCCACCGGCGGGGTGAGGTGCTCGGCGAGTGGCACACCGACGAGGGGACGTTGCTGCACGCGCGGGTCGATGAGGCACTGGCCGCGGAGTTGGCCCGCTACCGTACCGCTGGGTCGCACCCGTGATCATCACCTTGTCCCACTCGATCGGAAACGGCATGACAGACTGAGCGAATGCGCCGCGTTTTTCCCTCGGGTCCGGTCGTATCCGGTGTGATATGGCTCGGACTGGTCGTCGGTGGCGTTCTGACCGGTGCCGCCGCAGTGGCCGCGCCCGAGTCGATCCCGGGTACGGCCGCGTTCGTCAAGCCCGGCCAGAAGGTCTGCACCATCAAGGACGAGCGGCTGGTGGAACTCTCCGGGCTGGTGGCCACGAGCGACGGGTTCATCGTGGTCAACGACAGCACCGATGTCGCGAGCCGTAAGAAGATCTTCTTCCTGGATCAGAGTTGCCGGGTCGAGAAAGAGGTGGACTTCCCCAGCAGTCCCTTGGATCCGGAGGATTTGGCGCTTTCTCCGGACGGCGCGACACTATTTGTCGCGGACATCGGGGACAACCCGACCAACAAGGATCGTCGCGCCACGGTGGCGCTGTGGACGATGCCGGTGGACGGCAGCGCGAAACCCGTCATTCACCGCCTCACCTACCCGGACGGGCCGCATGACGCCGAAGCGCTGCTCTTCAAGTCGGACGGCACACCGATCATCGTGACCAAGGAGCCCGGTCGCTCCGGACTCTACGCGCCGACGGGCCCGCTTCAGCCGAACACCCGTGAGGGGGTGCCGATGGCGAAGCTGGGTGAGGTGAAAATTCCGGAAACTCAGACGTCGCACGCTGTTCTCGGTGCGGTGGCGCGCAAGCTGGTGACCGGCGGTGCCACCGCGGCGGGCGGTAGCCGGGTGGTGCTGCGCACCTACGCCGACGCGTTCGAGTGGGATGTGCCGGACGGCGATGTGGTGGCCGCCCTCACCAACGGGATTCCTCGCGTGACGCCGCTGCCCGACGAACCGCTCGGTGAGGCGATCTCCTACACCCCGGACGGCAAGCAGTTCGTCACGGTCTCCGAGACGGCGGAGCTGGACGGGGTGGAGCCGACCATCCTGGCCTACGTTCCGGGCACCGAGCCGGTGCAGCCGACCGGCGACCGGCAGGTCGACGATGAGCGGGCGGGTCCGTCACTGCTCGACCGGTTGGGGTTGGAGGGGCTCCAGTATCTCGTCGGCGCGGTGGGCGTGCTCGGTGCCGGCATGGTCGGGGCCGGCGTCTACGGGATACTCCGAGCCCGTCGCCGACCCACTCCCGCAAGCGAGGAGGAGGGGCCGACCGATCAGCCGGTCAAAGCGCGGTCCGCGGTACCGGCTCGGGTGCCACAATCGGGCGAGCCCGCCTACGAGACGACCGGGTGGGGGTCGGAGCGGAAGACTCCGCGGGGGTCCGTCTACGGTCGCCCCGGAGCGCGTACGGGCGGTGAGTATCCCGGCGGTGAACCCGCCGGCGGTGGCTACGGCGCAGCCGCGCGGCCGCCAGCCGGAGGACACGACGGCAGACGGTCCGGCGCGGTGTACGGCGCACCGCCGCGGGAGGGTCCGGCCTACGGCGACGGCCACCCCGGTGGCCGAGGCGGCACGGTCTACGGCGGCCGAGGCTATGACGATGGGTGGTCCGCCGGGGGAGCGGATCGTGGTCCGGGCGGCAGCGGCGACCATCCCGGATACCACGGCGGGTACGGCTACCGCTGACCGCGGTCAGATCCGGCGCAGCACCGCGACGACCCGGCCCAGGATCGTGGCGTCGTCGCCGGGGATCGGGTCGAAGGCATCGTTCTGCGGCATCAGCCAGACGTGTCCGTCGCGGTGCCGGTAGGTCTTCACCGTGGCCTCGCCGTCGATCATGGCTGCGACGATGTCACCCGGATCGGCGGTCGGCTGCCGGCGCACCACGACCCAGTCGCCGTCGCAGATCGCCGCGCCGATCATCGATTCGCCCTTGACCTGGAGCATGAACACCTCACCCTCGCCGACCAGCTCCCGCGGCAACGGGTAGACGTCCTCCACGGCCTGCTCGGCGAGGATCGGGCCACCGGCCGCGATGCGGCCGAGCATCGGAACGTACGCGGGTGAGGCCTGCGGTGCGACCTCCTCGTCGCCGGATCGGATCGGCGCGCGTACATCCACCGCTCGCGGCCGGTTGGGGTCGCGACGCAGATAGCCCTTCCGCTCCAGCTCCCGCAGCTGGTAGGCGACGCTGGACGGGGAGCCCAGCCCGACCGCCTCGCCGATCTCCCGCACGCTCGGCGGGTATCCGTGGCGCTCCACCCAGTCCCGGATGAACGCGAGGATGCGGCGTTGCCGGGCGCTGAGTTCGGGCGGCAGGTCAGGCAGAGCGGTCATCGGGGTCACGGCACGCAGGGACGGACCGGCTCCGCGCGTCCGGGTGCGCCGCTGGCCGTTCGCCCCGCTCGGGGGTCCGGCGCGGCGGGTGGTCTGCGCTGGCTGATGCCGCCGGTCGTCGGTCGACACGTCGTCCTCCTGGATATGGGGGTGGTCCGGGCTGCGTCACGAGCCGACGCCGGTGACTCGTTGCGGCCTCGTCGGGTTGTTCATGACCGTATCGGTACGATCGGACAGTTTCAAACACCTGTACGACCTTGGGCGGGCGTGTCGGGGGACGGCGTTCCACCGGCCAATCCAAGCGTACCCACGGGTTCGAACAG
Source organism: Micromonosporaceae bacterium (assembly GCA_036381835.1). GTDB lineage: Bacteria > Actinomycetota > Actinomycetes > Mycobacteriales > Micromonosporaceae > DASULK01. Next base: position 19,641 of record DASVCA010000024.1, read on the forward strand.
GTGTGCTAGTTTCACTCGGCGCGAAGTCGCGGAGCCGCCGTGGGGTAACCGCGGGGCCCGACC
>DASVCA010000025.1:0-72750 GCA_036381835.1 Micromonosporaceae bacterium
TTAAGTCGATAGGGTTACGGCGGTCATAGCGGAAGGGAAACGCCCGGTCACATTCCGAACCCGGTAGCTAAGCCTTCCAGCGCCGATGGTACTGCACTCGGGAGGGTGTGGGAGAGTAGGACACCGCCGGACACACATCCCTTGTGGGGGGTCGGTAACCACCGACCCCCCACAAACGTATTTCCACGCGGGGTGCCAGTGTCGGCACTGTGCGTCGCCGCCGGGTTCGCGAAGCCTTGCGGTCGCCCCTGAACAATGTTCAGCCGGCTCGCACTCGGGCTCCGGAGGCGGGGACAGCCACACGGGGAACGTGTGGCAGGCGATGGGTGGCGCGCCGCAATCGCGTTGCCGGACTCCGTAGAATTCTGGGGTGACCCAGAACCCGGATACCCAGCACGCGCAGACTCCGTCCCTTCCCGCCCAGTACCTGCCGGGCGAGGTAGAGCAGCGGCGGTATGAGCGGTGGGTAGCCGGTGGCTACTTCCGCGCCGACGCGCATAGCGACAAGCCGCCGTTCACCATCGTCCTCCCGCCGCCGAACGTCACCGGCTCCCTGCACGTGGGCCACGCCCTGGACCACACCGTGCAGGACGCCCTGGTCCGGCGTAAGCGCATGCAGGGTTACGAGGCGCTCTGGCTGCCCGGCATGGACCACGCCGGCATCGCCACCCAGAACGTGGTCGAGCGGCAGCTCGCCGCACAGGGCCTGTCCCGGCACGACCTCGGCCGGGAGCGGTTCATCGAGCGAGTCTGGCGGTGGAAGGAGGAGTCCGGCGGGGCGATCCTGGGCCAGATGCGCCGGCTCGGTGACTCGGTGGACTGGGACCGCGAGCGGTTCACCATGGACCCGGGGTTGTCGCGAGCGGTTCAGACGATCTTCAAGCGGCTCTACGACGACGGCTTGATCTACCGGGCGGAGCGCATCATCAACTGGTGCCCCCGCTGCCTCACCGCGCTCTCGGACATCGAGGTCGAACACTCCGACGACGACGGCGAGTTGGTGTCGATCCGCTACGGCGAGGGCGAGAACTCGATCGTCGTGGCGACCACTCGCGCGGAAACCATGCTCGGTGACACCGCGGTCGCGGTCCACCCCGACGACGACCGATACCGGCATCTGATCGGCACCGAGGTCGAGTTGCCGCTCACCGACCGGCGTATCCCGATCGTCGCCGACGAGCACGTCGATCCCGAGTTCGGCACCGGGGCCGTGAAAGTGACGCCGGCGCACGACCCTAACGACTTCGAAATCGGTCAACGGCACCATCTGCCGAGCCTCGTCGTGATGGACGAACGCGGTGTCATCACCGTGCCCGGCCCGTTCGAGGGGTTGGACCGATTCGAAGCCCGTCCCGCGATCGTGGCCGCATTGCGGGAGCAGGGGCGCATCGTGGCGGAGAAGCGCCCGTACGTGCACTCGGTCGGCCACTGTTCCCGCTGCAAGACCACCATCGAGCCGAGGCTGTCGTTGCAGTGGTTCGTGAAGACCGGCCCACTCGCCCGCGCAGCCGGAGACGCGGTGCGTGACGGCCGGGTGCGTATCGAGCCGCCGGAGATGGCGAAACGCTACTTCGCCTGGGTCGACAACATGCACGACTGGTGCATCTCCCGTCAGCTGTGGTGGGGGCATCGGATCCCGGTCTGGTACGGACCGGAAGACGAAGTCGTCTGCGTCGGCCCGGGCGAGGAACCGCCCAGCGGCGAGGGCTGGCGACAGGACGAGGACGTTCTGGACACCTGGTTCTCCAGCGCACTGTGGCCGTTCTCCACGCTCGGCTGGCCCGAGCGGACCGCGGACCTGGCGAAGTTCTATCCGACCAGCGTGCTGGTCACCGGATACGACATCCTGTTCTTCTGGGTCGCCCGGATGATGATGTTCGGGCTGTATGCCATGGACGGGCGCCAGCCGTTCGACGTCGTGGCGCTGCACGGCATCGTCCGTGACCAGCATGGCAAGAAGATGTCGAAGTCGTTGGGCAACGTGGTCGATCCGTTGGACTGGATCGAGCGGTTCGGCGCGGACGCGACCCGTTTCACCCTCGCCCGAGGCGCCAACCCCGGCCAGGACGTGCCGGTCAGTGAGGAGTGGTGCCAGGGTTCGCGGAACTTCTGCAACAAGCTGTGGAACGCCACCCGCTTCGCGCTGATGAACGGCGCCCACGTCGACGGGGATCTGCCGGCGGTCGATGAGCTGCCGACGATCGACCGGTGGATCCTGTCTCGGCTGCAGCAGGTTACCGCCGAGGTCGACGAGCATTTCGAGGCGTTCGAGTTCGCCAAGGTCTGCGACGCTCTTTACCACTTCGCGTGGGACGACGTCTGCGACTGGTACCTCGAGTTGAGCAAGCCCGTGCTGGCTGCCGGCGGGCGGGCTGGCGAGATTCGCCGCCGGGTGCTCGGCCATGTGCTCGACCGGCTGCTGCGGCTACTGCATCCGGTTCTTCCGTTCGTCACCGACGAATTGTGGACGGCGCTGACCGGGGGCGAGACGGTGATGATCGCGGCGTGGCCGACCGCGGCGCATGAACTGCGTGACGAGGCAGCCGAGTCGGAGGTGGCTATGCTGCAGCGGGTAGTCACCGAGATCCGCCGTTTCCGGGCCGATCAGGGCCTGCGTCCGGCGCAGCGGGTGGCGGCACGGCTCGACGGACTCGCCGATGCGGGCATCGGCGAGCACGAGTCGCTGATCCGTGCGCTGGCCCGACTCGACGAGGGCGGAGCGGACTTCCGGGCCAGCGCCACCCTCGCCGTGGCCGGCGGAGTCGCGGTGGCCTTGGACACCCGGGGTGCGATCGACGTGGCAGCCGAGCGGGCCAGGCTGGAGAAGGACCTGGCGGCGGTCGAGAAGGAGCTCGCGCAGGCGCGGGCGAAGCTCGCCAACCCGGCGTTCGTGGAGAAGGCACCCGAGCCGGTCGTCGCGAAGGTCAGGGAGCGGTTGGCGAACGCCGAGGCGGACCTGGCCCGCATCACCGCTGCGCTGGAGGCGTTGCCGGCGTGAGCGACCGAGACAACGAGTTCGAGAAGGTCGACGCGGAGCTCACACAGCGGGGTTTCACCCGCATGGTCTTCGACCTCGGCCGCATCGAACAGCTTCTCGACCTGCTCGGTAGCCCGCAGCGGGCGTACCCGTCCATTCATCTGACCGGTACCAACGGGAAGACCTCCACGGCGCGGATGATCGACGCGTTGCTGCGGGCCTTCGGGCTGCGTACCGGCCGGTACACCAGCCCGCACCTGGAGAGCGTGCGGGAGCGGATCAATCTCGACGGCGAGCCGGTCAGCGAGGAGCGTTTCGTCTCGGTCTACCGAGAGGTGGCACCGCTCGCGGAACTCGTTGACCGCAACTCGCGGGAACCGCTGACCTACTTCGACATGACCACTGCGCTCGCGTTCGCGACATTCGCCGACGCCCCGGTTGACGTGGCCGTCGTGGAAGTCGGTCTGGGCGGCGCGGAGGACTCGACGAATGTGCTCGGTGCGGGGGTCAGCGTGATCACCCCGATCGGGTTGGACCACACCGAGTGGCTCGGCGACACGATCGAAGAGATCGCCTTGGCCAAGGCGGGCATCCTGCACCCGGGGACCACGGCCGTCCTGGCCGCTCAGCCCGATGAAGCCGCCCGGCCGATCCTCGAGCGGTGCGTCGAGGTCGGGGCCACCGTCGCCCGGGAAGGCAGTGAGTTCGGCGTCCTGCGCCGGTCGCTCGCGGTCGGCGGCCAGGTACTGACATTGCAGGGGCTGGGTGGGGTGTACGAGGAGGTGTTCCTTCCGCTGCATGGCGCGCACCAGGCGCAGAACGCCGCGGTGGCACTCGCCGCGGTGGAGGCCTTCCTCGGCGCCGGGACCAAACGTCGACTCGACCCGGAGATCGTTCGGGAAGGATTCGCGACAGTGACCTCTCCCGGCCGGCTCGAACGGGTGCGGACCGCGCCGACGATCCTCCTCGACGGCGCACACAACCCGCACGGAATGACGGCCACCGTCACCGCCCTGCAGGAGGAGTTCTCCTTCACCCGTCTGGTGGCCGTGGTCGGGTTGCTCACCGACAAGGACGCGCCCGCACTGCTCGGGTTGCTGGAGCCGGTGGTCGAGGAGGTGGTCGTCACCCGCAACTCCTCGCCGCGGGCCATGCCGATCGACCGGCTCGCCGCGGTCGCCGCTGACGTTTTCGGCCCGGAGCGGGTGCACGTGGCCCCGGCGATGCCCGACGCGATCGAGACGGCGGTAGCGTTGGCCGAAGCCGACGTCGACGGTGAACTTGGCGGCGTAGGGGTGCTGATCACCGGCTCGCTGGTCACCGTGGCGGACGCCCGTCGTCTGTTGAAACGATGACCGGTACGACACGGCCCTCGTCGGGGCTGCGCGACCCGGGTGCTGCCGTGCGCGGGCTCGGCGCGGGTGTGCTCGCTATGGAGACGCTGGTCATGCTGCTCGCCATCGCACCGCTGTGGGTGCTCGGCGGGCGGACCAACGGTCCGGCCATCGCCGCCGTGTCCGCGCTCGCCGTCCTCGCCACGGCGCTGGCGGCTTCGGTACGGCGAGACTGGGCTTGGCACGGGGCGACCGTCCTGCAGGGCCTGTTGATGGTCTCCGGCCTGCTGCACTGGTCGTTGGGTGCGCTCGGCATCGTGTTCGGGCTCGTCTGGGCGTACACGCTGCACGTGCGGCGCACCATCCTCGGTCCACGGTCCGGCGGGTAGCCAGCCCGGGTCGTCCGGCGTACGGCTATCGGATCAATTGGAGGTCCGGGTACGCCACTGGGTCAACGCGATCGAGTATCCGTCCGGATCGCGGCAGGAGGCCGCCCACTGTTCCAGCTTCACCCCCCGGTGCACCGCCCGCGGTGCGTTGGTGAACCGGACTCCCCGGGACCGCAACGTCTCGTAGACCGCCTGCACATCGTCGACCTCCAAGTTGATGTGCACGATCCCGGCGGCGGGCGCGACATCCGGCGCCGCGTGCAGCACCAGTCGGGTCGGGCCGTAGGCGAGCACCACGTTGTCGTACCCGGTGTCGACCTCGATGAAGCCGAGCCGGTCCCGGTAGAACGCGACCGACCGGGACAGGTCCGTGACGGGGATGGTGACCCCGGCACCGTTGATCGTGGTCGGCCGCCCGCGGTCGTCGTCCTCGTCAGCCGACTGGGGGCGGCGGGGGAGCGGGAGGACGGCCGGAGCGTCCACCACCGTGCCCTCCAGCACCACGCCCTTGCCCGGACGTTGCGACGCCCCCGCTGGATCCTCGTGTCGGTCGGTCGGAATCTCGTCCGCCAGAACGTCGGTCGGCGTCTCGTCGGGCGTCCGGCCGTCTCCGTCCGAGGGCAGGAAGTCCTCGTCTCGACGCTGCCACGGGGGCGGCTGATGTTCGATCAACGTCTCGTCCAGCGAGGGATCGACGTCTGCCGACGCTTCCGCGCGCTCCAATTCGTCGGCCTCGGCATGGGTGAGTACGTCCTCCCACAGCACTCGGACCCGCCGTGGATCGTCGAATGCCACCAGAACCGGCAGCACCGCGCCCACGAACGGCCACTTGTCCACCGGAACCCGTGGATCCCGTACCTTGACCGACTGCACGGGTAGCCCCGGGGCCTGGATCATGAGCTGCAGCTCGCACCGTCCGAACTGCAGCGAAGCCGGCGGCTCGGAGACGCTTTGCACCTGAGCCATCCCGTTCACCCAGCTCCGCGCGGAGCCCCGCAGCGCCGAGGTCGCGATGATGCTGACGGCGAGCAGCAGCAGGGCGACTCCGACGGCGACGATGGTCCAGTTCGGCAGCCCGGCGCCGAACAGAATCACGAAGGCGGCAAATGTGCCGAGTACCCCGGCGATGATCTTGCGTACCGGGGCCACCGGTTGACGTCGGCCATTCGCCACTGTGGACCACCTCCTCCACCGCCTCAGGCTAGGGCCGGGCAGGCCGAGATGGAAACACCGGCGCGCCCGGGGCGGGACGGGGATCGCTCGAACGGCTCGGTAGGGTGGGGTCGGCTCAGCCTCCGCCCTCCATGCGAGGCGGCTGTGCGGCTGGGCGTTGGCGGATTGCAGGCGGAGGAGAAGACGTTGGGCACCACCAGCCCGGTCGAGCGTACGCTCGTTCTGATCAAGCCGGATGCGGTCCGGCGCGGCCTGGTCGGTGAGATCATCGGCCGGTTTGAGCGCAAAGGCCTGAACATCGACGCCATGGTGCTGCGCACGATGGACGAGGTCATGGCCGACCAGCACTACGCGGAGCACGTCGGGAAAGACTTCTATCCGCCGCTGAAGGCGTTCATGACCGGTGGGCCCCTGGTCGCGATGGTCCTCTCCGGCGATCAGGCGATCGAGGTGGTACGGACCATGACCGGGTCGACCGACGGGCGGAAGGCGGCGGCCGGCACCATCCGCGGTGACCTCGCGCTCTCCAACCGGGAGAACCTGGTCCACGCGTCCGACTCGCCCGCCAGCGCCGAGCGTGAGATCGCCCTCTGGTTCCCCGAGGCGAGCGACTGAGCACCCTGATGAAGCGCCGGGAGCGGGGAATAGGGAAGCGGGCCTCCGGCGCGGTCCGGTAGCCTTGAGTCTCGAAAGGCATTGACCCGGCCATCACCGGTGAGCCGCCGGAAGAAAGGGTGTCCGTCACCCGAGTAGAACCGGACGGGTCCGGCCCGTCACAGCCGGCCAACGAGCGGGCGGTCGTTCGCGACCGTCAAGCGAGGTGGTACCGCGGGTCCGCGGGGTGGGCGTACAACGCTACCCGGCAGACTCGTCCTCGCAGACCACAAGGGTGAGCTGCCTGAGGAGAACGACCCGCGATGGTTTATCCCAAGCACGACACGACCACGTCCGTCCCGGCGAGCCCTGACCTGCCCGCGATCGAACGTCGGGTGCTCGAATACTGGTCCGCGGACAAGACGTTCGAGGCATCCGTCGAGGCCCGCCCGGCCGGCGAGAACGGCAGCAACGAGTACGTCTTCTACGACGGTCCGCCGTTCGCGAACGGCCTGCCGCACTACGGTCACCTGTTCACCGGCTACGTCAAGGACGCGGTGCCGCGCTACCACACCATGCGCGGGCGGCGCGTCGAACGGCGGTTCGGCTGGGACTGCCACGGCCTGCCGGCCGAGGTCGAGGCGGAGAAGCAGCTCGGCATCTCCACCAAGGCCGAGATCATCGACCTGGGTGTGGCCAAGTTCAACGACGTCTGCCGGGCATCGGTGCTCCGGTACACCTCCGAGTGGGAACGGTACGTCACCCGCCAGGCGCGTTGGGTGGATTTCGCCAACGACTACAAGACGCTCGACCTGGACTACATGGAGAGCGTCATGTGGGCCTTCAAGACCCTGTACGACAAGGGTCTGATCTACGAAGGCTTCCGGGTGCTGGCGTACTGCTGGCGCTGTGAGACGCCGCTGTCGAATACCGAGACTCGGATGGACGACGTCTACCGGGACCGGCAGGACCCGACCGTGACCGTGTGGTTCCAGTTGGACAGCGGCGAGAAGATCGGCGTGTGGACCACCACACCGTGGACGCTGCCGTCCAACCTGGCGCTCGCCGTGGGCCCCGAGATCGAGTACGCCGTACTGGAGCGGGACGGGCAGCGGTACATCTTCGGCGCGGCGCGCCTCGAAGCGTACGCGAAGGAGCTGGCGGAGTTCGTCCGCGTCGGCACGGTCTACGGCCGCGACCTGGTGGGACGCCGCTACACGCCGCTGTTCGACTTCCTCGTCGACCGGGCCGGCCCGAACGCGTACCAGGTGCTCGGCGCCGACTTCGTCACCACCGAGGACGGCACCGGGGTGGTGCACCTGGCCCCGGCGTTCGGTGAGGACGACCAGAACACTTGTAACGCCGCCGGCATCCCGACCATCGTCACCGTCGACGAACACACCCGGTTCACCTCGCTGGTGCCGCCGTACGAGGGACAGCAGGTCTTCGACGCCAACAAGGCGGTGATCAGGGACCTGAAGGAACGGGGTGTGCTGCTGCGCCACGACACCTACACCCACTCATACCCGCACTGCTGGCGCTGCGACACCCCGCTCGTCTACAAGGCCGTCTCCTCCTGGTTCGTGGCGGTGACCAAGTTCCGGGACCGGATGGTCGAGCTGAACCAGCAGATCAACTGGATCCCCGGGCACGTCAAGGACGGATCGTTCGGCAAGTGGCTGGCGGGCGCACGTGACTGGTCGATCAGCCGGAACCGGTTCTGGGGTTCACCGATCCCCGTGTGGAAGTCCGACGACCCGAACTACCCGCGCATCGACGTCTACGGTTCGCTGGCCGAACTGGAACGCGACTTCGGGGTGAAGGTCACCGAACTGCACCGGCCCGGCATCGACGAACTGGTCCGCCCGAACCCGGACGACCCGACGGGCCGGTCGATGATGCGGCGGGTGCCGGAGGTGCTCGACTGCTGGTTCGAGTCGGGCTCGATGCCGTTCGCCCAGGTGCACTATCCGTTCGAGAACAAGGACTGGTTCGAGCACCACTATCCGGGCGATTTCATCGTCGAGTACATCGGACAGACCCGCGGCTGGTTCTACACCATGCACGTGCTGGCCACCGCGCTGTTCGACCGACCCGCGTTCCGCAACTGCGTCAGTCACGGCATCCTGCTCGGCGCGGACGGGCGCAAGATGTCCAAGAGCCTGTGCAACTACCCGGACGTGTACGAGGTGTTCGACACCTACGGCTCGGACGCGATGCGCTGGATGCTGATCTCGTCGCCGGTGCTGCGCGGCGGCGACATGTCCGTCACCGAGGGTGCGATCCGGGACGCGGTACGGCAGGTGCTGCTGCCGCTGTGGAACGTCTGGTACTTCTTCTCCCTCTACGCCAACGCGGAGGGCTATCAGGCGGTCCGGCGTACCGACAGCGATCACCTGCTCGACCGGTACGTGCTGGCCAAGACCGGTGAGCTGGTGACCGACGTGACCGCCCGGATGGACGGGTACGACATCGCGGGCGCTTGCGCGAGCGTGCGGTCCTTCCTCGACGCCCTGACCAACTGGTACGTGCGTCGCTCCCGGGACCGGTTCTGGTCCGGCGACCGGGCCGCCTTCGACACCCTCTACACGGTGCTGGAGACCCTGTGTCGCGTGATGGCACCGCTCGCGCCGCTGACCACCGAGGAGATCTGGCGCGGGCTGACCGGTGAGCGGTCGGTGCACCTGACCGATTGGCCGGCCGCCACGGAGTTCCCGGCCGACCGTGAGCTGGTCGGGGCGATGGACGCCATCCAGGAGGTGTGCTCGGCGGCGCTGTCGTTGCGCAAGGCCAAGGGACTGCGGGTGCGTCTGCCGCTCACGTCGCTGACCGTGGCCACACCCGACGCCGCCGCGTTGCGTCCGCTGGCCGATCTCGTCGCGGACGAGGTCAACGTCAAGTCGGTGTCGTTCACCGATGAGGTGGAGCGCTACTCGCGGCAGGTGCTCACCGTGGTACCGCGCGCGCTCGGGCCGCGTGTCGGGCCGGCCGTCCAGCAGGTGATCAAGGCGGTGAAGGCGGGCGACTGGTCCCTCGTCGACGGTGCGCCGGTCGCCGCCGGCGTCACGCTGCAGGAAGGCGAGTACGAGCTGCGGATGGTCGCGGCCGACGAGGAGAACTCGGCTCCGCTGCCCCGCAACGAGGGTGTGGTGGTGCTGGACACCGCCGTCACCCCGGAACTCGCGGCCGAGGGTCTGGCACGCGACGTGGTCCGCGTGGTGCAACAGGCCCGGCGGGAGGCCGGACTGAACATCGCGGACCGGATCGACGTGATGTTGGCCACATCGGACGAGGTGCGGGCCGCGGTCGAGGCGCACCGCGACTTCGTCGCGCGGGAGGTGCTCGCCCACTCGATCGCCTTCGCGCCCGAGGTCCGCGGGTTCGCCGGCGAGGTCGGGGAGAACGAGCCGGTTGCGGTGGCGGTTCGCCGGATCTCGGACGAACGTTAGGCAGGTCATCGCCGCCGGGGTTTCCCCGGGGGGCGAGACCGGGCTGACCTACGATCGGGCGCGGCGGTGTCCTGCCGCCGCGCCCGGCGATCCGGCGCTGATCAGGGGAGGCCGTGTGCCGCTGCTCTACACCATCGGGAAGCTCACCGTCGGGACCAGCCTGCGGGTGTTCTGGCGACCGGAGGTCGAGGGGCTGGAGTATGTTCCGGAGTCGGGTGGGGCCATCCTGGCCAGCAACCACCTCTCCGTCGCGGACGAGACGTTCCTCGGTGCGGTGGTGCCGAGGCACATCGCGTTCTGGGCGAAAGCCGAGTACTTCACCGGCACCGGTTTCCGTGGCTGGCTGACCAGGACCGTCCTCCAGGGCCTGGGGGCGATCCGGGTCGAGCGTGCCGGTGGACGCGCGGCGCTCGCGGCGTTCGACGCGGCCATTCCGGTGCTCAAGGCGGGTGACCTGGTCGCGATCTTCCCCGAGGGCACCCGATCTGCGGACGGGCGGCTCTACCGGGGGCGGACCGGGGTGGCCCGGCTGGCGATGGCCGCCGGCGTGCCGGTGATTCCGGTGGGCGTGACCGGCACCGACAAGGTCCAGCCGATCGGTGCCCGGATGCCTCGGCTCGGCGCAGGCAAGGTCACCATCAGGTTCGGCAAGCCGATGGACTTCACGGACCGCCCCACCGACCGGACCTCGCTTCGGCAGATCACCGACGAGATCATGGCGGAGATCCAGCAGCTCACCGGCCAGGAGTACGTCCCCCGGTACGCGCCCCCGCGCGGCACCCCGAACACGCGCTGAGCGCGCCGGTGGGAGGCAGACCTGCCTCCGCCCTCGCCGACACCCGGTCGCGTCATCCCCGTCCGGCTCAGTCCCGGGTGAGGATCGCCGAGCGAAGCTTCTCCAGCAGCACGGCGCTGTCCTCGACCGACAGGCGGGTGAACAGCGCGGTCCCCAGGCTGCCGTGGTCGGCCCAGGCGCACGCCACCACGCCGGTGCCGTCGGCCCGGCCGGTGGCGCAGCTGACGTGTTCGCCGCGTCGGCCGGTGTCGAACACTCGGGCGGGCCCGAGCTCGTATTCGGGGGTCAGCCGGGTGATCTCGTGGTCGACGGCGGTGGCGGGGTCGAGTCGGAAGCCGGTCACGCCGAAGATCGTCACCTGTTTGCCCTGCGGCGTGACGTAGATGCCGGCGAAGGTGTCCTCGGCGATCAGATGGGCGGCCCTCATCTGCCGTTCCAGCCGTTTCGCCGCTTCCTTGCCGCCCGGGTCGTCGCGCAGTCGTAGATCGCCGATCTGCGCCGGCAGCGCGGCTGTCGCGGGGTATTGGTCGAAGATCGGCTTGCCGTAGTAGACCGGCAGCCCGCAGCAGCAGGCTACGGTGACCAGCGTCATCGTGAGCATGATCCACGGCCAGCGCCGGCGTCGACGTACCCGAATCGTGCCGGACGGCGGCTGCCCGCCGGGCGGTGGCCAGGCCGGCGCTACTGGGGGCGGCGCAACTGGGGGCGGCGCGGCTACGGCCGGCGTGGGCGAGGTGTGGTGCGGCGGCGGTACGGCCGGGGCGGCCGGCGGCGGCGCGGGCTGGATCGGCGGCGCCGGATAAGGAAGAGTCGGCGGCAGTACCGGGTCAGCAGTCGGCTGATCGGCCCACGGGTCCACCGGCGGCAACTCCTCCGGGGGCACCCGCTCAGCGGCGGGTAGCTTGCGGGTGGGGTCGAGCGGGGGTCGGGTCCCGCCGTCGGGCAGTCGCCGCTTGTTCTCCGCCGGTGGCGAGGCCAGGCCCGTCCACCGGGGCGTGGCCACCCGGGTGGGGGCGACGTCCCCCGTCGGCATCTTGCGGGTGGCGTCGCCGGTCGAGCCGTCGGGGTCCGGTCCGGGATCCGGCGCGTCATCGGCTGCTGCCGCCGATCGACGCAGGGGTCTCGTCGACTGGTCCAGCGGCGAAGGGTCGTCCGCCTGCGCCACGATGTCCCTCCTTTCCGGTCGGTACAGACTAGATAGCGCGGGCCACCCGCCGTCGGAGGGCGTCGTCACCGCTCGCCGGCGCCTTGCCGTCCCGATCGTGATGGGGCGCGACAGGCCGCAGGACGCATCCGTGACGCCGCGGTCTGACCGAGGCGCTACGGTTGGTCTCGACCGCGTCTGTGCGTGTCCCAGGGAGGTTGGATGAGCGTCGCTACGGTCTTCCCACAGCTTGAGCCGCTGTTGCCGCAGGTCGGTAAGCCGATTCAGTACGTCGGCGGCGAACTCGGCGCGGTGATCAAGGAGTGGGACAGTACGACGGTGCGCTGGGTGCTGATGTACCCGGACGCGTACGAGGTCGGGCTGCCCAACCAGGGCGTGCAGATCCTCTACGAGGTGCTCAACGAGCAGCCGGACGTGCTGGCCGAGCGGACGTATGCGGTCTGGCCGGACCTGGAGAAGCTCATGCGTGAGCACGGGGTCCCCCAGTTCACCGTCGACTCGCACCGCCCGGTCGGGGCGTTCGACCTGTTCGGGGTCTCCTTCGCCACCGAGCTGGGCTACACCAACCTGCTCACCGCGCTGGATCTGGCGGGCATTCCGCTGGAATCGCGGGACCGCGACGAAAGCCACCCGGTGGTCATCGCCGGTGGTCACGCGGCCTTCAACCCGGAGCCGATCGCCGACTTCATCGACGCCGCGGTGCTCGGGGACGGTGAGGAAGCCGTACTGGAGATCACCGACATCGTCCGCGAGTGGAAAGCCGAGGGGCGGCCGGGCGGCCGGGACGAACTGCTGCTGCGCCTGGCCCGGACCGGGGGTGTCTACGTGCCCCGCTTCTACGACGTCGACTACCTGCCGGACGGGCGTATCCAACGGGTCGTGCCCAATCGGCCCGACGTCCCGTTCCGGGTGCACAAGCGCACCACCATGGACCTGGACCAGTGGCCCTATCCGAAGCGTCCCCTGGTCCCGCTCGCCGAGACGGTCCACGAGCGGTACGCGGTCGAGATCTTCCGGGGGTGCACCCGCGGCTGCCGGTTCTGCCAGGCCGGCATGATCACCCGACCGGTGCGAGAGCGGTCGATCACCACGGTCGGGGAGATGGTGCAGCAGGGCATCGACTACTCCGGCTTCTCCGAGGTCGGCCTGCTGTCGCTGTCCTCGGCCGACCACTCCGAGATCAAGGACATCTGTTCCGGACTCGCCGACCGGTACGACGGCAGCAACGTCTCGTTGTCGCTGCCGTCCACCCGGGTGGACGCGTTCAACGTCGAACTCGCCCAGGAACTGTCGCGTAACGGGCGGCGCACCGGTCTGACGTTCGCGCCGGAAGGCGGCTCGGAGCGGATCCGCCGGGTGATCAACAAGATGGTGTCGGAGGATGACCTGATCCGCACCGTCGTCACCGCGTACAGCAACGGCTGGCGGCAGGTGAAGCTCTACTTCATGTGCGGTCTGCCGACCGAGACCGACGAGGATGTGCTGCAGATCGCCCGCCTCGCACACGAGGTGATCCGGGTCGGTCGGGAGGTCACCGGCTCGAAGGACATTCGCTGCACGGTGTCGATCGGGGGGTTCGTGCCCAAGCCGCACACCCCGTTCCAGTGGGCGGCGATGGAGCGCCCGGAGGTGATCGACCGGCGGTTGAAGCTGCTCAAGGAGGCGATCAACGCCGACCGCTCGCTGGGCCGGGCGATCGGCTACCGGTACCACGACGGCGAGCCGTCGCTGATCGAGGGGCTGCTCTCCCGCGGCGACCGGCGTGTCGGCGCGGTCATCCGACGGGTCTGGGAGAAGGGCGGCCGGTTCGACGGCTGGCGCGAGTACTTCTCGTACGAGCGCTGGCTGGAGGCGGCGGCCGAGGTACTCCCGACCTTCGGGGTCGACCTCGACTGGTACACCACCCGAGAGCGGGAGGAGCACGAGGTCCTGCCGTGGGATCACCTCGACTCCGGCCTGGACAAGGACTGGCTCTGGCAGGACTGGCAGGACGCGCTCACCGAGTACGAGCAGGAAGACTGCCGGTGGACGCCCTGTTTCGATTGCGGGGTCTGCCCCGCGATGGGCACCGAGATCCAGATCGGTCCCACCGGCAAGAAGCTGCTCCCGCTCACCCCGGTTAGCCGGACCCCGGCCGCTACCTGACCGTTCCGTCGCCGGTCGGGCCGTTGACCCGCCCGGACCGCGACCCCAACGTCATCGAGGAGCACGACCATCAGTAGGAAGAATCAACCGGAAGGCGGACAGGCACCGGTCGTACAGCGCATTCGGATCCGTTACGCCAAGCGTGGCCGTCTTCGGTTCACGTCGCACCGTGACTTCGCCCGGGCCTTCGAGCGGGCGCTGCGCCGGGCCGCGGTTCCCGTCGCCTACTCCCAGGGTTTCACCCCGCACCCGAAGATCTCGTACGCGACCGCAGCGCCGACCGGGGTGGCGAGTGAGGCGGAGTACCTGGAGATCGGCCTGCGCGAGCGGATGGAGCCGGAGACGGTACGCGCGGCGTTGGACGCCGCGCTCTCCCCGGGCCTCGACGTGGTCGAGGCCGTGGAGGCCGGTCCGGGCAGCCTGGCGGACCGGATCAACGCCTCACGCTGGCGGGTCGAGTTGTCCGGAGTCGACCCGGATGCGCTGGAGAAGGCGGTTTCGGCCTTCCAATCCGCCGGTGAGGTGTTCGTCGAACGGCTGACCAAGCAGGGGCGTCGTACCGTTGACGTCCGGGGGCCGGTGGAGCACATCACAGCGCGCCCGTGCGAGCCACCTTCCGGGGCCATGGGCGCGCAGTGTGCGATACTTGACCTAGTCGTACGGCAGGTGACTCCGACCGTACGACCCGATGATGTCCTTTCGGGCCTTCGCGTGGTGGCCGACCTGGTGCCGCCGGTGCCGCCGCGTGCGACGCGGCTGGCGCAGGGCACGCTGACCGCGCAGGGGGAGCTTGTGGATCCGTTGGACGCGGACCGCGGTGGGACAGTCATCGGTGACCGCTAGCCGCGTTCCGGCCGGCGGTCAGTAGCCAGACTTCGGCGCAGGCGCATCTCGCGCACGCCGGAACATCTTTTCGGCAGTCCTGAGTGGCAGCGCTCACCCGCGCCCGGGGCAGCCAGAACTGGAGAGTACTTTTCATGCTCCATATCGAGCCCGAGGGTGGGAACGGGACGGGTGCCGCACCTGTGACCGGTTCTTCCGACCGCACCGTCCCACCATCCGCCGACGCATCAGCCGTGGCTGTTCCGGCGGTTACTGCCGAAGCCGCGACCACCGAGGTCTCATCTGGGGCCGGGCCGACGTCGTCGAGCGACCCGGCACCGAAAACCCGACGTCAGCGTAGGAAGGTCACGCCGGGACCGGATTCCGACACGGTGGAGCCCGCCGGTGACGGGGCGGCGGCGAAGCCGGGCCGCAGCCGACGGAGGAAGACGGTGGAGCGGGCCGAGACGGTGCCGGAGGCCGCGACCGAATCGCCGGCGCCGGCCGCGGTTGTCATCACCCACGCGGCCGAGCCCGCAAGCACCGAATCATCCGCGGACGAGACCCGTCAGCCGCGCCGCCGTGCCGTGCTCACCCCGCCCACAGTGCTGTTCATGGCGCCCGAACCGGATGTGATCGTACGGCGCCGGCCTGCCGCCGAAGCCGCTCCCACCGCCGAGGTCGGCGAGGAGCCGGCCGAGCCGTCCCGGCGCCGGCGGCGGGCCCGGCAGATCGCCGAACCGGCCGAGGAGGAGGAGGTTCTCAGCACCGGCGATGAGGAAGCCGAGCCGGTAGCGGCCGATGAGGCCGACGCCACGGACGAGTCGGTGTCCCGCCGCCGCCGGCGGCGGGGACGTCGCGGTCGAGGTCGCGGCAAGGGCGTGAGCGAGGAGATCGGGGAGGACGTCAACGAACCCGCCGCCGCAGCGCTGGACGTGGACGACGCTGCGGTCGAGGAGGTCGAGGAGACCGGCGAGGCGGAGGAGCCGACGGAGGCCGACGGGGGCGACGAGGAGGCCACGGTCACCCGGCGTCGTCGGCGCCGCCGTCGTCGCGGCGTGCCCGACGTCGAGGTCGAGGTCGCCGAGGACGGCGTGGAGACGGTTGTCAAGGTCCGTGAACCGCGTCGTGCGGTCGACGAAGTGCAGGGCGTTTCCGGTTCGACCCGGCTGGAGGCGAAACGACAGCGGCGCCGGGACGGCCGCGAACAGCGACGCACCCGTCCGCCCATTCTCAGCGAGGCGGAGTTCCTGGCCCGGCGAGAGGCTGTCGACCGGGTCATGGTGATCCGGCAACGCGACGACCTCACCCAGATCGCCGTGCTCGAAGACGGGGTGCTGGTGGAGCACTACGTCAGCCGGGCCGACTCCAGCACCATGGCCGGCAACGTGTACCTGGGCAAGGTGCAGAACGTGCTGCCCAGCATGGAGGCGGCGTTCGTGGACATCGGCCGCGGACGCAACGCGGTGCTGTACGCCGGTGAGGTGAATTGGGAAGCCACCGGCTTGGAAGGGCGTGCCCGATCGATCGAGCAGGCGCTGAAGTCCGGTGACTCGGTGCTGGTCCAGGTCACCAAGGATCCGATCGGCCACAAGGGCGCCCGGCTCACCAGTCACATCGCCCTGTCCGGTCGGCACCTGGTCTACGTGCCCAACGGGAACGCCTCCGGCATCAGTCGGAAGCTGCCGGACAACGAGCGCAGGCGGCTGCGCGACATCCTCAAGAAGCTGGTGCCGGACGGTGCCGGTGTGATCGTACGGACCGCGGCAGAAGGCGCCACCGAGGATGAGCTGGCCCGCGACATCAAACGGCTGCAGGCGCAGTGGGAGGACATTCAGGCGAAAGCCACCCAAGGTGGCGCACCGGCCCTGCTGTACCAGGAACCGGATCTGGTCATCCGGGTGGTCCGCGACCTGTTCAACGAAGACTTCCGCGAGCTCGTCGTGCAAGGCGGCGAAGCGTACGACCTGGTGGAGTCGTACCTGACGCATGTTTCGCCCGACCTGGTGTCGCGGTTGCGTCGGCACGTCGGTGTCGCGGACGTCTTCGCGGAGAAGCGCATCGACGAGCAGCTCCTCAAGGCGTTGGACCGCAAGGTCTACCTGCCCTCGGGCGGTCATCTGGTGATCGACCGGACCGAGGCGATGACCGTGATCGACGTGAACACGGGCAAGTACACCGGCACCGGGGGCAACCTCGAGGAGACGGTCACCCGGAACAACCTGGAGGCCGCAGAGGAGATCGTCCGCCAGCTACGGTTGCGGGACATCGGCGGCATCATCGTCATCGACTTCATCGACATGGTGTTGGAGTCGAACCGCGAGTTGGTGCTGCGCCGGCTGACCGAGTGTCTCGGCCGAGACCGCACCAAGCATCAGGTCACCGAGATCACCTCGCTGGGGCTGGTGCAGATGACGCGTAAGCGAATCGGCGCGGGTCTGTTGGAGGCGTTCAGCGAGACCTGCGATTGCTGCAAGGGTCGGGGCGTGATCGTGCACACCGAGCCGTTGCCGCACCGATCCGGCACGGCCGACAAGGTCAAGGCGGTCGCCTCGGCGACGTCACGCGGGGAAAGCCGCAAGAGCCGGCAACGGGGAGAGTCGGCGCGAACCGGGAGTGAGGTCGCCGGCGACGATCGCGTGTCCGCCGCCGACTCGGCGCAGCAGGCGGAACCGTCGGTGGCCGGGGTCGGCGCGGTGTCCGGATCGGTCGGGGCGGACGACCCGGAACCTGCGTAGCGGGACGGCGCATTGCCCGCCGGCGGCGCGTTGCGCCGCCGGCTAAGGTCGCAGCGGACGTGATTGGAGGACTGCATGCGCCGTACCCTCAGCATCGCCGCGTTGACCGCCGTCTTGTTGACCTCCGCCTGCGCCGGGGAGCGGGCCGACATCGCCGACGTCACCCCGGGTGGCACGCCCACCTCGTCGGCTGCCCCGACGCCCAGCCCGATCGTCGAGGCGGGCGCCACCGTCTCACCCGGTACGGATGCCGCCCCCTCACCTACCACCTCGGCTGCCGACAACTCCGCTCAGGTGTGCGCGGCCGCTCAGCAGATCAGCAACGAGTCCGCGATCGCCTTCGTCAGCGAGCTGACCCAATCGTTGACCGCGGCGAGTCAGGGCGACACTGCGGCGGCGGAGGCGGCGCGAGGGCGTGCCGACGCGGCTCTCGGCCGTTGGGCCATCGGGTTGCGCGAGCGCGCCGCTGAGGCGACGGATGAGCGGTTGCGGGCCTTGCTGACCGAGATCGCGGCCGAGGTGGATCGCATGGAGCCGTCCGTTGAGTCGGTGGACGCGGTGAAGCTGGACGAACTGCAGCAGCGTCTTGAACGGCTGTGCACGACGGGCTGACGTCGCGGCGCGCGAATGCCGGACCCGGTTTGGGTGCGACGGCGTTGATGTCGTAGTCTTGCCTGCGGCGCACCTTCCGGTGCGTTGGGTTCCCGTGTGCCCGCCCGCTGCGATCGCAGCGTTCCGCTCCGGCCATCGATGGCCGGGCGGAGGGCGAGCCGTCGCGAACACCACCCGCCAGCAGCCTCAATGACAGGGAGTCCCCGTCCGATGTACGCGATCGTCAAAACCGGCGGCAAGCAGTACAAGGTCGCCGAGGGCGACGTGATCGAGGTCGAGAAGCTCGCGGGCGCCCCCGGCGACGCAGTCAAGCTTCCCGCGGTGCTGCTCGTCGACGGTGGCGACCTGGTGACCGACGCTGCTCAGCTCGCTAAGGTAGAGGTGTCCGGCGAGATCGCCGCGCACGTCAAGGGCCCGAAGATCCGGATCCACAAGTTCAAGAACAAGACCGGCTACCACAAGCGCCAGGGTCACCGCCAGTTGCTGACCCGAGTCAAGGTGACCGGTATCTCCAGCGGGAAGTAGGCGTCAAGATGGCTCACAAAAAGGGTGCGTCCAGCTCGCGTAACGGTCGCGATTCCGCGGCTAAGCGGCTCGGCGTGAAGCGGTTCGGTGGGCAGGTCGTCAACGCCGGCGAGATCCTGGTCCGGCAGCGCGGCACGAAGTGGCACCCGGGCAACCTGGTCGGGCGGGGCGGCGACGACACCCTCTTCGCGTTGGCCGCCGGGGCCGTGCAGTTCGGCACCAAGCGTGGCCGCAAGGTCGTCAACATCGTGCCGACACAGCAGTAGCGTCGTTCTGCGAAACGGGCCGGGAAGATTGTCCCGGCCCGTTTCGCCGTTTTCGGGCCCGACCGGCCGGCAGGCTGGGTACGCGGTGGAAGGATCGGTGGCATGACCACGTTCGTGGACCGGGTCGTCCTGCACGTGCAGGCCGGTGATGGCGGACACGGCTGCGTGTCGATCCACCGGGAGAAGTACAAGCCGCTCGGCGGCCCGGACGGCGGCAACGGCGGCCGTGGTGGCAGCGTCCGCCTGGTCGTCGACCCACAGGTGCACACCCTGCTGGACTTCCGGTTCCGTCCCCACGTCAAGGCCGAGAACGGCCGCAGCGGCGCCGGATCGCACCGCAACGGTGCCGACGGTGAGGATCTGGTCCTCAAGGTGCCCGACGGCACGGTGGTGCAGACCCTCGACGGCGAGGTGCTGGCCGATCTGGTCGGGGCGGGCACCGCCTTCGAGCTCGCCCGCGGCGGCCGGGGCGGGCGGGGCAACGCGGCGCTGGCCAATGCTCGCCGCAAAGCCCCCGGGTTCGCCGAACTGGGTGAGCCCGGCGAGCGCCGCGATGTGGTGCTGGAACTGAAGACCGTCGCCGACGTCGGCCTCGTCGGATTCCCTTCGGCCGGCAAGTCCTCGCTGATCTCGGTGCTGTCGGCGGCCCGACCGAAGATCGCCGATTACCCGTTCACCACGCTCGTACCCAACCTCGGCGTGGTCCGGGTGGACGATCACACCTTCACCATCGCCGACGTGCCCGGCCTCATTCCGGGTGCCGCGCTCGGCAAGGGTCTGGGCCTGGAGTTCCTGCGCCACATCGAACGCTGTTCGGTGCTCGTCCACGTGGTCGACACCGCGGCGCTGGAGACCGATCGGGACCCGCTCGGCGACATCGACGCGATCGAGGCCGAGCTCGCCGCGTACGGGGGATTGGCGGATCGACCTCGACTGGTCGCCCTGAACAAGGTGGATGTGCCGGACGGCCGTGAGCTGGCCGAGATCGTCCGGCCGGAGATCGAGGCCCGTGGCCTGCCGGTCTTCGAGGTGTCGGCGGTGACCCGGGAGGGCCTGCGTGAGCTGGCCTATGCGATGGCGGAGTTGGTCGAACGGGCCCGGGCCGCCGCGCCGCCGCCGGAGCCGACCCGGATCGTGCTGCGCCCGCCGGCCGTGGACGACACCGGTTTCCGGATCGAGCAGGCCGCCGACGGTGCGTTCGTGGTGCACGGCGCGCGGCCCGAGCGCTGGGTCCGCCAGACCAACTTCGACAACGACGAGGCGGTCGGCTACCTGGCGGACCGGCTGGCCCGGCTCGGGGTGGAGGAAGAACTCGTCAAGGCGGGCGCGGAACCGGGCAGCCTCGTGCGTATCGCCGGCCGGGAGTTCGACTGGCAACCTGCCCATTACGCCGACGTCGAATACGTGCCCGCCATACGAGGCCGGGACGTGCGGCTGGAGGAGAAGCCGCGCCGGGCGACGGCCGCCGAGCGGCTTGCCGCCCGGCGGGCCCGCCGTCAGCCGCAGCCGGACGAGCCCGCGGGCGACGAATCCGCAGACGAGCCGGCCACGGAGACCTGAACGTTCAGCCGAGCAGCCCGATGGCCTGCTTCGCGCGGCGTACCGTGTCGGCGGCCCGCTCCCGGGCGCGGTCGGCGCCGTCGGCCAGCACTCGCCGGACGTGCCCCGGGTCCCGGGCCAGTTCCACGTAACGCTCCTGGATCGGGCGCAGCGTCGTCACCACCGCTTCGACGACCGCCTGCTTCAATGTCGCATAGGACGGGAAGTCGTCGGCCAACGCCGCCGGTGACCGACCGACGCACGCGCCGAGGATCTCCAGCAGATTCGCCACCCCGGGTCGGGTGTCCGGTTGGTAGACGACATCGTCGGCCGAATCGGTCACCGCCCGCATCACCTTTTGCCGGATCGCATCGGGCGAGTCGAGCAGGCCGATGCGTCCGGCGTCACTGCGGCTGGATTTGCTCATCTTCACGGTCGGATCCGCCAGATGCATCACCCGGGCGGCGACCGGCGGATGAACCGCGCGGGGCACCACGAACGTGGTCCCGTACCGGGCGTTGAAGCGCGACGCCACGTCCCGAGCCAACTCGACGTGCTGGCGTTGATCTTCGCCTACCGGCACCTCCCGAGCGTCGTGCAGCAGAATGTCGGCGGCCATCAGCACCGGGTAGGTCAGCAGGCTGAGCCGGATGTGCTGCTGGGTGGTGGACTTCTCCTTGAATTGGATCATCCGGTGCGCCTCGCCGTAGCCGGTGGCGCATTCGAGCAGGTAGTGCAGTTCGGCGTGGGAGGGTACCTGTGACTGGACGTAGCAGAGCGTCCGTTCGGGGTCGAGCCCGGCGGCGAGCAGGAGCGTCGCCTGCTCCAGGGTGCGGGCGCGGACCAGGGCGGGTTCGTGTTCGACGGTCAGCGCGTGCAGGTCGCTGAGGAAGACGATCGTCTCTGCGACGTGCTGTCCGGCGAGAATGG
The DNA here is from genome assembly GCA_036381835.1 of Micromonosporaceae bacterium. Taxonomy (GTDB): domain Bacteria; phylum Actinomycetota; class Actinomycetes; order Mycobacteriales; family Micromonosporaceae; genus DASULK01. The sequence continues at coordinate 21,455 of DASVCA010000025.1, forward strand.
GGCGGATCGCGGCGAGCAGGCTGCCGAGGTGCAGTGGGCCGCTCGGGGTGAATCCGGTGAGTCGGCGCGCCGCTTCGGAACCGACCTCGCGGCGGCGTAGGTCGGGGGCGGAGGTGGCGGTGGTGCTCATTCGAGGTCTCCTCTGGCTCCGCAGAACCGCCCGGACACCGGAAGCCCGCAACGCCGACGGCCGCCCGGGTCGGGGCGGCCGTCTTGTGATCTCGGGATGCGCGGATGCGTGGTGGGCCGCCCGTCAGGCGCGCCACCAGTCGTTGCTCGTCATCCGCACCCGCCCAACCTAGCACCCGGATGCGATGCCGGATCCGGGCGCCCGGCATGTTCGTCGATCCCGGGGAGAGGTTCGCGGGATCGCGACGACGTGGCGGGATCGGGCAGGATGGGCGGATGCCGAGCCTGACCCGCGCCGAAGCCGTCGAACGCGCCGCCCTGATCATCGTCGACTCGTACGAGATCGATCTCGATCTGACCGGCTCGGGCGATCGGTTCCGCGCGCGGACCGTCATCCGGTTCCGGGCCCGCCCGGGTGCGGCCACATTCGTCGAGATCCGCCCCGCGCGGCTGGTCACGGCCCGGCTCAACGGCCAGGAGCTGGACCCGGCCACGCTCGCCGACAATCGGCTGCCGCTGATCGGGCTGCGGGACGCGAACGTGCTGACCGTTGACGCGCAGATGGCGTACTCGAACACGGGGGAGGGGCTGCACCGGTTCACCGACCCGGCCGACGGTGAGACGTACCTGTACGCGATGTCCTTCCTCGACAACGCGCAGCGGATCTTCGCCTGTTTCGACCAGCCGGACCTGAAGGCGCCGGTCACCCTCTCGGTGGCCGCACCAACCGCTTGGACCGTGGCCGCGAACGGTCGACTCGGGAGGACACCGGCACCGGGGCGCTGGGAGTTCGCGGCGACCGCTCCGCTGGCGACCTATTTCGTGTCGCTGATCGCGGGCCCCTACCACGTCCGACGGCACGAGCATGACGGGTTGCCGCTCGCCGTCTACTGTCGCCGGTCCTTGGCCGCTCACCTGGATAAGGACGCCGACGAGCTGTTCACCGTGACCGCACAGTGCCTGGACCGGTTCCACGAACTGTTCGAGGTGCGCTATCCGTTCGAGAAGTACGACCAGGCGTTCGTACCCGAATTCAACGCCGGCGCGATGGAGAATCCCGGCCTGGTGACCATCCGGGACGACTACGTGTTCCGCGCCGCGGTCACGGACACCGAGCGTGAACTGCGGGCCACCACGATCGCCCACGAGATGGCGCACATGTGGTTCGGCGACCTGGTCACCATGCGCTGGTGGGACGACCTGTGGCTGAACGAGTCGTTCGCCGAGTACCTCGGGGTCCGGGTGACCGCCGAGGCGACCCGGTTCGAGCGCGCCTGGACCACCTTCGGCATGCGGCGTAAAGCCTGGGGGTACGCGGCCGACCAGCGCCCGTCCACCCATCCGGTCGCACCGGAGGAGGTGGCGGATGCGGCGCAGGCGCTGCTCAACTTCGACGGCATCTCCTACGCCAAGGGTGCGGCCGTGCTGCGCCAACTGGTGGCCTGGGTGGGCGATGAGGCCTTCTTCGCCGGACTGAGCGCCTACTTCGCGGCACACCGGTTCGGCAACGCCACCTTGGCGGACCTGCTGGCGGAGCTGTCCAAGGCGAGCGGGCGGAACCTGATCGACTGGGCCCGGGTGTGGCTGCGGGAGGCACAGGTCAACACGGTGCGGGCGGAGGCCCGCGTCGATGACGCGGGGCGGTACACCGAGGTGGCCCTCGTGCAGAGCGCGCCCGCGACCCATCCGGTGCTGCGCCCGCACCGAATCGGCATCGGCCTCTACGACCGATCCGATGCGCGGCTTCGGCTTCGTCGACGCGTCGTGGTCGATCTCGAGCCGGCCGCAGACGGGGGACGGACCGTGGTGGCGGAACTGGCCGGCGACCCGGCCGCCACGCTGCTGCTACCCAATGACGGCGACCTGACCTTCGCCAAGGTACGCCTCGACCCGCAGTCGGTACGCGCCCTGCCGAAGGTCATGTCCGGCCTCGACGACCCATTGGCACGGGCGGTGCTCTGGGGGGAGACGATCGATGCGGTCACCGATGGCGAACGACCGGTGACCGACCTGGTGACGCTGATCGAGGCGGCGCTGATCGCCGAGTCGGAGCTCATCGTGGTGGAGGACGTGCTTCGGCTCACGCTCGGACTCATCGACCGGTACCTGCCGGCGGATGCCCGCCGGGCAGCCCGCGTCCGGATCGCCCGGACCTGCGAGCGGCTACTGGAGTCCGCCCGGCCCGGCGGTTCGATGCAGCTCACCGCGGCCCGCGGGTTGGTCCGGGCCAGCGTCGAGGCGGAGCTGCTGATGCGATGGCTCAACGGTGTCGAGGTGCCGCCGGGGCTCGCGGTCGACGTCGACTTCCGCTGGGTTCTGCTGCAGCGGTTGGCGGTGCTCGGCGCGGTCGGTGCCGCGGAGATCGACGCCGAATCGGCGGCCGATCGTAGTGCCGCTGGGGCGGAGAAGGCCGCCTGGTGCCGGGCGGCGCTGCCGTCGTCGGAGGGCAAGCAGCGCGCCTGGCAGGTGATCGTGGCGGACACGTCGCTGTCGAACCGTCTGGTCGAGGCCCATGCCGCCGGTTTCTGGCAGCCGGAGCAGGAGGAGTTGACCGCCGGGTACGTGGAGCGGTACTTCGCCGAAATGCCGGCGGCAGCGAAGCTGCGTAGCGCGTGGGTGGCGGAGCAGGTCGCGGCATTGGCGTATCCGCGCTATGCGGTGGCGCCGCGGACCCGGGAACTGGCGGCGGCGCTGCTGGCTCGGGACGACCTGGAGCCGGGTCTGCGCCGGGTGGTCGCCGACGCGGACGACGATCTGCGCCGAGCGCTGACGGCACGAGCGGCCTTCCCGACGGCGCGGGGGTGAGGTTCGGGTGCCGGCGCTGGGACCGGGCGAGCCCGCGGCCGCATCGACCTATGATCATCGGGTGGCGGAAGACGTTCGGCGTATCGGGGTCATGGGTGGCACCTTCGATCCCATTCACCACGGCCACCTCGTGGCGGCCAACGAGGTCGCCGACCGATTCGGGCTCGACGAGGTCGTGTTCGTGCCGACCGGCCAGCCGTGGCAGAAGGAGGCCAGCTCGGTCAGTCCGGCCGAGGACCGTTACCTCATGACGGTCATCGCCACCGCGTCCAATCCTCGTTTCCAGGTCAGCCGGGTCGACATCGATCGTGACGGCCCGACGTACACGGTGGACACGCTGCGGGATCTGCGTACCGCGTACGGCGCGAAGGCGCAGCTGTTCTTCATCACCGGCGCCGACGCGTTGGCGAAGATCCTCTCGTGGAAGAACACCGAGGAGATGTTCGGGCTCGCGCACTTCATCGGCGTGACCCGGCCGGGCTTCACGTTGTCGGCCGCGCATCTGCCGGCCGATGCTGTCAGTCTGATCCAGGTTCCGGCGATGGCGATCTCGTCTACCGACTGTCGGGCCAGGGTCGCCGCTGGGAAGCCGATCTGGTATCTGGTTCCGGACGGGGTGGTGCAGTACATCGCCAAACGGCGGTTGTATCTGCCGTGAGACGAGATGCGGCAACCCCTCGTGGGGTTTGATTGCCGACTCCGATCCGGTGGCCGTGTGAGACGCTAGAAGCCGCGAGAGTTGATCGAAGGAGAACGGTGGCAGCTTCCGAACGGGCCCGCGAGCTGGCGTTGGCCGCCGCCCAGGCGGCGGCGGACAAGAAGGCGCAGGACGTCGTCCTCATCGATGTGGCGGACCAGCTCGTCATCACCGACGTGTTCCTCCTCGCCTCGGCACCGAACGAGCGTCAGGTCCTCGCCATCGTCGACGCGATCGAGGAGCGGTTGCTCAGCCTGCCGGAGAAGGCGAAGCCGGTCCGACGCGAAGGCGAGCGTGCGGCACGCTGGGTGTTGCTCGACTACGTCGACCTGGTCGTCCACGTGCAGCACAGCGAGGAACGCGAGTACTACGCACTCGACCGGCTGTGGAAGGACTGTCCGACCATCCCCTTCGTGGACCGGAGTCTCGCCTCGACCGAGGCGGCAGCCGTGGAATGACCAGACTGATCATCTGGCGGCACGGCAACACCGACTGGAACGCCGGTGACCGCGTACAAGGGCAGACGGACGTGCCGCTCAACGACCTCGGTCGAGAGCAGGCCGCCGCGGCCGCGCAGTTGATCGCCGACCTGCAACCGGACGCGATCGTCGCCAGCGACCTGCGGCGGGCCACCGAGACCGCTGCCACGCTGGCAGCCCTGACCGGGCTGCCGGTGCGTACCGACGCGCGCCTACGGGAGCGGTACTACGGCAAGTGGCAGGGGCTCACCATCGCCGAGGTCGCCGAACGGTATCCGGTGGAATACGCCCGCTGGCGGGAGGGCGATCCGGCACCGGGCTGTGAGATCGAAAGCCTTGAGGACGTCGGCAAGCGGGTCGCCGAGGCGGTGCAGGTGATGATCGACTCGATACCCGGAGCGACCATCGTGGTGGCCACCCACGGCGGTGCCGCCCGTCAGTGCTGCGGCCGGCTGCTCGGCTGGGGACCCGAGGTATTGCGCACGGTCGGGCCGCTGCAGAACTGCCACTGGACCGAACTGCGGCACGATGTGCGGCACGGCTGGCAGTTGCGCGCGCACAACGTCGGCGTCACCGGACAGCAGCGCGTCGCCGGCCCGTATTGAGCGCAGGCTGGGTCTCCCGACGTAGCTCGTCACCCGCCGACCCCTGGTCTAGCGGAAATCCGACGGTGGCACGGCGGCTCGAGGCTTGGCCAGAATGTGCCGGAGGACGACGGAATAATCCTCCGAGCTCAGCCCCGCCGCGTCGGCTTCGGCGAACCACGCCTGTGCCGCCCGTGCCAGCTTGAGGTCGACGCCGGCCGCATCCGCCGCGGTGGCGATCAGATTGGCGTCCTTGTACGCGAGCGACAGCGAGAAGCGCTTCGGAGCCGCATCCTCCACGACCGGCCTACGCCGCTCCGCCTGCGCCGCCAGCGGGGTCGTGGCGAGTACCCGCCACACCGCATCGCGGGACAGGCCGAGACCGGTGCCGAGCGCGAGTGATTCGCCGATCAACCCCAGGACCCCGAGCAGCGTCGAATTGGCGACCAGCTTCGCCGACGCCCCGGAACCGGATGGCCCGAGATGAATCGGGTTTCCGAGGACCGACAACAGGGGCGTGGCGGCGTCCACGGTCGGGCCGTCGCCCCCGATGAAGATGGTCAGGGTGCCGCTCTCCGCCTCGGTGACACTGCCCAGCACCGGGGCGTCGAGGAGGGCGATCCCGTCTGACAACCGAGCGCGCAGCCAGGCGATGGCGGCGGGGCCCACCGTCGACATCTCGATCACGGTCGTGTTCGGCCGGACAGCGGCGGCGATGCCATCGGGCCCGACGGTGACCTCGTGAACCGCGATCGGATCGGCCAACATAAATATTACGAAGTCGGCGTCCCGGGCCGCGTCGGCGGGTGTGGCGGCCACCCGGGCCCCGGCTGCGGCCAGCGGCTCGGCCCGGGCGGCCGTGCGGTTCCACACGGTGACCTCGTGGCCCGCCGCAAGTAGGCGCCCGGCCATCCGCGAGCCCATCGCACCAAGCCCGATCCACGCCACTCTGGTCATCGTGCCGCTCCAAACTCGGTCCATCCCACAGCCCGACGGTAATCGCACGCTCAGCATCACACTGGCACACCGCCCAAGTCGGAGCATGATCGATCGGGGGTGGCGCGAGTCGCGGGCGTCTGCCGGGTCGGCTATCACGGACAGGCCGGGTTCGGCGACGATCCACAGTCCGACCGGTTGTCCACAGCGGGACGAGACAACCGGGTGCATCGGCGGTCCAGCCGCCTAGCGTCGGCCGCGTGTCCGACGATGAAACGCTGGTGCGGCAGCGGCTGCTGGCCCTCCTCGACGCCGATCCCGCAGGCGGCGGCCACGTTTCGGCGACCGAGCATGTGGTACGACCGGCTGCCGGCGTTCCCGGCCCACCGGCCGACGGCGTCCGGCCGACTGCGGCGGTCGACCCGGTCGGTCGGAGCGCGCTCACCCTGGATCAGCCCCCGAACCCGGTCGGACCGTCTGCGCCGGACCAGCCCGTGCAGCCCTCGGCGCCGTTCCGGTGGTTGGGAGACTCCCGGGTGTTCGACCCCGGCCGACGGGGAGTGAAGGCGCTCGCTGTGGTTGCCGCGGCCGTGGTGCTGGGCGCCGGCGCCTGGGCGTGGCGGTCGCGACCGCAGACCCAGCCGCTTCGCGACGTGCCATCGGCCGGACAGATCGTGGAACCGGTCGGCGACCCGGCGATCGACCCGTCTGCCGCGACCCCCGCAGGCGAGGTGGTCGTCGCCGTGTCCGGGAAAGTCCGCCGCCCCGGGCTGGTCCGGCTTCCGGCCGGCGCTCGAGTCGCCGACGCGATCGAGGGTGCCGGTGGGACGCTGCCCGGCGCCGAGACCTCGCTCCTGAACCTGGCGCGCAAAGTCACCGACGGTGAACTGATCCTGGTCGGGGTGACACCGCCCCCCGGAACGGTCACCGGAGCCACGGGGGAGACCGTCGCGGGCGGCGGGAAGGTGAACCTGAACACCGCCACCCAGGCGCAACTGGAGACGTTGCCCGGAGTCGGACCCGTGCTCGCCCAGCGCATCCTCGCGTACCGGGAGCGGCACGGGGGATTCCGTAGCGTCACCGATCTGCGGCGGGTCGAAGGCATCGGCGACGCACGGTTCGAGCAGCTCCGGGATCTGGTGACGGTGTGACGGCCGGAGCCGACGGCGGCGCGCCGGACCTCAGGCTGGCCGGGCTCGCCGTAACGACCTGGCTGACCGCGCTGGCCGGGCTCCATCTGTCCGCCGGTGTCAGCATTGTGATCGCGGTCTGCGCCGCCGTGGCGGCCCTGGCGGGCGTGGCCGTCGCGGTTCGACGACCGCAGGCCCCCGGATGGCTGATCGTGGCGTTGCTGCTCGGCGTGATATGCGGTAGTACGGCCACCGCGGCGCGGGTCGTCAACCGGGACGCCCCCGACCTCGCTCGATTGGCCGAGGCGCGCGCCGAAGTCGCGGCGGCGCTTGTGGTCCGCGACGACCCCCGACGGGTGTCCAATGGCGGTGCCACCCCGCTCTACCTCGTGCGGGCACGGCTCGCCTGGCTTCAGGTCGAGGACGGCACCCGGATCGCCGCCCCGGTCCGCATTCTCGTCCTCGCCGGCAACCCGGACTGGGCCGGCTTGCTGCCCGGCCAGCGGCTGACCGCCACCGGGCGGCTCATGCCACCACGCGGGGGAGACCTGACCGCGGCCGTCCTCACCACGAACACCGGCCCGGAGTTGATCGGTGAGCCCTCGTGGGCGCAACGTGCGGCAGGCTTCCTGCGCACCGGACTCCAGGACGCCTGTCGACCGCTTCCCAACGAGCCGGGCGGGCTGCTACCCGGTCTGGTGGTGGGCGACACCAGCCGGCTCGACCCATCGGTCGAGGACGACTTCCGAGCGACCGGCATGACCCACTTGACGGCGGTCTCCGGCTCGAACGTCGCGATCGTGCTCGGGTTCGTGCTGCTACTCGCGAGATGGGGACGCGCCGGTCCGTGGCTCGCCGCAGGTACCTGCGGGCTGGCACTGGTCGGTTTCGTTATCCTCGTCCGGCCCTCGCCCAGCGTGGTACGCGCCGCGACCATGGGGGCGATCGGGCTGCTCGCGCTCGCCACCGGCCGCCGCCGGGCTGCGCTGCCCGCCCTGGCGGCCGCCGTAGTGGTCCTGGTCGTCATCGATCCGGGACTCGCCGGCGACGCGGGATTCGCCCTCTCCGTGCTCGCCACCGCCGGGCTGCTGCTGCTCGCCCCCGTCTGGCGGGACGCGCTGCGCCGCCGGGGAGTGCCGTCCGGGCTCGCCGAGGCGCTCGCTGTCCCGGCCGCCGCCCAACTGGCGTGCTCGCCCGTGGTGGCGGGGTTGTCCGGAACCGTCAGCCTGGTCGCCGTACCGGCGAACCTGCTGGCCGTGCCCGCGATCGCCCCGGCCACGGTCATCGGGGTGGCGGCGGCGGTGGCATCGCCGATCTGGCCCGCCTTCGCGGAATTCGCCGCCTGGCTCGGCCACTGGCCCGCCTGGTGGCTGGTGCTGGTGGCGCGTCACGGTGCGCGGCTTCCCGCCGGGAACCTGCCGTGGTTGGAGGGTGCGGCGGGGGCGCTGTCGCTCGCGGCGCTCACCGTCGCGCTGCTGGTCGCGATCCGCCATCCGCTGGCGCGCAAGCTGATCGCGGTGGTAACCGCGAGCGCGGCCGTAGGAACGCTCCTGGTGCGGCTGCTGGTGCCCGGCTGGCCGCCCTCGAATTGGGTGGTCGTCCTCTGCGCGGTAGGGCAGGGCGACACCGTGGTGCTGTCGGCGGGCCCTGGCCAAGCCGTCGTGATCGATGCGGGACCCGAGCCGACCGTGGCGGACCGTTGCCTGCGCAGGCTCGCCGTCGACCATGTGGGCCTGCTGGTGATCAGCCACCTGCATGCCGATCACGTGGGCGGGATCGCCGGCGTGCTACGTGACCGTCGCGTCGATGCGGTGGTGATCCCGCCTTGGCCGGAGCCCGAAGCGGGATACGCCCTGGTGCGGCAGAACGCGGCGGGCCGCGGGGTGCCGGTGGGCCAGGTGTCCGGCGGCTGGGTGTCTCGGTTCGGTGGGGTGGAGCTTGTCGCCCTCGGCCCGCCCTATCCCATGCGCGGCACCCGGTCCGATCCCAACAACAACTCCTTGGTGCTGATGGCGCGCGTAGCGGGAGTCCGCATCCTGCTCGCCGGCGACGCGGAGAACGACGAACAGCAGGCGCTGCTCGACCGGCCCGGGCCCGGTGCGCTGCGGGCGGATGTGCTGAAGGTCGCCCACCACGGTTCGGCGTATCAGGAGCCGGCGTTTCTCGACGCGGTCGACCCGGCGGTCGCGTTGGTTCCGGTCGGCCGCGACAACAGGTACGGGCATCCGGACCAGGGCGTCCTCGACCGGCTCGCCGGTGCCGGCGCTCGGGTGCTGCGCACCGACGTCGACGGGGACGTGGCGGTGCTGCGTGTCGACGGGGGGCTGGCGGTCGCGGTGCGCGGCCCCGACGACGACCGGAGATGACACGGCGCGCCGAGCGTGCCGGTAGCGGGTGGATGCGCCTCGGCGCGTGCGAACATGGCAGTCGTGACATCCGTCGGTCCCGCCCCGTTGGTGCTCGTGCTCGGTGACGAGGAACTGCTTGCGATGCGGGCGGTGACTGCCACGGCGGAGGCGGTCCGGGCGATCGACCCGAACGCCGACGTGCGACAGTACGACGCCGGGGCGGTGACCCCGGGCGAGGTCGACGAGATGCTCAGCCCGTCGTTGTTCGGCGGGCGACGAGTGCTTGTCCTGCAGAACGGCCAGGACGCGCGCAAGGATTTGGTCAGCGTGCTCCTCGGCTACGCCAAGGCACCCGATCCGGATGTGACCCTGGTGGTGGCGCACGCCGGCGGGGCGAAGGGGAAGGCACTCGCCGACGGGCTGCGCAGCGCCGGAGCGCAGGTTGTGTCGGCGGCGAAGCTGAAGCGCGATCATGAGCGCGTCGCGTTCGTCCGGGACGAGATCCGCCGTCACGGCGGGCAGTGCTCGGGCGAGGCGGCGGTCGCCTTGCTCGCCGCGGTCGGCAACGATCTGCGGGAACTCGCTGCAGCCTGCGCACAGCTGGTGGCCGACACGAACGGCCGAATCACCCCGGAGGTCGTGGGACGGTACTACCGTGGGCGGGCCGAGGTGAGCGGCTTCACCGTGGCCGACGCGGCGATGGTGGGCGATGCGCGAGGGGCCTTGGAGGCACTGCGCTGGGCGCTGCACATCGGGGTCGACCCGGTGCCGATCGCCGACGCGATCGCCGACGGGGTCCGGACCGTCGCCCGGGTGGCCGCAGCCGGCCGCGGTAACCCGTACCAACTGGCCAACACGTTGGGCATGCCAGCGTGGAAGATCGAGAAGGCCCAGGAACGCGCTCGGGGCTGGACCGCCGAAGGACTGGCCGAGGCGATGCGGGCCGCGGCGGAGTGCAACGCCGCGGTCAAGGGCGCCGCGGAAGACCGCGCGTACGCGTTGGAACGGGCCGTCCTAGCGGTCGTGGCCGCCCGTGCGGCTGAAGGCGAGCGGCCGGTCGGCGGCCCGGCACCGGCTTCGAGCCGCCGACCGTCGGGCGGTCGTTCAGCCGGTCCCTCGGTGGGCGCACGATCCGGGAACCGGGCGAGAAAGGGCAGTGGGAGTCGATGAACGGGCCGCCGGCGGCCTGGCGCGTGGAACTCGACGAGCGTCCGTTCTATCCGCAGCAGCCGCTCTACGCACGGGTTCTCAGACTGCGTCAGCTCAGTCCGGGCCCGATGCTCTGTTTCGTCCTGCTCGAGGGCAGCCTCACCTTGGGGCTGCTGCTGGCCTTGGCCGAACTGGCCGTCTGGTGGATCATCCTGGCGCTACCGATGGCAGTCGCCGTCACGGTGAAGGCGAACGACATGATCGCGGCTGTCGTGCTGCGCTCGGCAGCCCTCGTGCCGGAGCAGGAGCAGGAGCGGTTTCGGCGAGAGGTGCTGCTGCCTCTCGACCGAGGGTAGGCGTGCGACCAGCCCACGACGATCTGTCGGGCACCGACGTGTTCTGTCCTCGGGGCGAGGAGTGATCGGGCGCGGCAAGGCGGCGGGGTCAAGCGACCGCTTGACCCCGCCGCGACGCGGGTATCGGCCGGCGCCGACTCAGGAGGCGAGCGAGTGCAGGTGCTTGGCGATGGCGGACTTCCGGTTCGCCGCCTGGTTGCGGTGAATCACGCCCTTGCTGGCGGCCTTGTCCAGCTTGCGGGAAGCCTCGCGCATGAGCACCGTAGCCTTGTCGATCTCGCCGGCCTCGACCGCCTCGTGGAACTTGCGGATGGCGGTCTTCAGCGACGACTTGACCGCCTTGTTGCGCAGCCGCCGCTTCTCGTTCTGCCGGTTGCGCTTGATCTGGGACTTGATGTTCGCCACGCGACAGCCTCGTCCTGGTATCTCGAAGTCTCGGATTGGTCAATTTCGGCGCAGGCAACCGTGCCGCGGCACCCGCGCGCAAAGAGGTACGTTACCAGGCAGCCCGACCAGCGCCAAAAGGGGGCGCGGGCGGCGTCACCCCCAGCCGCTACGCTCGGCCAGCCAGGCCAGGGCCGCCTCCCCGCTCCACCGTCGATGCTGCCGCAGATGTGGCGAGGCGTCGAGCGGCGGCGTCGCCGCCGCACCGGTCAGCCAGTAACCGGACAGCGCCGCGAGTGCGACGTCGAGGGCGTCCGGGGGCGCGTCCAGGCCGGCCGGGTGTTCGGCGAAGAGGGTGTCGGCGTCGAGTCCGCTGGCGTGCGCGGTGACCAGCAGTCCCACCAGGTCGAACCAGGCGGGACCGTGGCAGGGCCAGGTCCAGTCACAGATCCAGGCGTTGCCGGCGGTATCGATCAGCGTGTTGTCCAGTCGCAGGTCACCGTGGATCACCCCGCGGGCACCGTGTGCGTAATGCGGCAGCCGCGCCTCCAGATCGACCAGATCGGCCAGCCGCTGCGACAGATCCGGCGGTCCGGGCGGCATCTCCTCCCGGCCCGCGGCGACCTCCTGCCACCAGGCCAACTCGCCGGTCGCGAGGTCGGCCAGCGACGGCAGTCCGAGGCGGAGCAGGTCGGCGGTGGGCTCGCGCAGGGCGGCGGCCGCGCGGGCGTACGCGGACAGTGCGGCGTCGAGTTCGTCCGGCTGCCACGGCAGGTCCGGCATCCGGCCGGTGATCGCATCGGCGCAACTGACGAAATAACCGGCGGCGACCAGGGTCCACCGGATCCGGGGGGCGGGCACCTCGATCGGCAGCGCCGCGGTCAGCGTCGCCTCGCGGGCGTACCAGTCGGCCAGGTGTGCCTGTTCGGTCAACGCCGCGGCCTTGACGAACACGCGGCCGCCGGCGGCGGTGTCCAGGACGGCGGCGAAGCCGCCGGTGAAGCCGCCCAACGCGGATTCGGCCGCGATGACCGGCGCGCCGAGTCGGTCCTCGATCGCGTGGCGCAGGTCGGGCGGCAGATCGGGCCACCGCGGGCGTACGGCGGTCGTCTGGTACCGGAACGGGGGTCGACGAGGTACCGGCATGAGCGCATCCTGTCTCGATCCGTCGCTGTGGAAAGGCGGGCGGGCTGAGCCGGGTGGGCCGTCCGGACATGGGACCATAGGAGGCGGCCGGTTCACCTGCCGGCCATGGTTGCGCAGACACGACAGAACGGACGACCGTGCCACCGACGCTCGACCCTGGTGTGAACGTTCCCGGTGCCACCGACCCCAGCCGGATCAGGAACTTCTGCATCATCGCCCACATCGACCACGGCAAGTCGACGCTGGCCGACCGGATGCTGCAGCTCACCGAGGTGGTGGAGCCGCGGCAGATGCGCGCCCAGTATCTCGACCGGATGGACATCGAGCGGGAACGGGGCATCACGATCAAGAGCCAGGCGGTCCGTATGCCGTGGACCGTGCGGGACGGCGAGCGCAAGGGCGAAGCCGCCGTCCTGAACATGATCGACACTCCGGGGCACGTGGACTTCACGTACGAGGTCTCCCGCTCGCTCGCCGCCTGCGAGGGTGCGGTCCTGCTGGTCGACGCGGCGCAGGGGATCGAGGCGCAGACGCTCGCCAATCTGTACCTCGCGCTGGAGAACGATCTGCACATCATCCCGGTGCTGAACAAGATCGACTTGCCGGCTGCGCAGCCCGACAAGTACGCCGAGGAGCTGGCTCGCCTCATCGGCTGTGAGCCGACCGACTGCCTGCGGGTGTCGGGCAAGACCGGCGAGGGGGTCGCCCACCTGCTCGACGAGATCGTCCGGCAGATTCCCGCGCCGACCGGGGATCGGCATGCCCCGGCGCGCGCCATGATCTTCGACTCGGTCTACGACGTCTACCGTGGGGTCGTCACCTACGTGCGGGTGGTGGACGGGCGGATCGAGGCCCGGGACCGGATCAGGATGATGTCCACCGGCGCGACTCACGAGCTCCTGGAGCTGGGGGTCATCTCGCCGGAGATGCAGAAGGCCGCCGCGATCGGGGTCGGCGAGGTCGGTTACCTCATCACCGGGGTCAAGGACGTCCGCCAGTCGCGGGTGGGTGACACCATCACCATCAACGCCCGCCCGGCGACGGAGCCGCTCGGCGGGTACAAGGATCCGAAGCCGATGGTGTACTCCGGTCTTTATCCCATCGACGGCTCCGACTACCCTGCGTTGCGGGACGCGCTCGACAAGCTCAAGCTGAACGATGCCGCGCTGAGTTACGAGCCGGAGACCTCGGGGGCACTCGGGTTCGGCTTCCGCTGCGGCTTTCTCGGCCTGCTGCACCTGGAGATCATCCGGGAGCGGTTGGAGCGGGAGTTCGGCCTCGATCTGATCTCCACCGCGCCGAACGTGGTGTATCGGGTGGTGATGGAGGACGGGCGGGAGATCACGGTCACCAACCCGAGCGAGTACCCGTCCGGCAAGATCGCGGCCGTGTACGAGCCGGTGGTGCGCGCCACGGTGCTCACCCCGAACGACTTCGTCGGCGCGGTGATGGAGTTGTGCCAGGGGCGGCGGGGCACGCTGCTCGGCATGGACTACCTGTCGACCGATCGGGTGGAGCTGCGCTACAACCTGCCCCTAGCGGAGATCATCTTCGACTTCTTCGACCAGTTGAAGAGTCGTACCAAGGGTTATGCGAGCCTCGACTACGAGCCGTCCGGCGAGCAGTCGGCGGACCTGGTCAAGGTCGACATCCTGTTGCACGGTGACGCGGTGGACGCGTTCAGCGCGATCGTGCACAAGGACAAGGCCTACAGCTACGGCGTGTCGATGGCGGCGAAGTTGCGCAACCTGATCCCACGCCAGCAGTTCGAGGTGCCGATTCAGGCGGCGATCGGCAGCCGCGTCATCGCCCGCGAGACCATCCGTGCGATCCGCAAGGACGTGCTGGCCAAGTGCTACGGCGGCGACATCACCCGCAAACGCAAGCTGCTGGAGAAGCAGAAGGAAGGCAAGAAGCGGATGAAGATGGTCGGCCGGGTGGAGGTTCCGCAGGAAGCGTTCATCGCGGCTCTGTCGACGTCGGAGACCGGAGAGGGCAAGACCGGCCGGAAGTAGACGCTCGGCCGCCTGTTTCGGATTCCTCGTAACGGGTACAAAGCGGTCACGAAACCGAGCCCGAAGGAGGAGGGCCGTGGCGTGACGGTAACCGGAATCATCAGCGCGCTCATCGTCGGGTTGATCATCGGCGCGCTTGGCCGCTTGGTCGTTCCCGGCCGGCAGAACATTCCCATCTGGTTGACCATGCTGATCGGGATCGGGGCGGCGTTGCTCGGCACGGTCCTCGCGCGGGCGATCGGCGTGGCGCAGACCCGCGGATTCGATTGGACCGAGTTGTTCTTCCAGGTGATATTGGCGGCGATCGGCGTGGCGCTGGTGGCCGGGATGGCGGGACGGCGCGGGGTCAGTCGATACTGACTCATGACGGTCGCCGATGCCGGATCACCCCTATCGTAAAAGAAATTTTCCCACTAGGGTGCGGCTGCAGAAGGTTAGTGCCAGAATCGGCGCGAGGGAGTAGCCGTGACAAGGTGGAACAGGCTGGCCCCGGTGACCGCAGCGGTCGCATCTGCCGCGATGCTGCTCGCCGGGTGCGGTGGATCGGATGACGACAGGGCCGCTGACACCAGCAGACTCGTGGTCTGGATGATGGGCGACGGCAACGAGGCGCAGACCGCCTTCCTCGACGAGGTGGAGGCCGAGTTCCGGCAGAAACATCCGGATACCGACGTGGTCGTCCAGTACATCCCGTGGTTGGAGGCGTCGAAGAAATTCCAGGCCGCGCTGGCCGGCGGCGAGGGACCGGACGTCACCGAGGTCGGCAACACCGACACCGCGGGCTGGGCGGCACAGGACGCCTTCGCCGACCTGACCCCACGGCTGAGCGGCTGGGCGGAGGCCAAGGACATCGTGCCCGGTCTGCTGCAGAACGCGCAGCTGGACGGCAAACAGTACGGCATCCCCTGGTACGCCGGGGTGCGTGGCGTCTTCTACCGCAAGGACTGGTTCGACGCCGCCGGGGTCAAGCCGCCGACCAGCTGGGATGAGCTGGTGACCGTGGCCAAGACCCTTCAGGCGAAGTACCCCGACAAGTACGCGATCGCCCTGCCGGGCAATTCGGAACTGCCGTTCTATTCGGTGCTCTGGTCCGCCGGGGCGGAGATCGCCACCAAGAACGGGAACACCTGGGACTCCGGTTACGACACGCCCGAGGCGCAGCGCGCGGTCAAGGCCTGGACCGAACTGGTGACCGTGCACAAGGTCGCTCCGCCTGCCGCGGCCGGCTGGAACGAGGTGGACGCCCGTACCCAGTTCGCGACCGGGCAGGCGGCCATGGCGTTCGCCGGGCACTGGCAGCAGGGCGCGATGACGAAGGACAACCCCGACCTGGAGAAGGTGTGGGGCACCTTCGCGATCCCCGGGCTGGACGGCAAGCCTGCCCCGGTGTTCGCCGGCGGTTCGGACATCGCCATCTGGAAGGACAGCCAGCGGCAGGACCTCGCCTGGGACTACCTGACCGTCCTGCTCAGCAAGAAGTACGCCCAGAAGTGGGCGGACAGCCTCAAGTTCTTCCCCGTCTACCAGGACCTGCTGTCCGGCGGCGGCTACGCGGCCGACCCGATCATGGCACCGTTCGCCGAAGCCATGCGGAACGCCAAGATGACGCCGGTCACCCCGCAATGGGTCGAGGTCAGCAAGAACCGCATGCTCACCCAGAGCATGAACACCGCGGTCATCCGCGGGCAGAAGACCGTCGAGCAGGCGACGACGGAAGCCGCGGCGGAGATGGACAAGATCCTCAACGCCGAGTGATGACCACTCTCGTCCGCGACGAACCCGAGGCCGCCGGCGCGCAGCAGGTCCCCGCGCGCCGGCGGCGCCGGCGGGTGGACCGCCTGCCGTACCTCCTGCTCCTGCCCTCCCTTGTGATCATCGGCGTCCTGCTGCTCTGGCCGCTCGGGCAGGTCGTGGTCATGTCCTTCTTCGACCTCGACCACGTACGGCAGATCCAGGGGCGGCGCGAGTGGCCGTTCGCCGGACTGGACAACTACCGGGAGATCCTCGGCGACCCCTTCTTCCGCACGGTGCTGCGCAACACCGTGCTCTTCGCCGCCGTCAACGTGGCGATCACGATGGTTCTGGGCACCCTGGTCGGTCTGCTGCTCAACCGGCTGAGCAGCAGGATGGCCGCCGTCGTCGGCAGTTGCGTCATGCTGGCCTGGGCGACTCCGGCGTTGATCGGGGCGATCGTCTGGAAGTGGATCTTCGACGACACCAGCGGCCTGGCGACCTGGGCGCTCAACGCGCTCCCCGACGGGTTGTCCGAGGCGCTGTTCGGCCGGTCCGACTGGACCGGCTACGGCTGGTTCAACTCGCCCTTGCTCTTCTTCTCGATCCTCACGCTCGTGGTGGTCTGGCACTCGTTCCCGTTCGTCGCGGTCAGCGTGCTGGCGGGCCTAAAGAGCGTGCCGAGCGAGCTGTACGAGGCGGCGCGCGTCGACGGTGCCGGTCCGTGGCGGATCTTCTGGTCGGTCACCTTCCCGATGCTTCGCCCGGTCTTCGGCATCCTGGTGGTGCTCTCCACGATCTGGGACTTCAAGGTGTTCACCCAGCAGTTCGTCCTGGCCGGCGGGACCCACGACCGGCCGACCTTCATGCTGAGCATCTACTCGTACGCGATGGCGTTCTCCCCACCGCCGAAATACAGCCTGGGATCGGCGATCGCGGTCATCCTGACCCTGATCCTGCTCGCGGTGACCGGGTTCTACGTGCGCATGCTGCTGCGGCAGGAGGAGCGGTGAAGCGTCTCGCGCTGAACGCGGCCGGAGGGCTGGTCGCCCTGTTCGCGGTCTTCCCGGTCCTCTGGATGATCTCCACGTCGCTCAAGCCCAGTCGGGAGATCTTCTCCCGCACACCGCAGCCGGTGCCGCGTGAGCCGACCCTGGAGCACTACCGCGGCATCCTCTCCGGCGACCTGATCCCCGGCCTGTCGTTCCTCGACGCCTTCCTCAACAGCGCCTTCGTCGCCGGTGCCACCGTCCTGGCGAGCGGCCTGGTCGCGTTGCTCGCCGCCACGGCCGTGGCCCGGTTCCGGTTCCGGCTGCGGACATCCTTCCTCATCATGCTGTTGATCGTGCAGATGATCCCGCTGGAGGCGCTGGTCATCCCGCTCTTCCTGATGATTCAGCGGCTCGACCTCTACGACACGTCGGCCAGCCTGATCCTGACGTACCTCGGCTTCTCCCTGCCGTTCGCGGTGTGGATGCTGCGGGGCTTCGTCGCCGCCGTGCCGAAGGAACTGGAGGAGGCGGCCGCGATCGACGGGGCGAGCCGGGGGCAGATCTTCTGGCGGGTCCTGTTCCCACTGGTCGCGCCCGGACTCGTGGCCACCAGCATCTACTCGTTCATCGTGGCGTGGAACGAGCTCATCTTCGCGTTGACGTTCATCAGCGATCAGACGCGCTACACCCTGCCGGTGGCGATGACCTACTTCTTCGGACGCGACGACACCGCCTGGGGGCCGGTGATGGCGGCTTCGACGCTGCTCACCCTGCCGGTGATGATCTTCTTCGTTCTGGTGCAGCGGCGGATGGTCGCCGGCCTGGTCGCCGGCTCGGTCAAGGGCTGAGGGCCGCCCGAGCGGGTGCGGCCGGTCAGGAGAACACCTCGGCCACGACCAGATCCCTGGTGGAGGTGTCCGGAGCCCGGGACCAGGCACCGTCCCGGGCGGTCCAGCGCAGCCCGCCGTACTCCACCCGCTTGACACCGTGGTCGGCCGCGTGGGAAACCAGCCAGTGCGCGTACTGCCAGCCGCTCCGTACGTCGGCGACCGGCACGGCCACGCCGAGCATCTCCGCCGGCGTGGCCGTGGTGAGCCGGCCCCAGTCCAGGATGAGCTGATCGGCCAGCGCCGTCGCCGCGGCGCTGCCGCGGACCGCCGGCCTCCTGAGCACCGAACACGTCACCGCACCCTCGGTGCGGCCGGCCAGCGCACCGGCGAGCAGGGCGGCGTCGGCGGCCCACTTCTGGTAGGCCTCCGGGAAGGCCGAGCGCTGCACCGCCTGTGCCGCGTCGGTCACCCGCATCCGCTCCCAGCCCCGCACCCGCTCCAGCGCCGCGTAGAACCGTTCGGCCGCGTACCGCGGGTCCATGATCTGCTCGGTGGTGCCCCAACCCTGGCTCGGTCGTTGCTGGAAAAGGCCGAGCGAGTCGCGATCACCGTAGGGCAGATTCTCCAGACCCGATTCCTGCAAGGCCGTGGCGAGTGCGACCACGATCGCCTGCTCCGGCAGGTGCCGCCGGAGGCCGACCGCGGCGATCGTGGCCGCGTTGGCCATCTGCTCGCCACTGAGCCGCAGCCTGCGAGTGTCCGCATCGGCGTGATGCGGGCCGCTCGCATACACCGTGCACGTCCTGCCGATCGGTAGGTCGCCGACCCGACCGCTGAGGTAGAGCGCGAGGCCGGCGAGCAGCCCGAGCGCCAGCACGGTCGCCACGACTCGACTTCGCAATTCGTACCCCCGGACGGATCCGCGAACCGTAGGCGATCGCTGGGCGCTATTCCTGGACCCAGGCGGGCTGCCGTTTCTCCCGGAAGGCCAGCGCGCCCTCGCGCCCTTCGTCGGACAGGAAATAGCCGAGGGACATCTCGGACAGTTGGGCGAGCTCTTCCCGGATCGTCGCGGCCGGGGTCCGGCGCAGCAGGGCCTTGGTGCCGACCAGCGCGTTAGGACCACCGTGCAGCAGTGCGCGGCAGTAGGCGAGGACGGTCGAGTCCAGCGCGTCCGCGGGCGTCGCGGTGGTGACCAGGCCGATCTGCGCCGCCTGCCGGCCGTCGAAGGTGTTCCCGGTCAGATAGAACTCGGCGGCGGCGCGCTGGTTGAGCCGGGGTAGCACGGTCGCCGAGATGATGGCCGGGATGACACCGATCCGCACCTCGGTGAAGGCGAAGGTGGCGTCCTCGGTGCAGACCGCGATGTCGGCGGCGGCGATGAGACCGAGGCCGCCGGCTCGGGCGGGGCCACCGATGCGGGCCACCACCGGCTTCGGGAACTCCCACACCGCGGCGAGGACGTCGCCGAGCTTCGCGGCCGGCACCGTGCCACGCTCGCGGGCCGCCGCGGTCTCCTTCAGGTCGACGCCCGAGCAGAAGACCGGCCCGGTGTGGGAGAGCACCACCACGCGGACGCTGTCGTCCTCGGCCACTTCGGCCAGCGCCGCCAACAGTTCGGTCATCAGCGGCGTGGACAGGGCGTTGCGGTTGTGCGGGCTGTTCAGGGTGAGGGTGGCCACACCCTGGTCGGTCTCGACCCGGACGAGGGGCTCAGCAGCGCCGGTCATGCGACGCCTCCGCTCCGCTCGCCGTGCCGTGCCCTCGTCAAGCTGTGCCAGATGCGCATGGAGGCACACTAGCGTCATGCCTGGCGTACTCCCAGAGGGTGAGCCCGTACCCGCCGACGGATCACTGCCTCCCACCGCGCTGACCGCGGTCGGCCGGCGCGGTTTCGGCGTGTATGTGCACGTGCCCTTCTGCGCCAGCCGCTGCGGCTACTGCGATTTCAACACCTACACCGCCGACGAGCTTCGGGGCGGGGTCGGCCGCGCGGACTACCTGGACGGCGTGCTTGCGGAACTGCGTCTGGCCGCCCGGGTGCTGGCCGATGTGCCGCCGCCCCGGGTGGACACCGTCTTCGTCGGCGGTGGGACACCCACCCTGCTGCCCGCCGACGATCTCGCCCGGATCCTCGATGTGATCGACGCCACCTGGGGGTTGGCCCGGGACGCGGAGGTCACCACCGAGGCCAACCCCGAGTCGGTCACCCCGGAGTCGCTGCGGGCGCTCCGGGCGGCCGGATACACCCGGATCTCGCTCGGGATGCAGTCGGTCGCTCCCCGGGTGCTCGCCGTGCTCGACCGCCGGCACACGCCCGGGCGGGCCACCGCCGCGGCCGCCGAGGCACGGGACGCGGGATTCCAACACGTGAACCTCGATCTGATCTACGGCACGCCCGGGGAGAGCGCCGAGGACTTCGCCGCGTCGCTGGCGGCGGTGATCGCCGCCGGCGTCGACCACGTGAGCGCGTACGCGCTGATCGTGGAGGAGGGCACCAGGCTGGCCGCCCGGATCCGGCGCGGGGAGCTGCCGGGCCCGTCGGACGATGTCGCGGCGGAGCGGTACCTGGCCGCCGAGGCCGCGCTGACGGCGGCCGGCTTCTCCTGGTACGAGGTGTCCAACTGGGCGCGCGAGCCGAGCGCCCGGTGTCGGCACAACCTGCTCTACTGGACCGGCGGCGACTGGTGGGGGATCGGCCCGGGGGCGCACAGCCACGTGGGCGGGGTGCGGTGGTGGAACGTCAAGCACCCGGCGACGTACGCGGCGCGGCTGGCGACCGGGGTGTCGCCCGGGCAGGCTCGGGAGGTGCTGACCGCCGACGAACGTCACGTCGAGGATGTGATGCTGCGGTTGCGGCTGGCCGCCGGGCTGCCGTTGACGGTGCTGGGCGCAGCCGGTCGGGCGGCCGCGGCCCGAGCGGTCGGAGCCGGGCTGCTCGAGGAGGGGGCGTTTCGGGCGGGACAGGCGGTGCTCACCCTGCGCGGGCGGCTGCTCGCCGACGCGGTGGTCCGCGATCTGCTGCCGTGAGCGGCCGCCTGGCCCGCGGCACGGTGGGGCCGGCGGAGCGGACCCCACCGTGGATCACTTCACCAGGCGGACGGTCATCGGGTAGCGGTAGAGCGTCCCCTCGTTGGCCTTCATGCCGCCGATGATGGCGAACACGACGAGCACGAGCCAGGTGATGAACGGCAGGAAGAACAGCAGTCCGAACGAGCACACCGCGAGGATCGACGCGAGCACCGTGGCGACGCCCCAGGTGATCTGGAAGTTGAGGGCTTCCACGGCGTGCGCTCGGACGGTCTGCGACTCGTTGCCCTTGACGAGCATGGCGATGAGCGGCGCGATGAAGCCGAGGAGGATTCCGCCGAAGTGGGCGAGCAGAGCCCAGGTCTTCTCATCGCTGGTCGCATAGCCGCCGGGGGCGGCGCCGTAGTACCCGCCCTGCGGCGGCGGTGCGTAGCCGCCCTGGGGTGGCGTGCCGGGCGGCGGGTAGCCGCCCTGGGGCGGGGTGGACGAGCCGGGGGCGTCCTCGGGGGGGAAGGGAGTTTGTGTCATGTGGGTCACCGTAGGGGTTGGGATCAAGGGGGCGCTAGCAACCGACCGGGCACGTTCTTCCACCGGTCGTCATCCGCGCATAGGACGCCGGGTCCGACCAGGGCATTGTTGATCATGCCTGGTTGGCGTCTTCCGGCGTAGACTGGCACTCGCTACAGTCGAGTGCCAGCGCGTGTGCCTGCTTCGCCGCCAGAGGAGGTGTTCATGGGACTCGATGAACGCAAACTCGAGGTGCTGCGTGCGATCGTCGAGGACTATGTCGCCACCCAGGAACCGGTCGGCAGCAAGGCACTCGTCGAACGGCATCAGCTCGGCGTCTCACCGGCCACGGTCCGCAACGACATGGCGGTGCTGGAGGAGGAAGGCTACATCCGCCAACCGCACACCAGCGCCGGCCGCGTGCCGACCGACCGCGGCTACCGGCTCTTCGTGGACCGCCTGTCCCGGGTCAAGCCGCTGTCGGCGGCCGAACGTCGGGCCATCGAACGGTTCCTGGCCGGCGCGGTCGACCTCAACGACGTGGTGCACCGTGCGGTGCGGTTGCTCGCGCAGCTCACCCGCCAGGTGGCCGTGGTGCAGTATCCGAGTCTGAGCCGGTCGTCGGTACGACACCTGGAACTCGTGCCGATCTCCACGACCCGGATCATGCTGGTCATGATCGCCAACACCGGGCGGGTCGAGCAGCGGGTCGTCGAACTCCCCGGTCCCGTGCCGTACGACGATGTCAGCGACCTGCGCCGGCTGGTGAACGAGAAGCTGGCCGGCAAGCGGCTGGTGGACACCCCGCCCCTGGTGCAGGATCTCGTGGACGAGGCCGCCCCGCACCTGCACCCGGCCATGTCCGCCCTGGCCACCGTGTTGCTGGAAACCCTCGTCGAACGCCACGACGAGCGGGTCGCCCTGGCCGGCACCGCGAACCTCGCGCGCACCGCGTACGACTTCAAGGGGTCGCTGCGGCCTATCCTCGAGGCGCTGGAGGAAGAGGTCGTCCTGCTCAAGCTGGTGGGCGAGGTCACGCCGAGCGCCACCCGGGTGCGGATCGGCGACGAGAACGAGATCGACACACTGCGGAGTACGTCGGTGGTCAGCACGGGATACGGTCCGGGCAGCACAATGGTGGGCGGAATGGGTGTGCTCGGGCCGACCCGGATGGACTATCCCAGCACAATCGCTGCGGTGCGGGCGGTGGCGCGGTACGTTGGCGACCTGCTGGCGCAGAACTGACCAGGCTCTGGACCGATCACCGGACAGTAGCGCGAGAAGGACATGGGGACACGGAACACGGTGGCCAGGGACTACTACGCGATTCTCGGCGTGAGCCGCAACGCCTCCGCCGAGGAGATCAAACGCGCCTATCGCAAGCTCGCGCGGCAGTACCACCCGGATGTCAACTCCGATCCTGAGGCGCAGGAGAAGTTCAAGGAGATCAACGCCGCGTACGAGGTGCTCTCCGACGAGCGCAAGCGGCAGATCGTCGACCTGGGCGGCGACCCGCTCGCGCCGGGCGGCGGAATGGGCGGTGCCGACGCGGGCGGTGGCGGACCGTTCGTCGGATTCCAGGACATCATGGACGCGTTCTTCGGCGCCGCCGGCGGCAGTCGCGGCCCCCGCTCGCGAACCCGGCCGGGCTCGGACGCGATCCTGCGGCTGGAACTCGACCTGCACGAGACCGCTTTCGGGGTCGACGCGCCCATCACGGTGGACACCGCCGTGCTCTGCGACACCTGCGCCGGCGCCGGCACCGCGCCGGGCACCCACCTGGCCACCTGCGACGCCTGCGGTGGCCGCGGCGAGGTGCAGACGGTACAGCGGACCTTCCTCGGCCAGGTCGTCTCGTCCCGGCCCTGCGCGGTCTGCCACGGGTACGGAACCACCATCCCGCACCCCTGCCCGACCTGCGGCGGCGATGGCCGGGTCCGCACCCGTCGGACTCTGACCGTCAAGATTCCTCCGGGGGTCGAGGACGGGATGCGGATCCGACTCGCGCAGCAGGGCGAGGTCGGGCCCGGTGGCGGCACCCCGGGTGACCTGTATGTGGAGATCCACGAGCGGCCGCACGACGTCTTCTCCCGGAAGGGCGACGATCTGCACTGCCGAGTGACCCTGCCGATGACCGCAGCCGCGCTCGGCACCCGACTCACCATCAAGACGCTGGACAGCGAGGAGCAGGTCGACGTCAAGCCCGGTACGCAGCCCGGGGCGACGGTGAAACTCCGCGCACGCGGCGTGCCGCACCTGCGCGGCACAGGACGCGGAGACCTCTACATCCACCTCGATGTGCGTACCCCGACCAAGCTCGACGCCGAGCAGGAGCGGCTGCTGCGCGAGCTGGCCAGGATCCGCGGGGAGGACATCGCCGAGCTGACCAAGCAGACCGGCTTCTTCTCCCGGATGCGAGACGCCTTCAACGGCCACTGACCGGTGAGCGATCCGCTGTTCCTGGTCGACGCGCTGCCGGCCGGTGACGTCCTCACCCTGACCGGGCGCGAGGGGCACCATGCGGCGGACGTGCAGCGGCTGCGCGTCGGAGAACGGCTGCTGATCGGTGACGGGCGGGGAAATCTGGCCGGTGCCGAGGTCAGCGCCGTCGGTCGCGGCGAGCTGAACGTCCGGCTCACCGCGAGGCGATACGTGCCGCCCGCCGACCCACGACTCGTGGTCGTGCAGGGCATCGCCAAGGGGGATCGGGGCGAGCTGGCGGTCCAGGCGATGACCGAGGTCGGGGTCGACGAGATCGTGCCGTGGGCGGCGGCGCGATCCGTTGCCCAGTGGCGCGGGGAGCGAGGGCAGCGGTCGCGACAGAAGTGGGCGGCGACCGCCAGGGAAGCCGCGAAGCAGGCACGCCGGGCCTGGCTGCCGACGGTCGCCGGCGACCCGGACGAGTCCACCGCCGCGGTCGCCCGCCGGCTGGCCGGGGCCGCCGTCGGTCTCGTGCTACACGAGGAGGCCTCGACGCCGCTGTCCACGGTCGGGCTGCCGCAGCACGGCGACGTGGTGCTCGTGGTCGGACCGGAGGGCGGCATCGCCCCGACCGAACGCACCGCCTTCCGGCAGGCGGGCGCGGTCGAAGTCCGGCTCGGCGACACGGTACTGCGTACCTCGACCGCGGGAGTCGCGGCGCTGGCCGTCCTGTCCGCCCGACTCGGCCGTTGGTGACGGCGCGCCCTGCGCGTCTCGATCGACGCGTGCCCCCTAGCATGCACAGGGTGAACAGCGACTGCCTCTTCTGCCGCATCGTGCGTGGCGAGATCCCGGCGACCGTGGTCCACGAGACGGAGACGACGCTCGCCTTCCGCGACATCGCCCCCCGGGCGCCCGTGCACGTCCTGGTGATCCCGAAGGAGCATCACGCGGACGTCACCGCCCTGGCCGAGGCCGACCCGGCGCTCGCGGGGGAGCTGCTGGCCGCTGCTACCGCCGTCGCCGCGGCCGAAGGCCTGTTGCCCGACGGCTTCCGGCTGATCTTCAACACCGGGCCGAACGCGGGCCAGGAGGTCTTCCACGTGCATCTCCACGTGCTCGGGGGCACCCCGCTCGGCCCGATGCTGGCCCGCTGATCGCCCGGTGCGAGGCTCGCCCTACGATTCCCTGCCGGTGTCGTCCGAAGGAGGCAGGGTGCGCGAGGTGAGCCGGCGGCTGGAACGGATGGTCCGGCGGGTGCAGGCCGAGGCGCGGGTGCCCGCGCTGTCCGTCGCCCTCCACCGCGCCGATCGGCCGCTGTGGACGTGCGTCGCCGGACGCACCGGCCTGCCTGCGGGCGCGCACAGCCAGTTCCGGATCGGCTCGGTGACCAAGACCTTCACCGCAGTGCTGGTGATGCAGTGCCGGGACGACGGCCTGCTCGACCTCGACGATCCGATCGGGCGCCACCTCGACCTACCGGCCCACGGCGAGCTGACCATCCGACGGTTGCTGTCCCACACGGCCGGGCTGCAGCGCGAGCCGTACGGGGACGTCTGGGACACGCTGCGGGTGCCGGACGTCGACGGACTGGTCGCGGACCTGATCCGGGCCGAGCGCGTCCTCCCACCGGGCCGCCGATACCACTACTCCAACCTCGGCATGGCCCTGCTCGGTCTGCTCGTGGCACGCCTGCGCGGCGGCAGTTGGGCGGAGGTGCTGACCGACCGGATCCTGGCTCCGCTCGGGCTCGCCGCCACCAGCGTCACCCCCGGTCCGGACGCGGCCACCGGGTACCTGGTCGACGCCTACTCCGATCACGCCCGGCCCGAGCCGCCGACGGACTTCGGCGGGGTGGCGCCGGCCGCCCAGCTGTGGAGCACGGCGGCGGACATGGCTCGGTGGGCGGCGTTCCTGGCCGATCCCCGCGCCGTCGATCCGGACGCCCGACTGCTGCGCCCGGAGACGCTCGACGAGATGCGTTGGCCGCGGACCGTCACCGACGAGACCCTCTGGGCGGCGGGGTTCGGCCTCGGCTTGATCCTCGTACCGCAGGGCGACCGGATCATGCACGTCGGCCACGACGGTGCCATGCCGGGCTTCCTCGCCGGCGTGTACGGTCGCCGCGGTGCCGGCACGCCCCGCGCGATGGGCTGCGCGGTCCTCGGCTCCTCCGGTACCGCCACGCCCATCCTGGATCTGCCGCACGAGCTGCTGCGGGCATCGGCCGAGGAGGACCCGGCGGAGATCGCCGAATGGCAGCCGGGCGAGCCGGCGCCGGAGCCGTACCGGTCGGTGCTCGGACGCTGGTGGGGCGAGGGCTACGAGTACGTCTTCTTCTGGCGCGACGGGGCGCTGCGGGCCCGCGGTGGCGACGACCCGCCGGGTAAGCCGCCCGCGGTGTTCGAGCCGCTGCCGGACCGGCCCGACGTCCTGCGCACCGTCTCCGGACGGGAGGTCGGCGAACTGCTGCGGCTCACCCGGGATCCGGCGGGCGTGGTGGTGCGGATGCACTGGGCCACCTACCGGTTCACGCGGGTCCAGGAGACGTTCGACGGCGTTCCCGCCGGCGAGCCCTGAGCGTGCGGGGGCGGGGCACGCACGGAATTGGACGAGGTGTCCTCCGCGTTTAATCGATACGATGGATGCACCGTCCGTATGCTGCGTCGCGGCGGCGCGGCACCGAGATCGAGAGCAGGTGGCGCAGGGCGCAACGCCCGACTTATGACCGACACGTCAGCACCCCGGCAGACCCGGGCGCAAACCAAGATCACGATTCCGGAACCGCAGACCATGGTCAACCTGCTGGGGGCGGGGGACGAGATCCTGCGGCTTGTCGAGCGTTCCGTCGCAAGCGACGTGCATGTGCGGGGCAACGAGATCACGATCACGGGCTCCCCCGCGGACAACGCGCTCGCCGAACGGTTGTTCACCGAACTGCTCGAGTTGATCGACAAGGGCGAGACACTGACCCCGGACGCGGTCCGGCGCACCGTCGGCATGCTCGAACAGGGCACCGCCGAACGTCCGGCCGAGGTACTGACCCTCAACATCCTGTCCCGCCGCGGACGGACCATCCGACCGAAGACGCTCGGCCAGAAGCGCTACGTGGACGCCATCGACGCCCACACGATCGTCTTCGGTATCGGCCCGGCCGGAACCGGGAAGACCTACCTGGCGATGGCCAAGGCCGTGCAGGCGCTACAGGCCAAGCAGGTCAACCGGATCATCCTGACCCGTCCGGCGGTGGAGGCGGGGGAGCGGCTGGGATTCCTGCCCGGCACCCTATCCGAGAAGATCGACCCGTACTTGCGGCCGCTCTACGACGCGCTGCACGACATGCTCGATCCCGAGTCGATCCCGAAGCTGATGGCGGCGGGAACCATCGAGGTGGCGCCGCTGGCCTACATGCGGGGCCGCACGCTCAACGACGCCTTCATCATCCTCGATGAGGCGCAGAACACCACACCCGAGCAGATGAAGATGTTCCTCACCCGGCTCGGCTTCGGCTCGAAGATCGTGGTGACCGGGGACGTCACCCAGGTCGACCTGCCCAACGGCACGACCAGCGGGCTGCGCGTGGTACGGGAGATCCTGGAACACGTCGAGGACGTGCATTTCGCCCAGTTGACCAGCAACGACGTGGTGCGTCACCGGCTGGTCGGGGACATCATCGACGCCTACGCCCGCTGGGACGCCGACCGTGAGGCGCAGCAGGGGCAGGGGGTCCACGCCGTGCCCGGGCGCGGACGGCGTCGTTAGCAAACAGGGGAGACAGTTGTCCATAGAGATCGCCAACGAGTCGGGTGTCGGGGTCGACACCGACGCCGTACTGGCCGTGGCCCGGTACACCCTCGACGAGATGGGGGTAAACCCCCTCGCCGAACTGTCCGTGCTGTTGGTCGACTCCGACTACATGGCCGAACTCAACCACCGCTGGATGGGTGCCGAAGGGCCGACCGATGTGCTGGCCTTTCCCATGGATGAGGGCAGCATCGATCACGGACCGGGGGAGCCGAGCGGCGGCGAGCCCGCCCTGCTCGGCGACATCGTGCTCTGCCCGGAGGTCGCCGCGAAACAGGCGGCCGCCGCGGGGCACTCGACCGCCGACGAACTGCACCTGCTGACCGTGCACGGTGTCCTGCACCTGCTCGGTTACGACCATGCGGAACCGGAGGAGGAGCGCGAGATGTTCGCGCTCCAGGCCCGGCTGCTGTCCGGTTGGCAGACGATGCGAGCCAAGTGATGTCCGACCACTTACCCACCCCGGTGACCCTGGCCGCCGCCGAGGTCACCGGTGGTCTGCCCGATCTGCAACTCCTGGTCATCGCCACCGGTCTGGTGCTGCTCGCGGGCATCTTCGGCATGACCGAGGCGGCACTCGCGGCCGTCTCGCCGGCCCGCGCCGGTGAGCTGGCCCGCAGCGGTGCGTGGGGGGCACGGGCGCTGCACGGCGTCGCCGCCGACGCCGCTCGCCACATCAACCTGCTGCTGCTGCTCAGACTGATCTGCGAGCTGATCGCGACCACGCTGGTCGCGCTGGTGGCGGTGGACACCTTCGGCGCGGGCTGGACGGCCGCCCTCGTCGCCGCCGGCTCGATGACCCTCGTCAGCTTCGTGGTGGTGGGCGTCGCCCCCCGGACCATCGGTCGGCAGCACGCCTACCTGGTCGGGCGCGCCACCGCCGGTCTGGTTCGCTGGCTGGGTCGGGCGCTCAACCCGCTCGCCTCGCTGCTGATCATGATCGGTAACGCGGTGACCCCGGGCAAGGGTTTCCGGCAGGGCCCGTTCGCCACCGAGATCGAGCTGCGGGAGCTGGTCGAACTCGCCGAGCGGGACGGTGTGGTCGAGCACGGCGAGCGGCAGATGATCGATTCGGTGTTCGCGCTGGGGCGGACCATGGCCCGCGAGGTGATGGTGCCACGCACCGAGCTGGTGTGGATCGAGGGCTACAAGACGCTGCGGCAGGCGCTCGCTCTCTTCCTCCGATCCGGCTTCTCCCGGATCCCGGTCATCGGCGAGAACATCGACGACGTGCTCGGTGTGCTGTACCTCAAGGACGTCGTGCGCCGCACCCAGGGCGACTGCGGGCCGGACGACGTGCCGGTGGTGGACCTGATGCGGCCGGCCACCTTCGTACCCGAGTCGAAACCGATCGACGACCTGCTCCACGAGATGCAGGCCGCCCGTACCCACCTGGTCATCGTGGTGGACGAGTACGGGGGCACCAGCGGCCTGGTGACCATCGAAGACATCCTCGAGGAGATCGTCGGCGAGATCACCGACGAGTACGACGTCGAACGCCCACCGGTGCAGCACCTGGCGGACGGATCGGTCCGGGTCACGGCCCGGCTGTCCGTCGACGACCTCGGCGAGCTGTTCGGTGTCGAACTGCCGAACGAGGCGGTGGAGACGGTCGGCGGACTACTCGCCCACGCGCTGGGTAAGGTGCCGATTCCCGGCGCGGTGACCGAGGTACACGGACTCCGCCTGGTCGCCGAGGGAACCGCCGGGCGGCGCAACCGGATCGACACGGTCCTGGTCAGCCGGGTCGGCGACGACGCGGCCGGGGTGCCGGGGCCACCGGATCGCGTCGTGCCGGCAGAGGCGAGAATGGGGCAGCAGAACCAGGACGAGGAGAGGCAGCCTGTCGATGCCTGAACCATCCACCGCCGGCACCTCCGTGGAGCTCGGCGCGGAGGACGCCAAACTGGTCGTGCTGGCCCGCGGGGCGCGGGCCCGCATCGGTGCGCTCGCCGGGGCGGCGGTACGTGATCAGGACGGACGCACCTACGCCGCAGCGAGCATCGCCCTGCCGTCGCTGACCCTGACCGCGCTGCAACTCGCCGTCGCCTCGGCGGCCGCCGCGGGCGCCACCCGACTGGAGGCGGCAGTTGTGGTCGGCGAGACGTCCGCGTTGGACGAGGCCGGCCGGGCCGCGGTGCGGGATCTGGCACCGGACGCGCCGATCTACCTGGCCGCGCCGGACGGCACGGTGCTCGGCACGGTGACGGAGTGATCGCGCCCGCCAGGGACGGAGGCGACCAGCCGTACCGGGCCGGGTTCGCCTGCTTCGTGGGCCGGCCGAACGCCGGGAAATCGACCCTGACCAACGCCATCGTCGGGCAGAAGATCGCCATCACGTCGAGCAAGCCCCAGACCACCCGGCACGTGATCAGGGGGGTGCTGCACCGCCCGGACTCGCAGTTGGTGCTGGTGGACACGCCCGGGCTGCACCGCCCCCGTACCCTGCTCGGCCAGCGGCTCAACGACCTGGTCCGGCAGACGTGGAGCGAGGTCGACGTGATCGGTCTGTGCATCCCGGCGAACGAGCCGGTGGGGCGCGGCGACCGGTTCATCAGCAGCGAGATAGCCGAGCTGCGGGCCACCGTCCTGGCCGTGGTGACCAAGACCGACCTGGTGGACCGCAAGCGCTTGGCCGAGCAACTCATCGCGGTCAGCGAGCTCGGCGACTTCGCCGAGGTGGTGCCGGTCAGCGCCGTCACCGGAGAGCAGGTCGACACGCTGATCGACGTGATGATCCGGTACCTGCCGCCGTCACCGCAGCTCTACCCGGACGACATGTTCACCGACGAGCCGGAGACGGTGCTGGTCGCCGAACTGATCCGGGAGGCCGCTCTGGAGGGCGTACGGGAGGAGTTGCCGCACTCCATCGCGGTGGTGGTCGAGGAGATGATCCCCGAGGACCGGCTCACCAAGATCTACGCGCACGTCTACGTGGAACGACCCAGTCAGAAAGGCATCGTGATCGGGGCGCGAGGCAGCCGGCTCAAAGAGGTCGGGACCCGGGCCCGTCAGCAGATCGAAGAACTGCTCGGCAGCCGCGTCTACCTCGACCTGCACGTGCGGGTGGCGAAGGACTGGCAGCGGGACCCGAAGCAGCTGCGCAGACTCGGCTTCTGACCGACGGGGCTGTCCCGCCGTCCCCGAATCGTCCCGCGGATGGAGAATGGGCCGGTGCCCGGATATCGCCGACCGCTCTACCGCGACGACGCGGTGGTGCTGCGCGCGCAGAAGCTCGGCGAGTCCGACCGGATCATCACCCTGCTGACCCGCCGGCACGGCCGGCTGCGGGCGGTCGCCCGCGGGGTGCGGCGGGTCGGTTCTCGGTTCGGGGCTCGGCTGGAACCCTTCGGCCACGTCGACCTGCAGCTCGCCGGCGACCTCGACGAACACCGCAGCTCGCTGCACACCGTCAGTCAGGTGGAGGGCATCAGCCTGTACGGCAAGCACTTCCTCGACGACTATCCCCGGTACACGGCCGCCAGCGCGATCGCGGAGACCGCCGAGCGCTTCACCCCGGTCGAGCGAGAGCCGTCGACCCGGCTCTTCCTGCTCACCCTGGGGGCGCTGCGCGCGTTGGCCGCCGGGGAACACGCCACCACGTTGGTGCTCGACGCGTACCTGCTGCGCGGCATGACCCTGGCCGGGTGGGCGCCCGCGCTGACCGACTGCGCGGTGTGCGGCACCGGCGGGCCGCACCGGGCCTTCTCCGTGCCCGCGGGCGGCGCGGTGTGCCCGGACTGCCGCCCGCCGGGTTCGGTCCACCCGGCCCCCGCCACCTTCGACCTGATGTCCGCGCTCGTCACCGGGGACTGGCGACTGGCGGACGCGAGCGAGCCGGCGGTACGGCGAGAATGCAGCGGCCTGGTCGCCGCTCACCTGCAGTGGCATCTGGAGCGCGGGTTACGCTCGCTGCCGCTGGTTGACCGGAGCAGTCCAGGCGCAGGAAACGGGAGAGTGTCATGAGTCGTGCCGCCCGCCGTCGGCAGCCCGTACCGCCGTCCCCGCACCCCTCCGGAGCACGGCCCCCGGCGCTGCCGCCGCAGGCCCTGCCCCGGCATGTGGCCATCGTCATGGACGGCAACGGACGGTGGGCCAAACAGCGGGGGCTGCCGCGGACCAAGGGACACGAGGCGGGGGAGCACTCGCTGTTCGACACCATCGAGGGTGCGATCGAGCTGGGCATCCCGTACCTGTCGGCGTACGCCTTCTCCACCGAGAACTGGCGGCGCTCGCCCGAGGAGGTGCGCTTCCTGATGGGCTTCAACCGGGACGTGATCCGCCGCCGCCGCGACCAGTTGATCGACCTCGGGGTACGGGTCGTCTGGTCGGGCCGGGCGGGACGGCTCTGGAAGAGCGTGATCGCCGAACTGCGGACGGCGGAGGAGATGTCGCGGCACAACTCCACGCTGACCCTGCAGTTCTGCGTCAACTACGGCGGGCAGGCGGAGATCGTCGACGCGGCCGCCGCGATCGCGCGGGACGCGGCCGCCGGAAAGATCGATCCGGACAAAGTCAACGAGAAGCTGTTCGCCCGCTACCTCTACCACCCCGAGGTACCCGAGGTCGACCTCTTCCTGCGGCCGTCCGGCGAGCAGCGTCTGTCCAACTACCTGCTGTGGCAGTCGGCCTACGCCGAACTGGTCTTCCTCGACGTGCTCTGGCCCGACTTCGACCGGCGACACCTCTGGTACGCCTGCGAGCTGTACGCCAAACGGGACCGCCGCTTCGGTGGGGCACTGCCCAACCCGGTCGCACCGTCCGAGGAGCTCAAACCTCCACTTCGGTGAGCTCTCCCGACCAGCGGGTGTGGAACGTGCCCGGCCGGTCGACTCGGCGGTAGGTGTGCGCCCCGAAGTTGTCCCGCAGGCCCTGAATCAGCGCGGCGGGCAGCCGGTCGCGCCGCAGCGCGTCGAAGTACGACAGGGACGCGGCCAGGGCGGGCACCGGCACCCCGGCCCGTACGGCGTCGGCGATCACCCGCCGCCAGCTCGGCACGCACTGGGCGATCGTTGCGGCGAAGTACGGGGCCACCAGGAGCGTCGCCAGGTCCGGCTGATCGTCGTACGCCTGACGGATGCGGTCCAGGAAGCGGGCGCGGATGATGCAGCCACCGCGCCAGATGGTGGCCACCACGCCCGGATCGATGCGCCAGTCGTACTCCCGGCTGCCGGCGCGGATATGGTCGAAGCCCTGCGCGTACGCGACGATCTTGGCGGCGAGCAGCGCCCGACGCACGTCCTCGATGAACTCGTTGCGCCGCTCGACCGCCCACCCCGTATCGCCGTCGCCGAACATTCGAGCGGCGGCGCGCTGGTCGCCGTGTCCGGACAGGGAGCGGGCGAAGGTGGCCTCGGCGATCGCGGTGATCGGGACGCCCAGGTCGAGCGCGTTCTGCACGGTCCACCGCCCGGTGCCCTTCTGCTCGGCCTGGTCGAGCACGATGTCGACGAACGCCTGCCCGGTGGCGGCGTCGGTGTGCGCCAGCACGTCAACGGTGATCTCGATCAGGAACGACTCCAGATCCCCGCTGTGCCAGGTGCGGAAGATCTCCGCGATCTCTCGGGGGCTGGCGGACAGACCGGAGCGGAGCAGGTCGTACGCCTCGGCGATGACCTGCATGTCGGCGTACTCGATGCCGTTGTGTACCATCTTGACGAAGTGCCCGGCGCCGTCCGGGCCGACATGGGCGCAACAGGGCACCCCGTCGACCTGGGCGGCGATCGACTCGAAGATCGGGCCGACCCGGGCGTACGCCTCGTCCGACCCGCCGGGCATGACGCTCGGGCCGTGCAGCGCACCCTCCTCTCCGCCGGAGACCCCGGCACCCACGAAGTGCAGCCCGTGTCGGCGCAGTTCCGCCTCCCGGCGTTGGGTGTCCGCGAAGTGCGCGTTGCCCGCGTCGACCACGATGTCGCCGGGGTCGAGCAGCGGGGTCAGATCCGCGATCACGGCATCGGTCGGTCCGCCGGCCTTGACCATCACCACGATCGCCCGGGGCCGTTGCAGCGAGGCCACGAAGTCGGGCAGTGACTCGCTGGGCACGAAGGTCCCCTCGTGGCCGTGCTCGGCGATCAGGCTGCGGGTGCGCTCCGGGGAGCGGTTGTGCACCGCCACCCGGTATCCGTGCCGGGCCAGATTCCGCGCGAGGTTGCGGCCCATCACGGCCAGCCCGGTCACCCCGATCTGCGCGGTCGCCTGCGTCGTCGTCTGCCGGGCCATCCTGCCACCCCCGTAGCTGCACAATCCGCGTCGTGGTGACCGTATCGCGGTCGCGCCGGGTGGCTCAGCCGATCAGCGGGCGGAAGGTGCCGAGCAGGATGCTGACCCCCAGAGCGGCAGCGGCCAGCAGTGCCGCCCCGACGATCAGCGCGGCGTCGGCCGGACCGAAGTGCTGCCGGCGGGCGAAGGTACGCGGGCGGTCGGAGTCGAAACCGCGGGCGTCCATCGCTGTGGCGAGCCGGGTGCCCCGCCGGATGGCCACCACCAGCAGCCCGAACGCGGTCGAGGCGAACAGGCGTAGTTTCGCCACCGGGTCGCGCCCGACGTCCACCCCGCGTGCCCGTCTGGCCATGCTGATGCTCTGCCACTCCTGGCTCAACAGCGGCACCAGTCGGAACGCGGCCAGTGCGCCGATCGCGAATCGGGCCGGCACCCGGGCGTTCTGCACCAGCGCGTCGGCCAGGTCCGTCGGATCGGTGGTGGCGAAGACGATCACACCGGGCAGGGCCACCCCGAGCACCCGCAGCGCCAACCCGAGGGCCGTGTACAGCACGCCGGTGGTGATGAGGATCGGTCCGAGGCGGAGCAGTTCGGCGCCGTCGCGTTCGGCGGCGAACAGCACCAGGGTGAGCAGGACGCCGGCGGCGACGAGCAGCAGCGGCACCGCCCGGCGGGCCAGCGCGCGGTATGAGATGCCGAAGAAGGGCAGGGCGGCCAGTTCGACGCCGATGGCGATGGCCGGCGCGACCGGGTCCAGGGTGGCGAGCAGCGCGAGCGCGAAAACCAGCGCGGCGGCCAGTTTGGCCACCGGGTTGCGCCGGGCCAGCGGTGCGTGCGTGCCGGTGGTGAGCGGCTCGACGGTGATCACCGCTGCCCCCCGGACAGTCGGACGCTGCGATCGGCCACCGCCGCGACGAAGTCGGCGTCATGGGTGACGGCGACGACCGCGTGACCCTCGTCGCGCAGGTCGGCGAGCAGGTCGACCAGCTCGAGCCAGGTCCGGCGGTCCTGACCGAAGGACGGTTCGTCCAGGATCAGCACCCGGGGCGCGGTGGCCAGTGCGGTGGCCACGCTCAACCGCCGCGCCTCCCCGCCGGACAGGGTGTACGGGTTCGCTCCGGCCAGCCGGTCGAGCCGCAGCCGGGCCAGTAACTCGTCGACTCGGGCCTGGACGGCGGGCTCCGGTTGCCCGATGCGGCGCGGGCCGAGGGCCAGCTCGTCCGCGACGGTGCCGGCGACGAACTGGTGTTCCGGGTCCTGAAACACCGAGCCGATTCGGCGCACCAGCGCCGAGGCGCGCCACCGGTGCGGGGGAGCGGCCGCGTCCGCCCCGGCCAGTGTCGAGGTGGCGGTGACCCGTCCGGTGGTCGGTTTGAGCAGCCCGCCGAGCAGCAGCGCCAGGGTGGATTTGCCCGCACCGTTCGGCCCGAGGACGGCGAGCGCCTCGCCTTCCCGTACCGACAGGTCCGTCGGGTCGAGGCGTGGGGCGAGGCCGGCGGCCTCGGCGGCGAGCAGCAGTTCGCCGGGCGGGCCGGCGGCGTGCCGGGGCGGCACCGGGTGGCCCGGCACCCACACCCCCGCCGCGGCCAGCGCCGCACCGTGTTCGGTGAACACCCGCTCCGGCGGCCCGTCGGCCCGTACTCCGCCGCCCGGTTCCAGCACCACCACCCGGTCGACCAGCGGCAGTGCCTCGGCGACCCGGTGTTCCACCAGGATGAGTGTGGTGTCGCAGTCGCCGGCGGCTCGGATCGCGGCGCGTACCAGGGCGGCACCGTCCGAATCGAGGTTGGCGGTCGGTTCGTCGAGCAGGAGCAGGCCGGGGTGCAGCGCCAGCGCGCCGGCCAGGGCGAGGCGTTGCTGCTCCCCGCCGGAGAGTGCGGCGGTGGGCCGGTCTCGGTCGTACCGGAATCCGACCCGGCGCAGCGCTCGATCCACCCGGGGCCAGATCTCGTCGACCGGGGTGCCCCGGTTCTCCAGTCCGAACGCCACGTCGTCGCCGGAGCGGGCCATCACCAGCTGGCTTTCCGGATCCTGGAAGACGATGCCCACCCGCTCGCGCGCCTTGCGTGGCTCCAGCCCGTCGATCTCGACGGTGCCCTCCTGCTCACCGGAGTCCTCGGCGAGCAGTCCAGCGAGCGCGGCGAGCAGGGTGCTCTTGCCGGACCCTGATGGGCCTAGCAGCAGCACCCGTTCTCCGTGCTCGACGCGCAGGTCGAGACCGCGGACGGCCCAGGATCTGCGCCCCGCATGCCGCCATCCGAACCCGCGCAATTCGACGGTGCTCACCGTCTCCCCTCCTGGTCGATCATCAGGTCAGCGGTCCGAAGGTCTGACCTCATGGTCGGCGTGCACGTGGTGCTCAGATGGCGGCGCGTTCCCGGCCGGCCGGAAAGCGGTCCAGCACGCCGGTCCGGGCGAGCGAGCGGGTCAGCAGTAAGCCGCCTGCGCCCGCGATGAGGGTGGCGCTTGCGATGGTGATCGCCGCGTACGGGATCCGGTAGGCGAACAGGGCGTAGTGGACTGTCCAGACGAAGAAGTCGAAGATCGCGGCGCCCAGCCCCGCCAGCGCGCCGGCGAGGAGCGCGACCGGCAGGCGGAAGGTCCGGTAACGGAAGGCGGCGAAGGCAACCTCGGCGCCGGCGCCCTGGACCAGGCCCTGCACGATCAACATGACGCTCCACTCGCTGCCGAGCATCGCGGATACCGTGGCGGCCAGGGTTTCACAGTAGAGCGCCGCACCCGGCTTGCGGATGATCAGGCTCCCGAGCACCGCGGGGATCATCCAGACGCCGTAGATCGACGTCTGGGCCGGTGGGAAGAACATGAACGCGGCCTCGGTGGTCGCCCACACCAGGTTCCAGGCCCAGAAGATGACGCCGAAGGCGACCGCGATCACCGAGGCGACGACGATGTCGATCGTACGCCAACGGGGGATGAGGGTACGCCAACGGGCGGCGATGGTACGCCAACGGGCGGCGATGGTACGCCAACGGGTGGCGATGGGGTTACTCACGTTTTCCTCCCAGTCCCGATCGCGAACCAGGAGAAGACGCACGCCGCGGCCCGGGTCACGGGACGGCGGCGCGAGCTGGAGCATCGACCGAACTCCCTGCGCTGGCATTACCCAGATCAGGTGCGAGGGTCTGCGGCGGTGCCGCACTCTCAGCGCTGTGCGCTCCCCTGTCGGATGTGCAGTTTCTCGGGACGCTAGCACCGAAGACAGCCGACGAACAGCCCTGCTTCGATGAGTGTGGGCCCGGCCACCGTCCGGACCGCTAGGCTGCCCGGCCGGTCAAGGATCGACGGCTACCGGTGGGTAGCGACAGAGTGTAACGTGTATCACACGAGCGCTCGCGTATCCGCACCCTCACCCCGAAGGGGGTAGCCGTGACCACAACGCGAAGCAACGACCGCCTGTCCCGTGTGCCCCGGCAAGCCGGGCAGGTGTCGGAGAAGGAAGCCCGACGAGTCGCGGAGGCGGCCCGGGAGACGGAATGGCGCAAACCGAGCTTCGGTAAGGAACTGTTCCTCGGCCGGCTCCGGATCGAGTTGCTGGATCCGCTGCCGTCGCCCGATCCGGCGCGCGCCGACCGGGCCGAGGAGTTCCTCGCCCGTCTCGACGCGTACCTCAGCTCCGAAGTGGACGGGGCGCAGATCGAGCGGGAGGCGTGGATACCCGACGAGGTCTTCCGCGGTCTGGCCAGGATCGGGGCCTTCGGCATGAAGATCGACGAGGAGTACGGCGGACTGGGGCTGTCCAACCTGCACTACTGCCGTGCCCTGATGCTGGCCGGCTCGGTCAGCCCGGCGATCGGCGCGCTGCTGTCGGCGCACCAGTCGATCGGCGTGCCGCAGCCGCTGAAGCTGTTCGGCAGTGCGGAGCAGAAGCAACGGTTCCTGCCCCGGCTCGCCGCGGGCGAGGTGTCGGCCTTTCTGCTCACCGAGCCGGACGTCGGCTCCGATCCGGCACGTCTGGCAGCGACCGCCGAGCCGACCGAGGACGGTACCGGCTACCGGCTCAACGGGGTCAAGCTGTGGGCGACCAACGGCACCGTCGCGACGTTGCTCGTGGTCATGGCCCGGGTGCCGGCCGCAGCGGGACGCCCCGGCGGCATCACGGCGTTCGTGGTCGAAGGCGACTCGCCGGGCATCACCATCGAGCGGCGCAACGCCTTCCTCGGGCTGCGCGGCATCGAGAACAGCGTCACCCGCTTCCACGACG
This sequence comes from Micromonosporaceae bacterium, assembly GCA_036381835.1. Taxonomy (GTDB): domain Bacteria; phylum Actinomycetota; class Actinomycetes; order Mycobacteriales; family Micromonosporaceae; genus DASULK01. The sequence goes on from DASVCA010000025.1 coordinate 59,372, forward strand.
TGTTCGTCCCCAAGGAGAACGTCATCGGCGGCGAGGGGCGCGGTTTGAAGATCGCGTTGACCACGTTGAACACCGGACGGCTCTCCCTGCCGGCCATGTGCGTGGGGGCGGGCAAGTGGTCGCTCAACGTGGCCCGGCAGTGGGCCGCCGAACGGGTCCAGTGGGGTCGGCCGGTCGGTGAGCATGAGGCGGTGGCCAAGAAGCTGGCCTTCATCGCCGCGTCCACGTACGGCATGGAGGCGATGCTCGACCTGTGCTGTCGGCTCGCCGACGACGACCGCAACGACATCCGGATCGAGGCCGCGCTGGTCAAGCTGTACGCCAGCGAGTTGGCCTGGCAGGTCGCCGACGAACTCGTCCAGATCCGGGGCGGGCGCGGCTACGAGACGGCGGACTCGTCGGCGGCTCGGGGCGAGCGCCCGATCGCCGTCGAACAGCTGCTGCGCGACCTGCGCATCAACCGGATCTTCGAGGGCTCCACCGAGTTCATGCACCTGCTGATCGCGCGGGAAGCGGTGGACACCCATCTGTCCGTCGCCGGGGACATCATCGATCCGGACGTCGGGTGGGGCGGCAAGCTGCGGGCCGGGGCGCGGGCCGCCGCCTTCTACACCCGCTGGCTGCCGACGCTCGCCCTGGGTCGGGGACGGCTGCCCGGTGCCTATCGCGGGTACGGGGCGCTGGCCCGTCATCTGCGTTACGCGGAGCGGGCCTCCCGCAAGCTGGCCCGGTCCACCTTTTACGCGATGTCCCGCTGGCAGGGCAGGTTGGAGCGCAAGCAGGCGTTCCTCGGACGGATCGTGGACATCGGCGCGGAACTGTTCGCGATCTCGGCGGTGTGCGTACGGGCCCGGGCGGAGCGGGCCGAGCGGCCGGAGAGCGTCGAGCTGGCCGACCTGTTCTGCCGGCAGGCGCGGCTGCGGGCGGAACGGCTGTTCGACGAGCTCTGGACCAACACCGACGAGGTCGACGATGCGGCGGCTCGGCGGGTTCTCGAAGGCCGCTACGCGTTCCTGGAGGCCGGCGTGGTCACCGCGGACGGGGACCAGCCCTGGGTGGCGACATGGCAGCCGGGTCCGGCGACGGTGCCCGATGTCCGTCGCCGCATCCCGTCGGACCTCGACGGAGCGGGCTGATCAGGCGGCGCAGGCTGGGCAGACGCCGAGGATCTCCAGGGTGTGGTGGACATCGGTGTATCCGTGCTGCCTCGCCACCGCGTCCGCCCATGCCTCCACGGCGGGTTCCTCGACCTCCACGGTCGCGCCGCAGGACCGGCACACCAGATGGTGGTGATGCTGACTCTTGCTGCACCGTCGGTAGCGGTGCTCGCCGCTCGGCAGGCGCATCACGTCGATCTCGCCCGCGTCGGCCATCCCCTGCAAGGTCCGGTAGACGGTGGTCAACCCCACCCGGGCACCCCGGTCGCGCAGCATCGCGTGCAGCTCCTGCGCGCTGTGGAAGCCTGCCACCTCGCCGAGCAGGGCGTTCACCGCGGCACGCTGCCGGGTGTTGCGGGGCATGGGCGGTTCGGCCGCCGAACGTTCCGTCAACGGAGCTCCCGAACGTGGTTGACCGCGTCGGCGACGATGTGGGCGATGTGGTCGTCGACCAGGGAGTAGGCGATCTCCCGGCCGCGTCTGGTGCCTTTCACCACGCCGGCTCCGCGCAGTACCCGCAGGTGCTGGGAGACCAGTGGCTGCGCCACGCCGAGCCGTTCCACCAGCTCGTGCACGCAGCGCTCGCCGTCGGCGAGTTCGGTGACGATCGCGACCCGGATCGGTGCCGACAGGGCTCGCAGCAGCTCGCCGGCCTCCTGGTACGCGGCAAAGCCGTTTGTGCCAGCCATGTTGCAACGATAACCAGTTCAGTTCTGCTGCGCCGTCTCGGCGAGCATCACCTCGGCGGGCTCCGGCGTGATCGGGTGCGGCGGCGCGGACCGCCGGCGGATCGCCCGTAGCCGGCCGCGACCGACCACGACCGCCAGGAACCCGGCGATCGCGAGCACCACGATGGTGGCGCCCGGTGCCGTGTCCGCGGTGGCCGCCAGCCACATGCCGGCCGCGGCGACGAGCACGCCCAGCCCCATCGCCAGCGCCATCGTGCTGCGAAAGCCGCGGCTGATCTGCTCGGCGGTGGCGACCGGCACCACCATCAGCGCGCTGATCAGCAACAGGCCGACCGTGCGCATGGCGATCGTCACGGTGACCGCGGTGGCCGCGGCGAGCAGCAGGTTGAGCGCCCGCACCGGGAGGCCGGACACCCGCGCGTGCTCCTCGTCGTGGCAGACCGCGAACAGCGCCGGGCGCAACAGGATCATCGTGGCCAGCACCGTCGCGCCCAGCACTCCGATCGTGATCAGATCGGTCCCGGAGGTGGTGGTGAGCGCCCCGAACAGGTACGACGTCAACGCCGCGCTGCTGCTGTCGGAGAGCCCGACGAGCAGCACGCCGCCGGCGATGCCGCCGTAGAAGAGAATGGCCAGGGCCAGGTCGCCGGAGGTGCGTCCGCGCTCGCGGATCAGTTCGACGACGACCGCGCCGAGCACGGCGGCGATGACCGCGCCGAGCACGGGGGAGCGGTGGAACAGCAGGCCGATCCCGACGCCGGTCAGCGCTATGTGCCCCACCCCGTCGCCGATCAGCGACATCCGCCGCTGCACCAGGTAGATCCCGATGGCCGGAGCGGTGAGGCCGATGATCAACGCGCCGATCAGCGCGCGAATCATGAAGTCGTACTGGAAGAGACTCATCGGCTCCACATCCCCGGCGGCTGTTCGGGCCCGTGCGGATGCACATGGTCGTGACCGGGCTCGGCGTGATGTCCCACCGGGGCCGGCACCGGGCCGTCGTGGGCGATCCGTCCCTCGTGCACGACGAGGGCCCGGCTGACCAACGGCTGCAGCGGGCCGAGCTCGTGGGCGACCAGCAGGACCGTGCCGCCCGGTCGTCCCGGCGCGGTGCCGTTGCCGCCGGTCCCGGCGAGGAAGTCCCGCAGCGCCGCCGCGAACGCCTCCTGGCTGGCGGCGTCCACGCCTGCGGTCGGTTCGTCGAGGACGAGCAGCTCCGGTTCGCCGGCCAGCGCCCGGGCGATGAGGACTCGCTGCTGCTGGCCCCCGGAGAGGGTGGACACCGGCTCGTCGGCGCGCTCGCTGAGCCCGACCGCCCGCAGTGCCGCGGCGACCGCCGCTCGATCGGTCGAGCGTGCCGGGCGGAGCAGCCCGCGCCGGCTGAGCCGTCCGGCGGCGACGACTTCGGCGACCGTGGCGGGCACCCCGCTGCCCGCGCCGAGACGTTGGGGCACGTAGCCGATGCGGGACCACTGCCGGAAGCGGCGCAGCGGAGTGCCGAACAGGGCCACCGAACCGGCGGTGAGCGGGACGAGGCCGAGGATGGCCCGGACGAGCGTCGACTTGCCCGAACCGTTCGTGCCGAGCACCGCGACCACTTCGCCGGGGGACACGGTCACCGACACGCCGCGCAGCACGCCCCGGTTGCCGTAGCCGACGGATCCGTCCACGACCTCGATCACCGGTGTCATGAGCACCCCAGGGCGGACTTCAGCGCGGCTAGGTTGGTCCGCATCAGCGCGAGGTAGTCCGCGCCGGGCGTCGGTCCTTCGATCGGATCGAGCACCGCTGTCTGCGCGCCGACCTCCCGGGCGATGGTCTCGGCGACCTTCGGACTGGCCAGGGTCTCGAAGAAGATCGTGGTGGCACCGTGCGCCTTGGCCTCCTCGACGACTTCGGCGAGTTGCTGTGGCGCGGGGTCGTCATCCGGGGTCAGTCCGCTGACGGCGATCTGCTCCAGCCCGTACCGATCGGCGAGGTAGCCGAACGCGGCGTGACTGACCACGATCTCCCGCCGCCGGCAGGTGCCGAGACCGTCGCGGTACTCGCGGTCGAGCGTCTCCAGTTCGTCGCGCAGCGCCGCGGCCCGTGCGCGGTAGCCGTCGGCGCGGTCGGGATCGGTCTCGGCGAGGCGTTCGGCCAGGCGGTCCCCGACGGTGGCCAACCGGACCGGGTCCAACCAGACGTGTGGATCCTTACCGCTGTCGTGCCGGTGTTCGTCCGCCTCGTCGTGCCGGTGGGCGCCGGCCGCCGCGTCCAGCAGCGGGACCACCTCGGCCACGTCGAACCCCCGGTCGCCGCCCTCCTGCGCCACCGCCTCGTCAACGGCGGGTTGGAAGCCGCTCAGATAGACGATCAGGTCTGCCTTGCTGATCTGGCCGACCTGCCCCGGGTTGAGTTCCACGTCGTGCGGCTCCGCGCCCGGCTTGGCCAACGCCGTGACGCGCACGGCGTCACCGCCGACGCGTTCGGCGACGAACTGCAGCGGGTAGGCGGCGGCGACCACGTCGACCCGGCCGTCGTCAGGCCCGTCGGTGGTGCAGCTCGCCACACCGATCAGGGCGAGGGCGGCGGTCGCGGTGGCGAAGGTGCGCAATGCGGTTCGACCCATGGGTCAACTGTGCGCGTTATTGATAATGATTGTCAAAAGCGCATGGTTGCATGGGCGGGCGTCGGCGTGCCGGTCAGAAGATCTTGGCGAGGGCCACCGCCGCCAGCGCGGTCACCATCACCAGCCGCAGCATCCGGGTGTGCGGTGCCTGCACCGGCCAGGTCGTCACCAGCAGCACCGCCAGGCCCGCGGCGAGCGCGAACAGCACCACGCCACCGATCACGCCGGGAGCGAAGAGCCCGACCAGGACCAGCGCCAAGGCGGCGAGAAAGGCGGCCGTCGGATTGATCCGGGCCAAGCGGGACAGAAGCGGGTGCTGCGTACGCTGCATACCGGGTGACTGTACGAGACCGGCCGAAGGAGGCGTCACGTGCTGGTGATGAACCGGTTCGCCGTCGCGGAGTCCGACGCGGCGGCGTTCGTCGAGCGGGCCCACGCGGCGCTAGCCGCGCTCGCCGCCCGTCCCGGCTACCAGCGCGGGCGGCTCACCCGTGCGCTGGACGACCCCACCTGCTGGTGCCTGGTGACCGAATGGGAGTCGGTCGGCGCCTACCGTCGAGCGCTCGGCGCGTTCGAGGTCAAGGTCCAGGCCACGCCCCTGCTCGCCGAATCGGTCGACGAACCGTCCGCGTACGAGGTGCTGGCCGGTGCCCTGCCCGGAGGCGACGTGACCGTATTGCCCAGCGATCGTGCGCCGGGTCCCGGTCGAGGCGTCGGTTAGCCACTAACCTAGCCACCATGACCATTCCCGGACCGGCCGGATCGCCGCCACCCGCCGTACCCCTCGGTGGTCCGCCGGCCCCCGGCCCGGACGTTCCGTCGCCGCCTGCCGGTCCCGGCGTACGACCGCCGTTCGCGGCTCCGCCGATCGAGGGCCGCGCGACCCGGCTGTGGCTCGGGATCAGCACCGCCCTGCTCGCCGTCGTGCTGATCTGCGGCGGGGGTGGAACGCTACTGATCGGGTTGAACATCGTCGCCGGCCGGGCGCTGCAGGAGCAGGCTCGGGTGGTCGTCGGCGACTACCTCGACGCGGTCTCCCAGGACCGGTTCACGGACGCGTACGCGCTGCTCTGCGACGAGCGGCAGCAACAGGAGTCCCGGCCGGCCTTCGAACGGCGGGTGCGCGCCGAGCCCGAGATCGTCGACTACCGGGTGGGTGAGCCGCGGATCAGCGGCCAGACGGAACTCGTCGTCGACACACCCGTCGAGGTCACCTACCCCGGCGGGGGCCGCGACACCCTGGAGTTCCGCCTGGTTCAGGACCGCGACACCGGGGACCTGGAAATCTGCGAGATCGGCTGACCCCGGCCCGCCGATCCGGGGCGACGAGGTGCCGAAAGGCGCGCACCGACCCGGAGGTAATCTGCTGGGCCTGGGCCCATGGGCGTCGTACCGTTGGTCCTGCCGTCAGGCGATCTGTCCGCAACATCCGCGACCTGTCCCCGCCGGCCGCCAGCCGGCGTAGGAGGAGATCATGCCAGTCGACCGAGTCGATGCCGTCGTCAACCTCGCCAAACGCCGGGGCTTCGTCTTCCCGTCCAGCGAGATCTACGGGGGTACCCGGTCGGCCTGGGATTACGGTCCGCTCGGCGTCGAGTTCAAGGAGAACGTCCGCCGCCAGTGGTGGAAGTCGATGGTCCAGGAACGCGAGGACATCGTCGGTCTCGACTCGGCGGTCATCCTGGCCCGGCAGGTCTGGGCCGCCTCCGGTCACCTCGACGCGTTCGTGGACCCGCTCACCGAGTGCCAGTCGTGCCACAAGCGGTTCCGCGCCGACCAGTTGGAGGAGGCCTTCGAGTCCCGCCACGGTCGACTGCCCACCTCTCTGGTGGAGATCAACTGTCCCAACTGCGGCGTCAAGGGCGCCTTCACCGAGCCTCGGATGTTCAACGGCCTGATGAAGACCTTCCTCGGCCCGGTGGAGAGCGACGAGGGCCTGCACTACCTGCGGCCGGAAACCGCGCAGGGCATCTTCGTCAACTTCGCGAACGTGATGAGTGCCGCCCGCAAGAAGCCGCCGTTCGGTATCGCGCAGGTGGGCAAGAGCTTCCGCAACGAGATCACGCCCGGCAACTTCATCTTCCGCACCCGCGAGTTCGAGCAGATGGAGATGGAGTTCTTCGTCGAGCCCGGCACCGACGAGCAGTGGCACGAGTACTGGATCGAGCAGCGCTGGAACTGGTACACCGACCTGGGGATCTCGGCCGAGAACCTGCGGTTGTACGAGCACCCCAAGGAGAAGCTGTCCCACTACTCGAAGCGGACCGTGGACATCGAGTACCGCTTCCAGTTCGGCGGGTCCGAGTTCGCCGAACTTGAGGGCATCGCCAACCGCACCGACTTCGACCTGTCCACTCACAGCAAGCACTCCGGTGTCGACCTCTCCTACTTCGACCAGGAGAAGGGCGAACGCTGGATCCCGTACGTCATCGAACCGGCCGCGGGCCTCACGCGCGCCGTGCTGGCCTTCCTGCTGGAGGCCTACGACGAGGACGAGGCGCCCAACACCAAGGGCGGCGTCGACAAGCGGACCGTGCTGCGGTTCGACCCCCGGCTCGCGCCGGTCAAGGTGGCTGTGCTGCCGTTGTCGCGCAACCCCGCGCTGTCGCCGAAGGCGCGTGACCTCGCCGCGGCGTTGCGTCGACGCTGGGTCGTCGAGTACGACGAGACACAGGCGATCGGCAAGCGTTACCGCCGACAGGACGAGATCGGCACCCCGTTCTGCGTGACCGTCGACTTCGACACGTTGGAGGACGACGCGGTCACGGTGCGGGACCGGGACACCATGCGGCAGGAACGGATCTCGCTCGACCAGGTGGAGCGCTACCTGATCGAGCGCCTTCCGGGCTGCTGACCGGCTGTGAGCCGTAGCGCGACGTCCACCGATCGGGTCCCGGCCGCCACCGGCGGCCCGGGTGCCGTGCGACCGGCGCTCACCCTCGGGCCGCACCGGGTGTGGCCGCCGGTGGTCCTCGCCCCGATGGCCGGGATCACCAACGTGGCGTTCCGACGCCTGTGTCGCGAGCAGGGCGGCGGCCTGTACGTCTGCGAGATGGTCACCACCCGGGCGCTGGTCGAGCGGAACCCGAAGACGCTGCGCATGGTCACCTTCGCCGGGGACGAGCGTCCCCGCAGCCTGCAGCTCTACGGTGTCGACCCGGGAACGACGGCGGCCGCGGTACGGATGGTGGTCGAGGAGGGGCTCGCCGACCACATCGACCTCAACTTCGGCTGCCCGGTGCCGAAGGTGACCCGCCGAGGCGGGGGCGCGGCGCTCCCCTGGCGACGCCGGCTGTTCGCACGTATCGTCCGGGCGGCCGTGGCGGCCGCGGCACCGGCCGGCGTACCGGTGACCGTGAAGATGCGCAAGGGCATCGACGACGACCATCTGACCTACCTGGAGGCGGGACGCATCGCGCAGGACGCCGGGGTCGCCGCGGTCGCGCTGCACGGCCGGACCGCCGCCCAACGCTACTCGGGCAGCGCGGACTGGGACGCGATCGCGGAGCTCAAACGGGCGCTTGACATCCCGGTGCTGGGCAACGGCGACATCTGGGAGGCCGACGACGCGCTGCGGATGCTCGCCCATACCGGAGCCGACGGCGTGGTGGTCGGCCGCGGCTGCCTCGGCCGACCCTGGCTGTTCGCCGACCTGCAAGCCGCGTTCACCGGTCGAGACGACCGGGCGCTGCCGAACCTCGGCGAGGTGGCCCGGGTGCTGCGTCGCCACGCCGAGCTGCTGGTCGAGTGGCTCGGATCCGACCGGGAGGGCTGCACGGACCTGCGCAAACATGTCGCCTGGTATCTGAAGGGGTTCCCGGTCGGTGCCGAGCTGCGCCGGGCGCTGGCGATGGTCTCGTCCCTCGCGGAGTTGGACGACCTGCTCGGCAAGCTCGACCCGGCGCTGCCGTATCCGAGGGAGATCCTCGGGCAGCCGCGCGGCCGGACGAACTCGCCGGGCAAGGTCTACCTGCCGGACGGCTGGTTGGCCGACCGCGACGCCGACGGTGTGCCGGAGGGTGCCGAGCTCGACGAGTCCGGCGGCTGAGCAGCGGCGCGCCCGGTCGGCGTGTCCGGTCGGCTGCCCTGGGCGGGCACCTCGGCGGCCGGTGCTCGCGTACCCGACATCGGCCACGGGATCTGCGGCGACGGGTGGAAGGCGATACCGGCGTTGACCCAGCGGGGTGCGTGCGTGGCCAGGCGGTGCCGGAAGTCGTCCCAGTCATGGGCGGCGGCGGGGGACCAGCCGAGCTCGGCGATGGCGGGCAGCCGTGGGAACGTCAGGTACTCGGCCTCGGCCAGGGTGGTGACGGTCTCGGTCCAGAGCGGAGCCTCGACCCCGAGCACCGCGGCGGCGGGGACGTCGATCAGGTAGGCAGCGGGATCCCAGTCGTACGCCTCGCGCACGTCGACGCAGCCGGCCCAGTCCTTACCGAGCCGGGTCTGCGGCGTGTACTTCATATCGAGGTACGTCCGGTTACCCGGGGACAGTACGACGCGGGCACCCCGTCGTACCGCTTCGGCGACCGAGGGGTCCTCCGGAGAGGTCCCCCAGAACTGCAGCACCCGCCCGGGCACGTGATCGGCGACGGCGAGCTGGTGCCAGCCCATCACCGTCTTCCCGGTCTCCGCGACGATCGCCTGGGCGCGATTCATGAACGCCGTGTACTCCTCCCGGGTCAGCGTCCACGCCTCGTCGCCCCCGATGTGCAGGTAGGGGCCGGGAGTGCGGGCGGCGATCTCGGCGATCACGTCGGCGACGAAGCCGTAGGTCGGTTCCCGGTCCACGGCGAGGGCGCTGAAGCCGACGTCGGTTCCGAGGTACGGCGGTGGGGCCACCCCGTCTCGGGTGAGGTCCGGATAGGCGGTGAGGGCGGCGTTGACGTGTCCGGGCATGTCGATCTCGGGGACGACGGTGATGTGTCGTGCCGCCGCATACGTCACGATCTCTGCGTACTGCTGCGCGGTGTAGTAGCCGCCGGGCCCGCCGCCGACCTCGCCGGCACCGCCGATCGTGGCCAGCTTCGGCCAGCTCTCGACGGCGATTCGCCAGCCCTGGTCGTCGGTGAGGTGCAGGTGCAGGTGATTGATCTTGTAATGGGCGAGTTCGTCGACGTAGCGCTTGACGGCGGGGACCGGGAAGAAGTGCCGAGCCACGTCGAGCATGGCGCCCCGGTACGCGAAGCGCGGGTAGTCGAGGATCCGTCCGCCCGGTGCGGTCCACGGCCCGGGCTGGACCCGCGGGCGTTCGATGGCGGCCGGCAGGAGCTGCCGCAGGGTCTGTACGCCGTTGAAGAGACCGTGATCGGTGCGGGCACGCAGCGCCACGCCGGCGGCGCCGACCTCGAGTTCGTACCCCTCGGTGCCGACTGCGGGGTCGGCACCGGTCAGCCGCAGCGCGATCGCTGCCGGCCGGGGCGGGCTCGCGGCGCCGGACACCACCGGCAGCGGGTAGCCGGTGGCGGGGCGCAGCAGCTCGGCCAGGTATCGGCCGACCCGGGCCGCCTCCGTGTCGACCGCGATCACCGTCTCGGCGGACAGGTGGTACGTCTCGCCGGTCGGGTGGACCGCGACCGGGGCCGGGACCAGGCCGGCGAGTCGGGTGGCGGGCGGATCGGGGGCGGAACGTGGTCGAGGGGTGAGTGGTCGTTCGTCGGGGCGGGTAATCGCCTCGTCCCACGGAGGGGAGTCCATTTTGATCCTTTAGGGGCGATTTTTAGGCAGAATGCTACCAGGGCGATCGGGGACCAGCGGGCGGGCAGGGTGAGCGGATGTGAGCGCGGACAGCTTTTCGCGAGCGCTAACGGACTCGGACAGTTGTCGTGGTTGTGCCAATCGTCACCAAGGGCTCCCAGGGCCCTCACCTGGTCGCTTAACCTTCGCGCAACCGAGGCCGTTGGTCGCCTTTGACGCCGATGAACGTCGTCGAGGCGCGCGGACCGACCGACCTTGTTCATCCAACCGGCGTGGCTGGAGGCTCTCGTGACATCGAAAGAGACGGCGGAACACAAGTACGTCTACGACTTCGCCGAAGGGAACAAGGATCTCAAAGAGCTGCTGGGCGGCAAGGGTGCGAACCTGGCCGAGATGACCAATCTCGGGCTTCCCGTACCGCCCGGCTTCACCATCACCACCGAGGCCTGCCGGGTCTACCTGAGCACCGGTCGGCCACCCGCGGAACTCGCCGGACAGATCGACCGCCACCTGGCCGCGCTGGAGGCGGCCATGGGCCGCAGGCTCGGGGATCCGGCCGACCCGTTGCTGGTCTCCGTCCGGTCCGGGGCGAAGTTCTCCATGCCCGGCATGATGGAGACGGTGCTCAACGTCGGGCTCAACGACGTCAGCGTCACCGGCCTGTCCGCTCAGGCCGGCGGCAACGACCGGTTCGCCTGGGACTCCTACCGGCGCTTGATTCAGATGTTCGGCAAGACCGTGTGCGGGGTGCCGGGCGAGGCGTTCGACCACGCGATGGAGGAGGCCAAGCGAGCCAAGGGCACGACCAACGACCTGGATCTCGACGCCGACGACCTGCGGGCGCTCGTCGACACCTTCAAGCAGATCTTCGCCGAGCACACCGGGCGCAGCTTCCCGCAGGACCCGCGTGAGCAGCTCGATCTGGCCATCCAGGCGGTCTTCGACTCGTGGAACGCCGAACGGGCCGTGCTCTATCGCCGACAGGAGCGCATCCCCGCGGATCTCGGCACCGCCGTCAACGTGGTCGCCATGGTCTTCGGCAACCTCGGCCCCGACTCCGGTACCGGAGTCGCCTTCACCCGCGACCCGGCCACCGGCAACCAGGGCATCTACGGCGACTACCTGCCCAACGCCCAGGGCGAGGACGTGGTCGCCGGGATCCGCAACACCATCCCGCTGCAGGAGCTCGAACGGCTGGACAAGAACTCGTACGACGAGCTGCTTGCGATCATGGCCCGGCTCGAGGAGCACTACCGTGACCTGTGCGACATCGAGTTCACCATCGAACGCGGCAAGCTGTGGATGCTGCAGACCCGGGTAGGCAAGCGGACCGCCGCCGCCGCGTTCATCATCGCCAACCAGCTCGTCGACGAGGGACTCATCGACCTGCATGAGGCGCTCAAGCGAGTCAACGGTGAACAGCTCGCGCAACTGATGTTCCCCAGGTTCGACGTCAACCACGACATCAAGCCGCTGGCGAAGGGCATCGGCGCCTCCCCCGGGGCAGCGGTCGGCAAGGCGGTCTTCTCCTCCGCCCGCGCGGTCGAGCTGGCCGCCCAAGGCGAGCGGGTCATCCTGGTCCGACGGGAGACCAACCCGGACGACCTGCCGGGCATGATCGCCGCCCAGGGCATCCTCACCTCACGGGGCGGCAAGACCAGCCATGCCGCGGTCGTCGCCCGCGGCATGGGCAAGACCTGTGTCTGCGGTGCCGAGTCGCTCGATGTGGACGTGCGCAACGCGCACTTCACGGTCAACGGTCACGCGGTCCGCGAAGGCGACCTCATCTCCATCGACGGCGACAGCGGCAGCATCTACCTCGGTGAGGTTCCGGTCTGCCCGTCCGAGGTGATGCAGTACTTCGAGGGCACGCTCGACCCGGAGCAGTCGCAGGACCCGCTGGTGCGCGCCGTGCACCGGATCATGGGATGCGCCGACGAAGCCCGGCGGCTACGCGTCCGCGCCAACGCCGACACCGCCGAGGACGCCGCCCGCGCCCGCCGGTTCGGCGCCGAGGGCATCGGGTTGTGCCGCACCGAGCACATGTTCCTCGGCGACCGCCGCGAACTGGTGGAACGACTCATCCTGGCGGACAGCACGGCGAAGCAGGAGGAGGCGCTCGCTGCACTCCTGCCGTTGCAGCGGGCCGACTTCATCGACATTTTCCGGGAGATGGACGGCCTGCCGGTCACGGTGCGCCTGATCGATCCGCCGTTGCATGAGTTCCTGCCTCCGCTGGAGGAGTTGGCGGTGCGGGTGGCGCTCGCGCACGAGCGCGGCGAAGACGCCGGCAAGGACGAGAAACTGCTCGCCGCGGTGCGGCGGATGCACGAGCAGAACCCGATGCTCGGACTGCGCGGCGTCCGGCTCGGTCTGGTGATCCCGGGCCTGTTCGCGATGCAGGTGCGGGCCATCGCGGAGGCCGCGGTGGCCCGGGTCGAGCAGGGCGGCGACCCACGACCGGAGATCATGGTCCCGCTGGTCGGCGCGGTGCAGGAGCTGGAGACCGTCCGCGCCGAGGCAGAGAAGATCATCTCGGAGGTGGTCGGCGAACGGGGCGTCAACATCCAGATCGGCACGATGATCGAGGTGCCGCGGGCGGCGCTCACCGCCGGACAGATCGCTGAGGCGGCCGACTTCTTCTCGTACGGGACCAACGACCTGACGCAGATGGGGTGGGGGTTCTCCCGGGACGACGTCGAAGGTGCCTTCTTCTCGCGCTACCTCGAGGCGGGCATCTTCGGTGTCTCACCCTTCGAGTCGATCGACCGCGACGGGATCGGACGGTTGGTGCGCATCGCCACCGAGGAGGGCCGGGCGACCCGCCCCGATCTCAAGATCGGCGTGTGCGGTGAGCACGGTGGGGACCCGGAATCGGTGCACTTCTTCCACGAGACCGGGCTGGACTACGTCTCCTGCTCGCCGTTCCGGGTGCCGGTCGCCCGGCTGGAGGCTGGCCGGGCCGCCGTGACCGCCGACGGCTCGGACAGCCGCTGACCTCAGGGCCGCCCCGGCGGACGCAGGACACCTCGGCGCGAGGGCAGCCCGACGGGCGACATCGGCGTGGTGAGCCGCGGACGGGTCGAACAACGGTCGTCTTGCGGGGCGGTGGGACCCGGTGCCCACCCCCCGAGACGATCGGAGAACGGGCCGATCCGACGGGCGACGGCGTGTCCCTCCAGCTGCAGCAGCACCGGATCCACCCGATCGTCAGCCAGCACGGCCAAC
>DASVCA010000026.1:0-11234 GCA_036381835.1 Micromonosporaceae bacterium
CCTCATCCGCGCCGTCGAGAAGTTCGACTACACCAAGGGCTACAAGTTCTCCACCTACGCCACCTGGTGGATCCGCCAGGCCATCACCCGCGCCATGGCCGACCAGGCCCGCACCATCCGCATCCCCGTCCACATGGTCGAACAGGTCAACCGGATGGTTCGGGTGCGGCGCAGCCTCACCGTCGGACTCGGCCGCGAACCCAGTATCGGTGAGATCGCCGCCGCGCTCGACGTTCCGGTGCTGCAGGTGCTGGAACTGATCTCCTACGACCGGGACCCGGTGAGCCTCGACCAGGCGGTGGGCGACGACGGCGAGAGCGTTCTCGGCGACTTCGTGGCCGTCGTGGACCCGCGCCAGGAACATGACGACGACTTCGCGTCGGACCGACTCCGCGACGAGGTGGAGCTGGTGCTCGCCTCGCTGCCGCAACGCGAGCAGAAGGTGATCCGGCTGCGGTACGGACTCGATGACGGGCGCCAGCGCACGCTCGACGAGGTGGGTCGGGAGTTCGGCCTGTCTCGGGAGCGGGTTCGACAGATCGAGAAGGTGACCCTCCACAAACTGCGGTGCCCGGAACGGGCCGAGCGCCTGGCCGCCTTCGCCTGCTGATCCGGGCGGTCCCCGTCAGCCGGGGCGTCAAAGCCGACGGGGACCGGTGTCCGGCCGAATCGCCTCGGGGCCGATCTCGACCGTGGCGTGCAGCACGGACAGGCCGTCCGGCCGGACCAGCACCGGATTGAGGCTGACCGCCCGCACCCGCGGCTGGTCCGCGACGAGCCGACCGACGCGGATCAGCAGATCGACCAACGCCTTGCGGTCCACCGGCGCACTGCCCCGGTAGCCGCGTAGCAGCGGTGCCGCCCGCGGCTCGTCCACCAGCGCCTCGGCATCGCGATCGGTCAGCGGTGCCGGCCGCCACGCGCGGTCACCGAGCAGCTCGGTGGCGACCCCGCCGAGCCCGAAGCCGACCACCGGCCCGAATGCCGGATCCTCCACCACCTCCACGACGCAGGCGACCCCTGGCGCGACCATCGGCTGGACCAGCACCGTGCTGCCGAACCGGGCCTGAACCTCCTCGTACGCCGTCCGGACCGCGTCCGCCGACGCGAGATCGAGCCGCACCGCACCGAGGTCGAACCGGTGCCGCCAGCCCTCCCCAGCGGCCTTCAACGCCACCGGGTAGCCGATCCGTTCGGCGGCGGCGACCGCCGCGACCGCAGAGTCGGCCGGCCGCGACGGCACCACGGAGATCCCGTACGCCGAAAGCATCGCCTCGGTCGATCCGGGGCCGCCCCCGGCGAGGGTCCTGCGTGCCACCGCCTCGTCCACCTCGGGCAGCTCGGGCACCGTGCCGGGCGGCTGCCGAAGCCAGTCCGCGTAGGCCGCCACCCGGGCCAGCGCCCGCACCGCCTCCTCGACCGTCGGATACGACGGCACCCCGTGCGGCGCACGCTCGCCGAGGAAGACGGCGACGATGGGCTTGTCGCCCGTCCCGGCCACCTCCGACAGCGCGGCGGCGTACTCTGCGTCTTCTTCCCCGTGACCGGGCAGCAGCGAGGTGAACACCGCCACGACCGCATCGACCCGGTCGTCGGTGCCCGCCTCGCGTAGCGCCGCCGCGAACTCGGTCGGCCCGCTCTGCGGCGGGACCACCGTCGGGGAGCCGTCGGCCGGCTGCAGCCCGTAGGAGCGGCAGGCGGCCGACGCGAGCCAGGCCAACGCGGAGGAATTGCCGACCACTGCGGTCCGACGCCCGGCCGGCAGCGGCTGGGTCGACAGGAGCGCTCCCACGTCGAAGAGCTCCCCCACGGTATCGACCCGGATCACCCCGGACTGGGCGAACAGCGCGCTGACCGCCGCCGCATCGGGCCCCGGTGCACCGTCGACATCGGGTGGCCGGCTCAGGGAGGCGAGGACCACGATCGGCTTGCTGCGCACGATGCGACGGGCCAGCCGGGCGAACTTGCGGGGGTTGCCGAAGGTTTGCAGATACAGCAGGATCACGTCGGTCCGGGGATCGTCCTGCCAGTACTGCAGCAGGTCGTTGCCGGACACGTCGGCGCGGTTGCCGGCCGAGACGAAGGTGGACAGGCCGAGCCCCCGCCGCTGCGCCTCGGCCAGCAACGCCCGACCGAGCGCGCCGGACTGGCTGAAGAAGCCGATGCGACCCGGGGCCGGCATGTGCGGCACCAGGCTCGCGTTGAGGCGTACCTCCTCATCTGTGTTGATCACGCCCAGGCAGTTCGGCCCCACCACCCGCATTCCGGCCACGTGTGCCGCTCGGACGAGCTCCCGTTGCGCGCGCACGCCGTCCGGTCCGGCTTCGGCGAATCCCGCGGAGACGACCACCAGCGCGTGGGTGCCGGCGGCGGCGGCGTCGGCGACCACCGACGGCACCTCGGCGCGGGGAACCGCGACGACGGCCAGGTCCACGGGTCGGCCCGCCGCTGCCGCCGTCCGGTAGGCGGGAAGCCCGGCGATGGTTTCGGCGCTGGGGTGCACGGGCAGGATCGTGCCGCGGAACCCGCCGTCGCGCAGGTGCCCGAGGATCGCCGCGCCCACCCCTTGACCAGACCCGCTCGCTCCGTAGACGGCCACGGTCCGGGGCCGCAGCAGCCGCCCGATGGACCGCGCCTCGGTGCGATGCTCCCGCTCCCACTGCACGGCGAGTGACTGGTCGGTGGGCTCGATCGGGAAGCTGAGATGCACCACCCCGTCCGCGTACCGGCGTCGGACGCGGTACCCGAAGTCGCTGAACACCCGCAGCATCTGCCCGTTCTCCGGCAGCACCTCGGCCACGAACCGGCTGACGCCCTCCTGCCGGGCGGCCTCGGCGAGATACTCCAGCAGCACCGATCCGATGCCTCGGCCCTGGTAGGCGTCCTCCACGACGAAGGCCACCTCGGCCTCGGGGCTGCCGTGGCCGAGCCGTTCATAACGGCCCACCGCGACGATTCGATCGCCGCTGAGCACCACGAACGCCTCCCGGTCGTGGTGGTCGACGTTGACGAACCGCTGCAGGTCCCGGTCGGGGATACGCGGATACGGGGAGAAGTACCGCAGGTAGCGGGTGCGCAGCGAGAACCGGGCGTGCATGGCCACGATGGCCGGCGCGTCCTCCGGTCGGATCTGCCGCAGGTGGACGGTGGTGCCGTCGCTGAGCAGCACGTCCGCAAAGCGGTCCCGGCTCGCCTGGGTCATCTCAGTCGCGGGGGTCGTCGGGATCGAGGCCGTGCAGCGGGAACACCGCTCGACGGGTGGCCAGGATCGCCCGGTCCAGGGGGCCCTCGTCCGCCCCGCCGGGCTGCCACGGCCGGTACGTCGGGTCGGCCCCGTCGGTCATCCGCAGCGGCACCTCGCACCCCGGCCGGCGGGTCCGCGCCAGCTCTCGCCAGGCGAGCGGGGTCGGGGTCGTCGGGTCCAGCGGATCCCCGGTGGCCACCGCCAGCAGGTGCGTCCACGCCCGCGGGACGGCCTCGACCAGGGCGTAGCCGCCGCCACCGGTCGCCACCCACCGTCCCGTGCACAGTTCGTCGGCCAGTGCCCGTAGCGCGAGGTACGCGGCTCGCTGGCCGTTGACCGACAACCGCAGGTCGGCGAGCGGATCGAGCCGGTGGGCGTCGGCACCGCACTGCGTCACCAGCAGCTGCGGACGGAAGGCCCGCAGCACGGACGGCACGACGGCGTGGAAGGCGCGCAACCAGCCGGCGTCTCCGGTTCCGGGCGGCAGCGCCACGTTGACCGCGCTTCCCTCCGCGCCCGGCCCGCCGGTCTCCTCGGGGAATCCGGTGCCGGGGAAGAGAGCGAGCGGCGTCTCGTGCAGGCTGATGGTCAGCACCCGCGGGTCGTCGTAGAAGATGTGCTGCACGCCGTCGCCGTGGTGGACGTCCACGTCGACGTACGCGATCCGCTGTGCGCCGAGGTCGAGCAGCCGGGCGATGGCGACCGCGGGGTCGTTGTACACGCAGAAACCGGACGCATGCCCGGGCATGGCGTGATGCAGGCCGCCCGCCACGTTGACCGCCCGAAGGGCCTCCCCGAGCCACACCGCCTCCGCCGCGGCGACGGTGGCCCCGGCGACGAGGGCAGCGGCCTCGTGCATCCCGGGGAACACCGGGTTGTCGGCGGTGCCGAGCCCGTGGCCGGAGTAGTACGGGTCGTGCGAGGCGGCCCGCACCGCGGCGAGATACTGCGGTTCGTGCACCCTAAGCAGCGCGGCGTCGTCCGCGGGCGTCGGGGCCACCATCCGTACCCCGGGTCGGTCCAGTACGCCGAGTTCCCGGGCGAGGGCCATGGTCAGCTCCAGCCGGACCGGGTCTAGCGGGTGCTCTCCCAGGTCGTACGCGAGCAGCGACTCGTGCCACACCACCACCGTGCCGTCCGCCATGGCGTCATCGTCGCACGATCCCGGCGCTACGCAGAGCTAGCCGGCGCCGCCGGTGGCGACCGGCCGGCTCGGATCGGTGATCCAGTCGCTCCACGAGCCGACGTAGAGGGCGGCGTCGGTACGGCCGGCGAGGTGCAAGGCCAGCACCGTGTGGGCGGCGGTGACGCCGGACCCGCAGTACGCGCCGACCGCTACGTCGGGCGCGACCCCGGCGGCGGCGAATCGGGATCGGAGCTGGTCGCGATCCCGCCAGCGGCCCGCCTCGTCCAGGTGTTCGGTGGTGGGGAGGTTGATCGCGCCCGGGATGTGACCGGCGACCGGGTCGATCGGTTCGGTCTCACCGCGGTAGCGGGCCGGTGCCCGCACGTCGAGGAGCACCCCGCCGGCGGCGACGAGGGCGGCCGCGCCGTCGGCGTCGAGCGCCGGCAGCCCGCCGGGGCGCACGGTGAGGTCGCCCGGGGCGGGCTCGGGGATCTCGTCGGTCACCGGCTGTCCAGCGCTCGCCCAGGCCGGGTAGCCGCCGTCGAGCACCTGGACCTGTCGGTGGCCGGCCCAACGCAACGTCCACCAGGTGCGGGCGGCGGCCAACCCGTCGCCGCCGTCGTACACCACCACCGGATGGCCCGCGCGCACTCCGGCCCGCCGCAGCACCCGCTGCAGCGCGGCCGGATCGGGCAGCGGATGGCGCCCGTGCCGGCCGGGCGGACCGCACAGATCGGCGTCCAGGTCCAGGAACACCGCCCCGGGGAGGTGAGCGGCGAGGTAGTCGTCGCGGCCGGGTGGACCGGCGAGCCGCCAGCGCACGTCGATGACGGTCGGCGGATCGGTGGCCCGTAGCCGGGTGGCGAGTTCGGCGACGGCCACGACAGGATCAACGAATTCGGACATACGCACCAATCCAGACCCGATCACGATGATCGATCGAGGGACGCGATCGGTAGCACAGGTAACATCGACGACTGGAGGGAACCGCTGACGTGAACGACCTCGTCGACACTACCGAAATGTACCTGCGCACCATCCTCGAGCTTGAGGAGGAGGGGGTTCCAGCGCTGCGCGCCCGGATCGCCGAGCGGCTACGCCAGAGCGGCCCGACGGTCAGCCAGACGGTCGCACGGATGGAGCGGGACGGGCTGCTCGTCATCGACGAAGACCGGCAGCTGCAGCTGACCGAACGGGGACGGGAGCACGCCGTCGCCGTCATGCGCAAACACCGGCTGGCCGAATTGCTGCTGGTGAACGTGATCGGCCTTCCCTACGAGGAGGCACACCAGGAGGCCTGCCGCTGGGAGCACGTGATGAGCGACACGGTCGAACGCAGGGTTTACGAACTGCTCGGCCGGCCGACCCGCTCACCGTACGGCAACCCGATCCCCGGCCTAGACGCGATCGGAGCGGCGGTCGAGCAGGACCCGTTCGTACCGGAACGCAATCTGGCCTTCCCCGGACTCTCCGGACGGGTGGTGGTTCGGCGGATCTGCGAGAGCGTGCAGACGAATCCGCAGGTGCTGCGGCAGCTGCACGCCGCCGGGGTGGATCCGGGGGCGACGGTGATCGTGGCGCAGGAACGCGACGGCGTGACCGTCGAGCGGTCCGGGGAGGTGGTACGCCTGCCGCGCGAGGTCGCCTGCCGGGTGTTCGTCGTCGTCGCCTGACTACGCCTTGTCGGCCGTCTGGATCTGCTCGGCCAACTCGACGAGCTTGGGGGCGAGCTCGTCCGCGACCGCTTTGTCCTGCCCTTTCGGCAAGGTGTAGCGCAGAGAGATCACCCGTCCGTCGTCGGTGAGCCAGGCGACCTCGGCGGCGGCGCCCCGACCCTTCTCCGGTGCCCGACTCACCCGGTAGCCGGCCTTACCGAGGCCCTTGACCGTCTTCGCGCCGCTGGGCACCAGTTCTCGGAAAGTGGCGGTGTCGACCGATCCGGCGGTCACCGACAGGGACAGGTCCGGCAGACCTCCCGTCTCCTGGTGGACCACGCAGCTTCTCGTCTTCTGATGGCTGCTGGCCGCGGCGACTGCGAATCGGGTGCCGGTGAACTGTTCGATGACCTGATAGTCGAGCAGTTCACACGCGCCGCCGGCGGCTGCCGCGGGTGGTGTGGTGTAGGAGATCCCCGGCTCGGGCATGACGATCTCCGCCTTGCCGCCGCACCCGGCTAGGACCAGCAGACCGGCCACCACGCAAATCCGTCCGCGCACGCCAATACCTCCGCATACAGGTCCGTCGGACACCGTATACGGGAGGGCGGCGGACTCGATTCGCGCCCCGCCCTCCGTGAGGCGGTCGCCATGAGCCCGAACCCGAGCCGGGGGCGGGGCGCTGACTCCCCGCCCCCGGCTCGTACGTGGTCAGCTGCAGCCGGATGTCGAGCCGCAGCCCTCACAGACGTAGCAGCTGCCGGCCGGGCGCATCTTCGTGCCGCAGGTAAAGCACAGCGGCGCATCGGCGGCCTCGCCCAGCACCGCCTCCAGCAGCTCGGTGGACGAACCCACCTCGCGGGCCGGCTTCGCGGCGACCTCCGCCGACTGCGGCACCGCGACCTGCCGATCGGACGGGTTCGCCACCGGGGCCGAGGCGGCCATCCCCGCCAGGTCGACCCCGTTGTCGCCCTCCTCTTCGCCGCGCAGCTGGGCGGCCCGCTCCTCGGCGGTGAAGATGCCCAGCTCCGCCCGGCGCTCGTACGGCAGGTAGTCGAGGGCCAGCCGCCGGAAGATGTAGTCCATCACCGAGGTCGCCATCCGGATGTCCGGGTCGTCGGTCATCCCCGCCGGCTCGAACCGCATGTTGATGAACTTCGAGACATACGTCTCCAGCGGCACCCCGTACTGCAGGCCGATGGAGATGGCCACGGAGAACGCGTCCATCACCCCGGCGAGGGTGGAGCCCTGCTTGGACATCTTCAGGAAGACCTCACCGAGTCCGTCGTCCGGGTAGGACGAGGCGGTCAGGTATCCCTCGGCCCCGCCGACGGAGAAGGAGACCGTCTGGGACGGCCGCTTCTTCGGTAGGCGCTTGCGCACCGGCCGGTACTCGACCACCTTCTCGACGGCCTTGTCGGCCTCCGTCTTCGCCGCATCCTTGCCCGACTTCGCCGCGGACAGGGGCTGGCCCACCTTGCAGTTGTCCCGGTAGATGGCGAGCGCCTTCAGACCCAGCTTCCAGCCCTCGAAGTAGATCTTCTCGACGTCCTCGACGGTCGCGGACTCCGGCATGTTCACCGTCTTGGAGATCGCGCCGCTCAGGAACGGCTGCACCGCCGCCATCATCCGCACGTGTCCCATCGGCGCGATCGACCGCTTGCCCATCGCGCAGTCGAAGACCGAGTAGTGCTCGGGCTTGAGCCCGGGGGCGTCCACCACGTGCCCGTGCTCGCTGATGTGCTCGACGATCGCCTCGATCTGCTCGTCCTGGTAGCCGAGGCTGCGCAGCGCCCGGGGCACGGTCTGGTTGACGATCTGCATCGACCCGCCGCCGACCAGCTTCTTGAACTTGACCAGCGCCAGATCCGGTTCGATCCCGGTGGTGTCGCAGTCCATCATCAAGCCGATCGTCCCGGTGGGCGCGAGCAGACTGGCCTGGGCGTTGCGGTATCCGTTCGCCTCGCCCTGCTCGAGACAGAGCCGCCACTGCTCGGCCGCCTCGCGGGCGATATCGGTCGCCACCGGTCCGGACAGCTTGATCGTGTCGTTGGCCGCGGCGTGCTTGCGCATCACCCGCTTGTGCGCCTCGGCGTTGCGCGCATAGCCCTCGTACGGTCCGACGATGCCGGCCAGCTCCGCCGAGCGCCGGTATGCCGCACCGGTCATCAACGATGTGATCGCGGCGGCCAGCGACCGGCCGGGCTCGGAGTCGTAGGGCAGGCCCGAGGCCATCAGCAGCGCGCCGAGGTTTGCGTAGCCGATGCCGAGCTGCCGGTACGCGCGGGTGGTCTGCGCGATCTTCTCGGTGGGGAAGTCGGCGAAGCAGATCGAGATGTCCATCGCGGTGATGACCAGCTCGACCGACCTGACGAACTTCTCCGCCTCGAACGATCCGTCCTCGCGCAGGAACTTCATCAGGTTCAGCGAGGCCAGATTGCAGGAGGAGTTGTCAAGGCTCATGTATTCACTGCACGGGTTGCTCGCAGTGATCCGCCCGGTCTCCGGGTTGGTGTGCCAGTCGTTGATCGTGTCGTCGTACTGTATGCCGGGGTCGGCGCACTCCCAGGCCGCCTGGGCCATCTTGCGGAACAGCGTGCGCGCGTCCACGCTCTCGATGACCGAGCCGTCGAGACGGGCGCGCAGGTCGAAGGTACGGCCCTCCTCGACCGCCCGCATGAACTCGTCGGAGACCCGGACCGAGTTGTTCGCGTTCTGGTACTGGACGCTGACGATGTCCTTGCCGCCGAGGTCCATGTCGAATCCGGCGTCGCGCAGCGCGCGGATCTTGTCTTCCTCACGAGCCTTCGTCTCGATGAACTCCTCGATGTCCGGGTGGTCGACGTCGAGGATGACCATCTTCGCCGCGCGTCGGGTCGCACCGCCGGACTTGATCGTGCCGGCGGACGCGTCCGCGCCACGCATGAAGCTGACCGGGCCGGACGCGGTGCCGCCGCTGGAGAGCAGTTCCTTGGAGGAGCGGATGCGGGACAGGTTCACCCCTGCGCCCGAGCCGCCCTTGAAGATCAGTCCCTCCTCCTTGTACCAGTCGAGGATCGAGTCCATCGAGTCGTCGACGGAGAGGATGAAGCACGCGCTGACCTGCTGAGGGGACCTGGTGCCGACGTTGAACCAGACCGGCGAGTTGAAACTGAACACCTGGTGCAGCAGCATCCAGGTCAGCTCGTGCTCGAAGATCTCGGCGTCCTGCGAGGTGGCGAAGTAGCCGTACTCCTCCCCCGCCTTGCGGTACGTCTTGACCACCCGGTCGATGAGCTGCCTGAGCGACCACTCCCGCTCGGGGGTGCCCACCGCTCCCCGGAAGTACTTGGTGGTGACGATGTTCGCCGCGTTGACGCTCCAGAACTGCGGGAACTCGACCCCGCGCTGTTCGAAGTTGATCGAGCCGTCCCGCCAGTTGGTCATCACGACGTCGCGGCGCTCCCACACCACCTCGTCGTAGGGGTGGACCCCCTCCCTGGTCCACACCCGCTCCACCTTGAGGCCGCCGCCTCCGGCTCGCGATCGGTTCCTACTGGTCGGCACCTTCGCCCCCGACATCTCATCCGCCCCTCTGGCGTGCGCAGTGCGCGCTTGGTCTCGACAGGTCAATGGGTGGTCAACGGGCGGCCGGGGCGTCCGTCTCGGCCACCCCGTTCCCGCCCGCATCCCGGGCCGCCGCGGCGGCCCGCAACATCTGAATCTCCCGCTCGAAGTCATCCAGGGATTCGAAGGACCGGTACACGCTGGCGAAGCGCAGGTAGGCCACCTCATCGAGGTCGCGCAGCGGGCCCAGGATGGCCAATCCGACCTCGTGGCTCGGCACCTCGGCCGCGCCCTTGGCACGGATGGTCTCCTCCACGCCCTGCGCGAGCAGCGCGATGGCGTCCTCGTTCACCGGCCGTCCCTGACAGGCCTTGCGGACCCCAGTGATGATCTTGGCGCGGCTGAACGGTTCGGTTACTCCGCTGCGCTTGACCACCGCGAGCACCGCCTCCTCGACGGTCGTGAACCGCTTGCCGCAGGCGGGGCAGGCCCGCCGCCGCCGGATCAACTGACCGTCCTCGGCCTCCCGGGAGTCGACGACTCGGGAGTCGGCGTTCCGGCAGTACGGACACCGCATCGTCGATCTCCTTCCGCACTCGGGCCGTCCTGCACCTCCGGGCATGCGGAAAAGTGCCCCGCCGGCTTGCTCGCCGACGGCGCAGAGTGGTGTCCACTGCGGGAAGGTGCGGGGGATAACCCCAATCTATGGGCTAGCTACATCCCTGTGACTACTAGATGTTGGGTGTGACGTTATTCGGACGGCGTCCTCGGGTCAAGTTGAGAAGGCCGCCGCGCGCGTGTCGTCACACTTCCAACCGCCAGCCCGGCCGTTCGGTTACTCGATGTGCCGACGGCACCCCGGAATGAGCATACTCGTACAGGTGTTCGAGGTCCCCAAGGGGGGGCGACTCCGTGGACCCGCGGGGAACAACACCCCGGCACGGACACGACACGCCGGACAAGAGGTCGTACAGGTGTTTGAAACTGTCCGATCCCACCGATACGGTCGAGACGACCGACGCGCGGCGTCGGCGCTCACCCCTGCCGGCCGCCCCCCGGCACCGCGAAGGAGGACAGGTCAGATGGACGACCCCCGGCCGCAGCAACCCCAACAGCCCCACCATCCGCCGCGCCGGCGGGCCGGTCGGCGCAGCACGGGGCCGGCGCTGCGCGCCGTCACCGCGGTGGATCCGCCGACCGACCTGGCAACCGCCGAGCTGAGCGCCCGCCAACAGCGGATCATGCAGTTCATCCGGGACTGGGTCGCGCGTCACGGCTACCCGCCGAGCGTGCGGGAGATCGGCGAGGCCGTCGGCCTGGTGTCCCCGTCAAGCGTGGCCTACCAGCTCAAGGAGTTGGAGAAGAAGGGCTACCTGCGACGCGACCCCAACCGGCCGCGCGCCGTCGACGTCCGCGGCGCCGACGACCACGTGACGCCGATCGTCGGCACCGATGTCGCCGGCTCCGACGCGCTACCGGAGCCGACGTTCGTGCCTGTGCTGGGACGCATCGCCGCCGGCGGGCCGATCCTGGCCGAGGAGGCCGTCGAGGACGTCTTCCCGCTGCCGCGCGAACTGGTCGGCGAAGGCTCGCTGTTCCTGCTCAAGGTCGTCGGCGACTCCATGGTGGACGCCGCGATCTGCGACGGCGACTGGGTGGTGGT
>DASVCA010000027.1:0-6409 GCA_036381835.1 Micromonosporaceae bacterium
AGGGCGGGCTGTCGCGGTGGGCGATAGACATCCGCCCATTGCGGGCGTCGGCCTATCGCCGGCTGTGGTTGGGCACCAGTGTCTCGATGTACGGCTACCAGTTCACCGCGGTCGCCGTGCCGGTCGAGATGTACGCGCTGACCCGCGACTCGATCTGGGTCGGCGCGATCGGGATGGCCGGGCTGGTGCCGCTGGTGGTCTTCGGACTTTGGGGCGGTGCCGCCGCGGACGCGGTGGACCGCCGACGGCTGCTGTTGGCCAGCTCGATCGTGGCCTGGCTGATGACCGTCGGCCTGCTGATGCAAGCCGTGCTCGGGCTGAACAGCCCACCCCTGCTGCTGGCGCTGGTCGCCCTGCAGTCGGCGGCGTTCGCGGTCAGCTCCCCCGCCCGGCAGGCGATCATCCCGCGGCTGGTACCGACCGAGCTCGTGCCGGCCGCGAACACCCTGAGCTTCACCACCTCCCAGGCCAGCCTGGTGCTCGGCCCGCTCACCGCGGGTCTGATCTTCGCGGGGTGGGAGACCGGCGTCGCCTTGCCGCTCGCGTACGCCGCCGACGCGCTGCTGTTCACCGCCTCACTCTGGGCGACCTGGCGGTTGCCGCCGATGCCGCCGGCCGCGGTCGCCGAGCGGGCCACGGCGCTCGGGCTGCGCAGCGTCGTGGACGGCATTCGATACCTGGCTACCACGCCGGTGCTGCTGCTCTCCTTCGCGATCGACATCATCGCGATGGTGCTCGCCATGCCGCGTGCCCTGTTCCCCGAGGTGGCGCAGGAGTGGTTCGGCAACGGGGCCGCGATCGGGTGGCTGTACAGCGCCATCTCGATCGGCTCGGTGCTCGGCGGACTGACCTCCGGCTGGATCGGGCGGGTTCGGCGGCAGGGGCTGGCGCTGGTACTGGCCGTGGTCGCCTGGGGTCTGGCCGTGGCCGCCGCCGGCCTGGCCCGCCAGCTGTGGCTGATCGTGGCGCTGCTCGCGCTCGCCGGCGTCGCGGACCTGGTCAGCGCCGTGTTCCGCCAGTCCATCCTGCTCACCTACGCGCCGGATCAGCTGCGGGGCCGGCTGCAGGGCGTACACATCACCGTGGTGGCCGGCGGCCCCCGGCTCGGCGACCTGCGGGCGGGGGTGATGGCGACCGCGTTCGGCGTGGGGATCTCCTGGGTGGGCGGCGGTCTCGCCGCGGCGATACTGGCCGTGCTGCTCGCGGCCGCGTTCCCCGCGCTCCGCCGCTACCGGGTCGAGACGACGGTGTCAACCGGCACGGGGGCCGACCAGCCCGATCCGGGCGGCCCAGTGCGGGCGCGGGACGTGGCGGGCGCCGGTTCGCCCGGTTCGTCAGGTCCGGCGGGCGAGTGAGGATGAGCGGACGGATGGGAGGTTGGCGTGGAGTTCGCTGAGGTGGTGCGGCGACGCCGGATGGTGCGCAACTACGACCCAGAGCGGCCGGTGCCGCCCGAGGTGGTCGACCGGTTGCTCGAGCACGCGATCCGGGCCCCCTCCGCCGGCTTCTCCCAAGGCTGGGCGTTCCTCGTGCTGGACACTCCGCAGCAGCGGGAGCTGTTCTGGTCGGCCACCACGCCGGAGGGCTCCGGGCAGACCGAATGGTTGTCCGGGATGAAGCGGGCACCGCTGATTGTCGTACCGATGTCCAACCGCTCCGCCTACCTGGAGCGCTATGCGGAGCCGGACAAGGGCTGGACGGATCGGGACGAACGGCGTTGGCCGGTGCCGTACTGGCACATCGACACCGGGTTCGCGGCGCTGCTGATGCTCTTGACCGTGGTGGACGAGGGTCTCGGGGCCTGCTTCTTCGGCATTCCGCCCGAGCGCACCGAAGCCTTCCGGGACGCGTTCGGTGTCCCGGTGGAATACACCCCGATCGGTGCGATGACTGTCGGTTATCCTGCCCCGGATCGTCGGTCGCCTTCGCTGAAACGGGGACGCCGGCCGGTAGCCGAGGTGGTCCACCGCGGACGCTGGTGACCGACCGTCCGCTGATCGACGTCGCACCCCTTTGCCGCCCCCGGCTCGCCGGCTGCCTGGGCAGGCGTGGGGCGTCCTGACGTCGGCACTGCTCGTTACGCTTGGGCGGACAGTGTCCGGCGCACGGCGAATTCGCGCGACACAGCCGTGCGGCGACGCCACGGATACCTGACCACCGTCGGATGACTGTCGGACACGGAGGGGAGCGCACCGTGATCTTCAAGGCGGTTCGGGACGGCCGTCCCTACCCGGACCACGGGCTCACCTTGAAGGAGTGGGCCGAGATCCCGCCGCGCCCACTGCGCCTCGACCAGTTGATCACCACGAAGCGGGAGCTGGCGCTCGACAAGCTTCTCGCCGAGGACTCCACCTTCTATGGCGACCTCTTCCCACACGTGGTGCAGTGGCGAGGCAGCCTCTACCTGGAAGACGGCCTGCACCGCGCGTTACGGGCGGCGTTGCAACAGCGCAACCAGATCCACGCCCGGGTCCTGGTGCTGCCGGACACGGCCTCGTGAGCTGTAGAGGGCATCGCCGGGCGACGCACGTGCGAACCCGTGGCAGTCGAATCCGGGTGCTATGTTCTGCGCCAGTCGAGTCCAGCCGGGACGGTAGGGAGATGCCGTGGCAGGAACGGCCACCGAGCGAGATACCACGGTGCGAAGCCTGATCCAGACCGCGCGGGCGGGTGCCTGCATGGTCCCCTGAGCTGGCAGGCTCTTTGCTTCACCCGTAGGAAATGTCGACGCCGCTACTGATGTTTGCTACGCATCGCGGGGGCGGGAACGAGAAATGAGCGATATGCACGCGATGACGGGGCGGCCTGGGAAGCTTTCCGGGACGACGGATCGGCAGCAGCCGTTGGAATGTTCAGCAGCACCGACTAAGCGGTTCCGGGCGGATGTCGAGGGACTTCGCGCAGTAGCCGTCGGACTGGTGTTGCTGTTTCACGCGGGGTTGCCGTTCCTGCCCGGGGGCTACGTGGGCGTGGACGTCTTCTTCGTCATCTCTGGGTTCCTGATCACGACGCAGCTGGTGGCCGAGTTGACGACTACCGGCAAGGTGTCGCTTGTCGACTTCTATGCGCGCCGCGCCAAGCGGCTGCTGCCGGCTGCGGCGATTGTGTTGGTCGTGACGGCCGCATTGACCCGCCTTGTGTTGCCTAAAATCCGATGGGAGGAGATCGGCTGGGACATCGTGGCGTCGTCCCTTTATGTCATCAACTGGCGTCTCGCCGACCGCTCGGTGGATTATCTGGCCGAGGATTCGCAGCCCTCGCCGGTGCAGCACTTCTGGTCGCTCGCGGTCGAGGAACAGTTCTATCTGGTGTGGCCGGTGCTGATCCTGGCGGCGGCGCTTGTAGCTAGGATGATCGGTTTGCGGGTCCGACCGGTGTTGTGGCTCGGGCTCGCCGCGGTTGCGGTCCCCTCGTTCGCATGGTCAGTGATCGAGACCGCACGGTCGCCACAGGAAGCTTTCTTCGTGACCACAACCCGGATGTGGGAGCTGGCCATCGGCGCGGCGGTCGCGCTCGGTGCCGCATGGTGGGGGCGGATTCCACGGGCAGCCGGGGCGCTGCTCGGTTGGGGAGGTCTGGTCGCGATCGTCGCGTCCGGGTTGGTTTTCACGAATACCATCGCGTGGCCAGGGTATGCGGCGGCGCTGCCGACGCTCGGGGCCGCTGCCGTCATCGTCGCCGGATTCTCGGCGATGCGCAGCGGGCCGGTTCTCCTACTCGGGATCCGGCCTTTCCAGTGGGTCGGCAAGCTCTCCTACTCGCTATATCTCTGGCACTGGCCCTTGGTGGTGGTCGCGACCGCCAAGTGGGGGGCGCTGTCGGCACGATCGGGTTTGGCAGTGGTCGCGTTCTCGGTGATCCCGGCGTGGCTCGCCTTCCGTTTCGTGGAGAATCCGGTCCGCCATTCGCAGGCCGTATCGAGATCACCCCGTCTCGCCCTCAGCCTGGGTGGGAACTTCACGCTGTCAGGTGTGGTGCTGGGGCTCGTGCTTTCCTTCGGCGCCGTCAACACCGTCCACCCGGTGAGCGTCGGTGAGCATAGGGCGCTTGGCGCACAGGTCCTCGGTGAGCACCCGCGGAACCATCCTGCGGGCGTTCCGCCGCGCCGGCTGGATTGGATCACACCGCATCCTTTGCAGGCGGTGAAAGACGTGCCCGATCAGTATCGCGATGAGTGCCATCAGAATGAGGTCGGAACCGAGGTTATGTCGTGCGTTTACGGAAATCCTACGGCGAAGACGACGGTGGCCGTGGTCGGTGACTCGAAAGCCGGACAGTGGGTGCCCGCGTTGCAGAAGCTTGCCGACCAGAACGACTGGAAGTTGATGGTCTTCACGAAATCTTCTTGTATCTTTACCACCGCTACCATCCCGATCAAGGAAAAGCCGTACGAGAGCTGCGTGGAGTGGAACCGGAAGCTGCTCGACCGTTTAATCCGGGTGGAACGTCCCGATTACGTCATCACTTCGCAGCACGCGTCGTATGCCTACCGTGACGATGGGACTCTCTCCATCGAAGAGATGGTTCGCGGCTTGCGGGAATCGTGGTCGGCGCTCAGCGCAATCGGCACGAAGGTGATAGTCATCGCGGACAACCCCAACCCTGGGTTCAACGTGTACCAGTGTGTCGAAGAGAACCGTTCCGATCTGACGGCGTGCACCTTCAGCCGTGAGGTCAGAAACGAGCAGAGCGGTTACCGCGCTCAGTCGCTTGCTGTCAAAGGACAGAATCAGATCAAAATGATTGATCTTTACGACGCGATCTGCCCGACTGATCAGTGCTCACCGGTGATCGGAAACGTGCTCGTCTACCGCCAGACCAGCCACCTCACGGCAACCTATGTGAAGACTCTGACGCCGATGCTAGCTCGAAAGTTCACCGAGGTGGGCCTTCGTGCGGACTTCGATCCGAACAAGGCAGACCTGCACCTGACATCGTGAGGTAGCCGCCTCTCCGCGTACCGATCGGATGACCCGCGTTGTACCATCCGCGGTAGCGTCGTCCTTTCTGTCCCGTCGCTCATCGAAACCGCTGAGATTCGCCGGGCTGCGGGTGTCGCACGTACGCCTTACCGTCAATCCACACGGATAAGTGGCAAGGACGGTGAGGGCCATGTCGCGCGACGGCGCTGCTAGCGAGTCCACCCGCGAGGTTCCCCAGAGCGTCAAAGGGGGCCGCCGGTCGCGGTTGCGGGGTCTGCTGCTCCTGATCGGGGTAATCGGCGTGGTCGGTGCCCTGGTGGTCGGCGGCCGGGCCGTCGATGTCTGGGAACACTGGCGCGATCCGTTCGCGCAGCAGCGCACCGACCGCAGCCGTCCGCCGCTGCTCAAGTCCATCCGGGATCTGAGCCGCTACGTCGCCGCAGAGGGCCGCTTCCAGGTCGTCATCGACCTGGAACGCAACCGCCGGTACGTCCCGGACTTCCTGCTCAGCGAGCGCACCCTGTTCGTCGGGGTGGGCACCGTCGAGGCGTACGTCGATTTCTCCCAGCTCGCCGAAGGTGCCGTCGTCGAGTCCGCGGACCGCCGCACGGTGGAGATCACCTTGCCGGACCCGCAACTGTCGCCGGCCTGGCTCGACCTCGACGAGAGCTACGTCTTCGCCGAGGAGCGGGGTCTGTTGAACCGGCTGGGGGAGGTCTTCGGCGGCGACCCCGACCGGCAGCGGGAGGTCTACCGGTTGGCCGAGGAGCGGATCACCGCGGCGGCCCGCGACAGCGGGTTGGCGGACCGGGCCCGGAACAACACCCGCAAGATGCTGGAGGGGCTGCTGCACTCCCTCGGCTACGAGCAGGTGACGGTCGGCTATCGTACGCCTTGATCTTCCTGATGCCCTTCGTCGTTCCGCTGCGGAAGCGTGCCGGTGGCCGTACAGTTTCCCCGCATCGAAACGACCGGAGGATGAGTGGGAGGTGGCCGTGGCGGCCGGCGTCATGGCGGTGTGGTCCCACCGCAACGTGCTCCGGGTGCTCGTCCGCCGTGATCTGGCGGTCAAGTATCAGCAGTCCGTGCTGGGCTACCTGTGGTCGTTGATCGAACCGGTCGGCATGGGGGCGATCTACTGGTTCGTCTTCGGCGTGCTCTACAGCCGGGACACCGCCCGGCACCTGGGTGCGGCCGCGGACTCCTACCCTCTTTTTCTCGCTGCCGGTATCTTTGCGTGGATGTGGGTCAGTTCGGCGCTCGGCGAGGCGACCAAGGCGCTGACCAGCCAAGCCAGACTGATCACCACGATGAAGATGCCGCGCGAGTTGTTCCCGATCGGCCGGGTCGGGGGACGGGCGGCCGAGTATTTCGCCGGGTTCCCGGTGCTGATCCTGCTCGCGGTGATCTTCGGAGAGTTCAGCGGCCTGCTCGCGTTGCTGGCGTTGCCTCTCGCCGTACTGCTGCAAGCGGCGTTACTCATCGGC
>DASVCA010000028.1:0-40740 GCA_036381835.1 Micromonosporaceae bacterium
CGACCACATCGTCTGCGTTCAGCCACAGCCACCGCGGGGTCTTGGATATGTCGATCCCCGCCCGCTGATGGAACTCGGTGCGCGTGTAACCAGGGCAGAGCGCCATCACCCTGACCTCGAACGGGCGTACCGACTGGGCCACCGCCTGGCTGAAATTGGTCACCCACGCCTTGCTGGCCGAGTACGTCGAGCCGGGCATCACCGCCCCGAACCCAGCTACCGAGGAGACGTTGATCACCCCACCGCGACGTCGGGCGACCATGCCGGGGAGTGCGGCCCGGGTCAGCCGCAGCACAGCGTGCACGTTCAGGCGCAGCAGCCGCTCCTCGTCCGACACGGCGGAGTTCAGAAGCGCGCGGTTGAGGCTGATCCCGGCATTGTTGATCAACAGATCGACACGGTCGGCCAGCCGCTTCTCCACTACCGCGCAACCGTCCTCGGTCGACAGATCGGCGACCAGAGTCTCGACGGTCGTGCCGTGACGGGCGGTCAGCTCGGCGGCGATGTCGGCCAGCCGCGTCGCGTCGCGGGCGACGAGCACCAGGTGGTATCCGTCCGTCGCGAGCCGACGGGCGAAGGCGGCACCGATTCCTGCGGTCGCGCCGGTGATCAGCGCGGTGTCACGTTCTGCCACGGCTGTCCTCACGGTAGCGGGAGCTCAGAGGCCGGCGACTGCGCCGGCCGTTTGCGGAAGTAGGGGTGGGCCGACGGCAGCGCCAGCAACACGGCTACCACAAGGTAACCGAGCACCTGTGCGATGGAAAGCGCTCGATTCAGCCCCACCCACCCGGTCGGATAGGCCGCAAGGAGCGCATCGACCGCTGCCGGATCGGCCCGGACGGGCACGGCACGCTGCAGGAGCAGCACCGCGAGCGAGAGACAGCCGCCGATGAAGCCGAGTCCGCAGACCACCCAGCTGCCCGACCGGGCACCGGACCGACCGCGCCAGACACCCGCGGCGAGCAAGAGCAGCAGCACCGCGACGAGCCCACTGACAGCGGCCGCGACCGCGGTGTAGAGCACGACCACGTTGATCAGTGCCGTGCTGGCGCCTCCCGCGTCACGGTAGCGGTCCGCGATCCCGAACAGACTCGCCAGGCTGAAGACCGAGTACACCGCGCCGGACACCGCCATCACGACCAGCAGTCCGGCCGCCGCAGCGACCACGCCGGGCCGGCGTGATCGCGCAGCGGACTCGGGCGGGTAGGCCACCGTCACCTCCCGGTCGCCGTCACCGCTCGCCGATCTCAACCGGCCGGCGGTGGCGCGGGCGGCTGTGGACCGGAGGGACCGGCCGGCGGGTTGCTCGGCGGATAGCCGGGGTACGGCGAGCCGGGCACCGGCGGCTCCCAGGTCGGCCGGGGCTTGCGGAAGAACTCGTTGGAAGCCGGTAGGGCCAGCAGGATCAGCGCGACGAGCAGGGCGATCAGCGAGACCACGCCGATTGCGGTGTTCACCGGGGCGTACCAGCCGGGCATCCGCTCGTCCAGCATCCGCTGGACCTCCGCCGGATCGGGCATGTCCGGCTCCCCGGGCAGGCCCGCGGTGAACGTACCGCCGATCGCCTGCGACACGAGGCTCAGACCGAAGCAGCAGACCGCGATCCCGCCGAGCACCCAGGTCACGATCCGCGCCGGGTTCTTCCCCTGGTTGTTGAGGACCGCCAGCACCACGAGGCCGATGGCGATGATGAGGCTGACCACGCCGCCGACGATCAGGCCGACAATGCCCACGGTCCCGGCGACCTCGGCCATCTCCGTGCCGGCGTAGGCGTCCTCGTAGACCGCCTGGATCGTCCCGATGACCGGCAGGCTGACCGCGAACTGGAGCAACTGCAAGGCGGCCACCAGGTACAGCAGGTAGCTCGCGATGGTGACACTGCCGGGACGCTGCTTGGCCGGCGGAGTGATAGGAGTCATCGGCGCCGACACGGCTCTCCTTTCCTCGATCCAGGCTCACCGTATCGTGCCCGGGCCACGAGTGGGATACTCCGCGTCAATAGCTGCGCCACTCGACCCGCGCGTACTCCAGCACCCGGGGGTGCAGCAGCGTCGACTCCGCGACGTCCACCCGCCGTCGATCCGGGGGGAAGACCGCCGCGGCGTTCAAGGTGTCGGCATCCAGAAACCGCAACGGCGGGGCGTCGGCCGGCACGGCGAGCGCCGGCGGCTCCGGGGTCGGCGCGGCCAGGATGAACCCCCAGTCACCGAAGGACGGCACGTCCACGTGGTACGGACGGGTAGCGAAGCCGGCTCCGGCGATCGACTTCTCGATGCACCAGAAGCTGCGCGGCGCGAAGTAGGGCGACCCGGCCTGGACCACCACCCGCGCCCCGTCGGCGAGCACCGCGCGCACCAGCGCGTAGAACTCCACCGAGTAGAGCTTCGCGGTTGCGGTCTCATCGGGGTCGGGAAGATCCGCCACCACCACGTCGAACCGTTCGGAGACGGTACGCAGCCAGGCGAACGCGTCGGCGTGCACCAGCCGGACCCGGGGATCGTCGAAGGCACCCCGGTTCAGTTCCCGCAACTGCGGCTCCCGGCGGGCCAGCATCACCACGGCCGGGTCCAGTTCGACCACGGTCACCGATGCCACGTCCGGGTAGCGCAGCACCTCCCGCACGGCCAGCCCGTCGCCGCCGCCGAGCACCAGCACCCGCCCTCGGGGACCGGCCAGCGCCGGATGCACCAGCGCCTCGTGATAGCGGTACTCGTCCACCGAACTGAACTGCAGGTCGCCGTTGAGGTAGAGCCGCAGGTCACGGACGCCCTGCGCGACCAGCGGAACCGATCTGGTCAGCACGATCTCCTGGTACCGGCTCCGCTCGGCGTGCACCACGGGATCTCGGTAGAGCCGCTGCCGGGCGGTCACCTCGAAATCGTCCGCCAGCACGTACGCGTACCCGAGGCAGAGCGCGACCGCGACCGACCCGGCACCCAGCCAGGCGAACACGCGCCGCCCGAGGTCCCGTCGGAACACGGTGAAGACGAGGCCGATGCCGGCGAGCGCGTTCACCACGCCGACGACGATCGCGCCCTGCAGTTGACCGAACGCCGGCAGCAGGAGGAACGGAAAGGCCAGCCCGCCGAGCAGCGCGCCCACATAGTCGGCGGCGAAGAGGTCGGCCACCGCGCTGCCCGCCGACTGGGCACGGATGCGCTGCAGCAGGACCATGAGCAGCGGGATCTCCGCGCCGATCAGCAGGCCCAGGACGAAGGCCGTGGCGATCAGCGCGGGCGCGTACAGGTCGAGCCAGGCGAACGCGGCGTAGAGCCCGAGCACGGACAGCCCGCCGAGGAGCGCGAGCAGCAACTCCACCACGGCGAACGTGGCCGCGGCCCACGGTTGCAGCGGCTTGGCGGCCAGTGCGCCGACGCCCATGGCGAACACCATGACACCGAGCACGATCGACGCCTGGCCGACCGTGTCGCCGATCAGGTAGCTGCCGAGCGCGACCAGGGCCAGCTCGTACACCAGGCCGCAGGCCGCGCACACGAAGACGGCGACCAGGACCGCGGCGCGGGGCAGCCGCCACTTCGCGGTGCCGTCCCGCGCCGTCAACTCAGCTGTTCCGGTCATCAGCCCCGGCCGGCCTTCGCCTTCCCCGTCACCGGCGCCCCGGCCACGGTCGCCGCGTCGCGCTGGCGCGCACGCAGGGCGAAACCGACGCTGACGAACAGCACGGTCGTGAGCAGCAGCAGCGCGCCGGTCACCAGGTAGCCCCACCGGTCCCGCCACAGGTCGGAGCCAGCTTCGGGCAGCGGCGACGGCGACGGCACGGCTTCCGGCGTCTGGGTGCTGACCGCTCCGGCCGGCGCCAGGCCCGCCTCGACCATCAGCAGCGGCAAGGTGACCGCCGCGCGGGTGACCGCCCAGCCCGGCTCGTCGATGAACGTCGCCTCGTCGAGCCCGAGACCGGCGAGTCGATGCGGAAAACCGGCGGTCGCGCCTTCGGTGCTCTCCACCCACACCGTGGCGGAATCCTCGGACTCGCTGCTCTCCGCCGTGTACCGGATGTTGGCGATCACCTTCACCCAGCGGGGGCAGCGGACCGGATCCGAGTCGACCGCCACGCCGCTGCCGAGGTTGGAGCCGACATCTACCACCTCGGACCAGTTCGCCAACTCCCACCCGTAGCAGATGCCCTGCTCCTGGGCGGCGCGGCGCAACACCGTCACCGTGTCGGCGGCCTCGGTCGGGTCCGGGCCGGGCACGGCCAGGTCGTCCGAACTGCCCAAGATCACACCGGTCACCGCCAGTGCGACGGAGGCCAGGATGATCGCGAGGATCACCCCGTTGCGCGTCGAGCGCTTCTGGCTGGACATCAGCTGATCGCCGCAGCGATGATGGCGCCGGTGGCGACGTGGACGGTAGCGGAAACCCACACCGCGGGATGTGGTTGGGGATCGACCAGCAAGGCACCCAACCTGCCCGGCGTCATCCAGTCCAGCAGCAGGAAGGCGACGGCCATGATGAGCAGCCCGAGCAGGCCGTACGCGGCCGCCCCGACGATCCCGACCACGAAATCGTGGTCGCTCGCCACGATGGCGGCGACCACGATGATGCCTACGCTGAGCAGGTTGGAGGCGAGCAGCAGCGCGGCGTTGCGGTTGCGATCGACCCAGATGAGTTCCCGCAGCCGCCCGGGGGTGGCCAGGTCCACCAGGAAATAGCCGATGCCCATAAGCAGCACGCCGAGACCGCCGTACGCGAGCGTGACGAGTAGATCGGTGGCGAGGGTCTTCAACATGGTTGCTCCCGAGGGGTGAGAGGACGCGGATTCGGACGGCTCATTTCCCGGACCCGGGCCCGCCGCCGCGTACCGTGGTGCCGCGGCCCCAGCCCCAGGCGTTGCCGACGGTGTGGTAGTAGCGCGGATAGGCGGTGACGACCCGCTCGACGAGGATGAGCGAGCCGGCCGCGATCGGCCGAATCACCACTGAGTCGTCGTCGTAGCGCAGGTAGATTCCGCTGGCGTCAACGTACTGGTCCGCCGGCTGCCAGGCCCTGGTCACCTGCTCCGCCACCTCGCTGGGTGGCAGGGTCGAGGTGTAGGCCAGCGCCTTGTCGCCGATGTCGTACTCGGCTGCGCGGGTGAACCGGTCTGCCACGTAGCCGCGGGGCGAGAAGCTGCCGTACAGCAGACCGAAGGCGAGGACGAGGCCGCCGACGACGGCGATCACCGCGCCCAGCGTGAACCAGCGACGGTAACTCACCGCAACTTCACTCCTGTCTCCGTCACCACCAGCTCCCGGGTCTGGGGATAGGCATGCCAGGTACGCCAACCGATCATCGTCTGGGTGCGCCAAGCGCAGAGCGCGGTGACCGCGTCGGGGCTGCCGGGAAAGACCCCGATGAGGGCGTACGGGTTGTCGGTCAGCTGTTCGCGCAGCCGGGCGACCCGGGCGGACAGCCTAGCCGGGGCCAGTCGCTGCACCCGGGCGGAGAATCGGTAGCCGAGTGTCTGCTCGTCCACCGCCGAGGGCAGGCAGGCGGACCGGCCCGGCAGACAGGCGACCGTCTCCACGAGAACATCGGACGCGGCCCAGAGCACCACCTGGTGCGACGCGCCGAGCAGACGCAGCCGCAACCGAGCGCCGCCCGGGGTGACCGCCAGGTCGCGCACGTGCAGGGCCGGCAGCTCGGGCAGGCCGAGGGCGAAGCTCAGGTCGGCGGCGGTGGTGTCCGCGTACGGCGTGTCGAGGGTGACCAGCACGTCAGTGCGCCTTTCCGGTCGGTCCCGCATCCACGCCCGAGCTGGGATAGATTCGCACCTCTGTCCGGTAGAGCTGCTCACCCCGGCCGACCTCCCAGCGCCCGGAGTCCCCGTACGACTCGAAGGACAACCACGTGCCGTCGGGTGCCCGGTAGTCGTGGTAGCGGACCGTTCCGGTCGGGTCGAGGCCGGTGGTGCCGAAAGCTGTGTACCGGGCCTGTCCCGCCTCACCGCTGATATAACGACGACCGTCGAAATCGATGGCCGGTAGGCCAGGGGTGACCGTCGTCGAGGGCACCTCGTGCCAGAGCACCAGCTCCAGGTCGGGATCCTCCTCCACGGAGAGCCAGACCTTGCCGCCTACGGCGTCGTCGAGCAGATGCTCGGCCCAGTTCCAACCGCCCTCCTGGAAGCGGAGGGTGCCCCGCACGGCGTAGGTCCGGCCTCGGATCTCCACGATGTCGCCCGGCTGCAGTCGACGGGGGTCGCCGCGCAGCGCGTCGGCGTCGTGGTCCCGGAACGGGTCGCCGCCGTGGGGCGGCGGCTGCGCTGGGCCGGGCGCCGGGCGACGTGTGCGACGCAGCGCGATCACGGCGATGACGACTCCGGCGACCGCGACGAGGCAGCCGAGCATGGCCATCACGTACGCGGCGGTGCCGTTCATCGCGCCCCTCCCCAACTACGCTGGCCGCAGACGGTAACAAACCCGCGCACCCGTCAACACCGTCCAGCCGGTGTAGCGACTGTGGGCGGCAAGCTGATCGTGCAGGACGAGCAGTTCGAGAAGCTGCGTGTGTTCCTCACCTGGACGCCGGACACGATCCGACCGGTGGCACAACTCGTGCGAACGGTGGCTCTGCTGTGCCGCCTGCTGCGGCACGAGGTGCGCGAATGGGAGCGACTGCGCGACACCTATCCCGTTCACGAGCGCAGGGCGTCTGCCGGTTGTATTCGGGCCGCGGCGATCGCGGGGTAGACACCGGCCACCAGCCCGGTGACCATACCGACCACCGGGCCCCCAACGAGCACCACCGGATCAAGGATGACGAGCCACGATTTCGCCAGACTGGTCGCGGCGGTGATGTGCACACCGGCGACGGTCCCAACCACGCCGCCGATTAGACCCAGTCCTGCAGTCTCGATGCAAAACTGCGCGGCGACGGCCCGACGGGAGGCGCCCACGGCACGGCGAAGACCGATCTCGGCCCTGCGCTCGAGTACCGACACGTACGAGACGTTGCTGACGCCCAGCGCGCCGATCACCAATGAGACGAACGCCAAACCGAGAAAGAGTGCCTGGGTCTCTCGCTCGACGCCGGCCCGTAGCGACCGCAGGTCCGGCGGTACCAGCACCGCGAGCTCGTCCGGTGCCTCGGGGGCGATGGCAAACGGCACCTCACCCGCCACCTGATCCGCAGCCCCAAGTCGGGTTCGGACAACCATTTCCGAATCGGGAAACCGCAGTCCGGCTTGCACTGTCGCGGCCCAGTATGGCAATACCACCGCGCCTGTCATAGCTGCGTTACCAAGAGGTGCCTGATAGACGCCCAAAACCAGGTACGGCGTGTCGGCCACGAACACCATCGCGCCGGGCCCCGACTGCGCATCGCCGAAGAGCCGCGTCGCGGCCACCGAGTCCAAAAGGGCAACCCGGTCCTGCCGGCTCTCGTGGCCGACGTCGAACATCCGCCCGGTGAGCATTGTCGCGCCAGCGGCCGCCAAGCCGCCGTTTTGAGCGGCCAGCACTGTCGCCTCGCTCCATGGTGCGTCGTCGTAATGGATGTTCGATACCGGGGGGTGTCCGTCGGCCTTGGCCACCAGGCCCGCGTCAACGACACCGTTGAGTTCCATGACCCGCAGGCGCTGAGCAGCCTCCGGTCGGGCAACGCCTGAATCGAGCGTCGGGTACTTCACCCGTACCTCAGTTGCGGTCAAAGCTCAATGAGCTACTCCTTGCCCCGTTCCCTTGAAACCACCTGATCAGAGGCGCATTCCCCTAGAGCGACGGGTGGAGAGAAACGGGGACGGGCAGGTTAGGCGGTCGTGACGGTCAGGCCGTCCTTGGTGTCGGACAGGTCGACGCGTACCATGTCGCCGTCGCGGACCTCGCCGCCGAGCAACGCCTTGGCCAGTCGGTCGCCGATCGCCGACTGCACCAGTCGGCGCAGCGGTCGAGCACCGTAGATCGGGTCGTACCCCCGCTCGGCCAGCCAATCCCGGGCGGCGGCGGTGACCTCAAGGGTCAACCGGCGGTCGGCCAGGCGTTTGCGCAGCCGGTCGAGCTGGATGTCGACGATCGCACGCAGCTCCTCACCGGTCAGCGCGGAGAAGACCACGATGTCGTCGAGCCGGTTGATGAATTCCGGCTTGAAACTCGCCCGGACCACCGAAAGGACCGCCTCCCGTCGTTCCTCTTCGGACAGCGTCGGATCCGAGCTGACCGAGGAACCGAGGTTGGAGGTCAGGATCAGAATGGTGTTGCGGAAGTCGACCGTGCGCCCCTGCCCGTCGGTGAGCCGGCCGTCGTCGAGGACCTGCAGGAGGATGTCGAAGACGTCCGGGTGTGCCTTCTCCACCTCATCGAGCAGCACCACCGAGTACGGACGCCGCCGCACCGCCTCGGTGAGCTGACCGCCCTCCTCATAGCCGACGTAGCCGGGCGGAGCACCGACCAGCCGAGCCACCGAGTGCTTCTCGGCGTACTCGCTCATGTCGATACGGACCATCGCCCGCTCGTCGTCGAAGAGGAACTCCGCCAGCGCCTTGGCCAACTCTGTCTTGCCCACGCCGGTCGGGCCGAGGAACAGGAAGCTGCCGGTCGGCCGGTCCGGGTCGGCGACGCCCGCCCGAGCCCGGCGTACCGCGTCGGAGACCGCGCGGACGGCCACCTGCTGCCCGACCACCCGGGCCCCGAGCGAAGACTCCATGCGCAGCAGCTTGGTGGTCTCGCCCTCCAGCAGGCGCCCGGCGGGAATCCCGGTCCACGACGCGACCACCTCGGCCACGTCGTCCGGACCGACCTCCTCCTTCAGCATCGCACCGTCGGCCTGCAATACCGCCAGCTCCGCCTCGGCCTGCGCCAGGTCCCGCTGCAGCGCCGGGATCCGCCCGTAACGCAGCTCCGCGGCCCGCTCCAGGTCGCCGTCGCGCTCGGCGCGCTCGGCCTCGCCGCCGAGGCGCTCCAACTCCTCCTTCGCGGTGGAGATCTTGGTGATGTGCTCCTTCTCCAGCTTCCAGCGGTCGGTCAGCGCGGCCAGTTGCTCGCGCTTGTCGGCCAGTTCCTTGCGCAGCCGTGCCAGCCGTTCGGCGGAGACCTCGTCGGGCTCCTTGGCGAGCGCCATCTCCTCGATCTCCAGGCGGCGCACCGCGCGCTCGATCTCGTCGATCTCCACCGGCCGCGAATCGATCTCCATGCGCAGCCGCGAGGCGGCCTCGTCGATCAGGTCGATCGCCTTGTCTGGCAGGAACCGGTCGGTGATGTACCGGTCGGAGAGGGTGGCGGCGGCGACCAGTGCCGCATCGGTGATCCGCACACCGTGGTGCACCTCGTAGCGCTCCTTGAGCCCGCGCAGGATGCCGACCGTGTCGTCGACGGTCGGCTCACCGACCAGTACCGGCTGGAACCGCCGCTCCAGCGCCGGGTCCTTCTCGATGTGCTCGCGGTACTCGTCCAGTGTGGTGGCGCCGACCATGCGCAGCTCGCCCCGAGCGAGCATCGGCTTGAGCATGTTGCCGGCGTCCAGCGATCCATCGCCTCCGGCCCGTCCGGCCCCGACCACGGTGTGCAGCTCGTCGAGGAAGGTGATGACCTGCCCGTCCGAGTTCTTGATCTCCTCCAGCACCGACTTGAGGCGTTCCTCGAACTGGCCGCGGTACTGCGCGCCGGCCACCATCGCGCCGAGGTCCAGGGACACCAGCCGCTTGTTGCGCAGGCTCTCCGGGACGTCGCCGGCGACGATGCGCTGCGCCAGACCTTCCACGATGGCGGTCTTGCCGACGCCCGGCTCGCCGATCAGCACCGGGTTGTTCTTGGTACGCCGCGACAGCACCTGGATGACCCGCCGGATCTCGGTGTCGCGTCCGATCACCGGGTCGATCCGGCCTTCGCGGGCGCGGGCGGTCAGGTCGACGCCGTACTTCTGGAGGGCCTGGTAGGTCTGCTCCGGGTCGGCGCTGGTGACCCGGCGGTCGCCGCCGCGGATGGTGGGGAAGGCGGCGACGAGGTTGTCCTCGGTGGCTCCGACGGTCCGCAGGGCGTTCGCCACCGCCCCGCCGACCCGGGCCAGGCCGGCGAGCAGATGCTCGGTCGAGGTGTACTCGTCTCCGAGCGGGCGGGCGATCTGCTCGGCGGTGCCGATTGCGTTGGCGAACTCCCGGGACACGCTCGGCTCGGCAACGCTGGAGCCGCGCGCGCTCGGCATGGCGTCCAGGGCGCGCTCGGCCGTGCGGCGCAGCGCGGCCGGGTCGGCACCGACCGCCCGCAGCAGGCCGGCCGCGGTCGAGCCTTCGGTGTCCAACAGCGACAGCAGCAGGTGCCACGGTTCGACGGTGGCGTGTCCGCGCTGACCGGCCAGTGCCACGGCCGCGGTGATGACTTCGCGGCTCTTCGTGGTGAGACGTTCGGCGTTCATGAGCCCCCCTGTCAGGTGTGTCCACTAATCAGGACATCACCAAAGTTGAGCGTATTCCACTCAACTTTAACGAGTGACCACCATCACATACACCACAAAACGATCTTGATCCAAGGGCGTTCACCCGGTCCGTCGCATAACGCCACAGGCCGCGCCCGCAGCTGCCCGGAAGCTTGCCAAGCCCGGCGAGGCGGACTGGTACGCCGCGGGTACGGTGTTGGCCGTGCGCGTACGTGTAGAGAAGACGACGCTGCCCGGCATCGGAGTCCGGCAGGACGTCGTGACGTCCTGCGGCCAACGGGTCGGCGTGGTCACCCGGTACAGCGGCGAGCGTTACCTCGTCGTGTACGACCAGGATGACCCGGACGCCCGGCTCGCCGCCGTTCCCCTCACCGACGATGAGGCGGTGGCGCTGGGCGACATTCTGGGCACGTCGATGCTGCTCAGCCAGCTCTCCGGGCTGGGCACGCCGGCGGCGGGACTGCTCACCGAGCAGATCTCGATCGACGCGGACTCCAGATACGCGGGTCGGACGCTCGGCGACACCAAGGCGCGCACCCGGACCGGCAGCTCGATCGTGGCCGTCCTACGGGACGGCAAGGTGATCCCGACCCCCGAGCCATCCTTCCGTTTCGAGATCGGCGACGTGCTTGTCGCGATCGGCACCCGCAAGGGGCTGGAGGCCCTCACCGCGATCCTCGCCGGCTCCGAGACAGGCGACTGACGCGGATGCACGAGACGACGACCCTGCTCGTCGAGGTGGGAGCACTGCTGCTGCTCCTCGGGCTGTTGGCGCGACTCAGCCGCCGGATCGGGCTCTCGCCCATCCCGCTCTACCTGCTGGTCGGCCTGGCATTCGGCCACGGCGGGCTCCTTCCGATGTCGGCCAGCGAAGAATTCTTCGAGGTCGGCGCCGAGATCGGGGTCATCCTGCTGCTGGTGATGCTCGGCTTGGAGTACACGCCCAGCGAATTGATCAAGGGCTTGCGCAGCGGGGCGCCCGCCGGCCTGATCGACGCCGTGCTCAACGCGCTGCCCGGCGCAGCGCTGGCGCTGCTACTCGGCTGGGGCTG
This sequence comes from Micromonosporaceae bacterium, assembly GCA_036381835.1. GTDB lineage: Bacteria > Actinomycetota > Actinomycetes > Mycobacteriales > Micromonosporaceae > DASULK01. The sequence goes on from DASVCA010000028.1 coordinate 11,421, forward strand.
GGTGGGCGCGCTCGTACTCGCCGGCGTCACCTGGATCTCCTCCTCCGGCGTCATCGCAAAGGTGCTCGGCGACCTGGGCCGGGTCGGCAACCGGGAGACCCCGGCGATCCTGTCGATCCTGGTCATCGAAGACCTCGCCATGGCCTTCTATCTGCCGCTGGTGACCGCGGTCCTGTTGGGCGCCGGTCTGATCAGCGGCGGCATAACTCTGGGTGTGGCCGTCTGCACCGTCCTGATCGTGCTGGTGGTGGCCCTGCGCTACGGCAACGCGATCTCCGCGATGTTCTCGCCCAAGGACCCGGAGGCGCTGCTGCTGGGAGTGCTCGGCCTGACCATGCTGGTCGCCGGGATCGCCGCCAAGCTCCAGGTGTCGGCCGCCGTCGGCGCCTTCCTGGTCGGCATCGCACTCTCCGGGGCGGTGGCGCACAACGCGGAGCGGCTGCTGTCGCCGTTGCGCGACCTGTTCGCCGCCGTGTTCTTCGTCTTCTTCGGTCTGGCCACCGATCCACGGGACATTCCGCCGGTGCTGCCGCCGGCACTGGCTCTGGCGGGGGTCACCATCGTCACCAAAGTGGTCACCGGCTACCTGGCGGCGCACCGCGCCGGCATCGCGGTTCCAGGCCGCTGGCGGGCCGGGTTGACCCTGGTGCCACGCGGTGAGTTCTCCATCGTCATCGCCGGTCTCGCCGCGGGGACCGGTGCGGTCAGCCCACAACTGGCACCTCTCGCCACGGTGTACGTCCTCATCACGGTGGTGTGTGGACCGCTACTCGCCCGCCTGCCCGACTTCGCATGGTTCAAGAACCTGATCGGCCGGCGCCCATCGGCGGCGCAACCAGATCCGCTCGCGGCCATCGACCTGTCACCGCAGCCGGAGGCCGCTAACCATCCGAATCGAACCTCCACCTGACAAGGACGGCCGACCGCCCTTCCCTGGTCTTGCGGCACACGGTAGCGTGTCGCCGCAATCCCCGATCCGAGCCGCGAGCCGGCTCGTTCATCCCCTGGAAGGTCAGCCCAGCGTGGAGCGGTCGACGTTCCGTGGTTTCGCCAATCCGGTGGATCCGTCACCGACGGAATTGCGAGCCTGGGCATATCAGCCCGACTCGGTACCCCCGCAGTCCATGCCCGCCAACTTCGATCTACTGGTGGCCGGCGATCACCTGATCACCACGGTCTTCGACCTGGCGATGGATCCGTCCTGCCCTGCCCGCCGGTTCGCGCTGCACTGCCTGTACATCTACGCGGGCGACGCCATCACCACGAATTTCCGATCCCAGCCGCGGCGTCGGCTGCGCAAGCTGGTGAAGCGAGCCGAGGAGCACGGCGACGAACTCATGCGCACCTGGGCGCACAACTGCCGAGTGCTGCTCACGAAACCGCACCTGTTCGACCACCGGGACTGGTACGAAGGCGGCCTGGCCCGCCGTCCGCGGCGTCTGAGCTGACCGGTGCCGGTCCGAGACTCACTTCGGCCCCGACCGCTTCTCGATCTGTTCACGGGCCATCTGCTGACCCTTTTCGATCTTGTCAGCATGCCGGCCGCCCGTGGTTTCGTCGATCTTCCGCCCGGCCGCCTCGACCGCCCCCTTGGCCTTGTCCGGGTCGCCCATCTTCTCCTTGGCCCGGTCGGCCGCCTTCTTGAACGCCTCCGTCATCCCGGCACCCCCCTTTGACCGGAAAGCCTGGTCCGAACTGATTGTCAGGCTAGTCCGATCGAGCCGCCGGCGGTCCGGAAGGCGTTAGTCGGCTTCACCGGTACGGCGCGGACGCCACACCACGAGCGCCGTGGAGGTGCGGCTCGCTGGGAGGAGGTCGTGCCGGGGGTACGCCCCCAGCGCCTCCACCTCCGCCAGCTGTCGGTACGCGGCGGTCAGTTCGCTCTCCAACTCAGCCACCCGCTGCCGCAGGTCGTCGACCAGCCGCTCCAGCTCGATGATCCGTTTGATACCGGCCAGGTTGACTCCGTCCTCCTGGCTGAGCCGCTGCACCTCACGCAGCAACAGCACGTCCCGGAAGCTGTAGCGACGCCCGCCACCGGGGGTGCGACTCGCCTGCACCAGCCCGATCCGGTCGTACTGGCGCAGCGTCTGCGGATGCATCCCGGCCAGTCGGGCCGCCACCGAGATCATCAACACCTTGGCATCGGGCGCCTGAGCAGCGAACTGCTCGTTCATCGGGGACCACCTCCGTGGGCATACTCGTTGCTACGCACGCGGGCGTCGAGCTGTTCGCGCGGAGCGGGCGGCGTGTGGGCGGCGAACGCCTCAAGCGCCTGCCGGGCCTCCTCCGACACCTGCTCAGGGACCACCACCTCGACGGTCACCAGCAGGTCTCCGGCCCGCCCGTCGCGCCGGACGACGCCGCGACCTCGAACCCGCAGCACCCGGCCGCTCGGGGTGCCGGGCGGCACCCGCAGCGTCACGGCCCCGTCCAGGGTGGGCACCCGCAGGTCGGTGCCGAGCACCGCCTCCGGGAACGTGACCGGCACGGTCACGGTCAGGTCGTCCCCGCTACGGCCGAACACCGCGTCGTCGCGCACCCGTACCAGCACGTAGAGATCACCGGGGGGCCCGCCCGGCGTACCGGGCTCGCCACGGCCGGCCAGGCGGATCCGCTGCCCGTCCGCCACTCCGGGCGGGAACCGGACACTGATCGTCCTGGTCTTGGTCACCCCGCCGGAGCCACCACATTCCGGACATTTCTCGTCCACCACGGTGCCGACGCCCTGGCATTGGCGACAGGGCTCGGCGAAGCTGAACGAGCCCTGATCACGGATCACCATGCCCGAGCCCGAGCACTGCGGGCAGGTACGGGGCGAGGTGCCGGGCTTCGCCCCGCTGCCGTGGCAGGTGTCGCAGACGCCCGGGGCGCGCAAGGTCAACGGCAGAGTGACACCGCGCACCGCATCCCGGAAGTCCAACACCACCTCGGTCTCGACGTCGCGCCCGCGGGCCGGGGCGCGCCGGCCCTTCCCGCCTCCGGTGAAAATCGAGCCGAACAGGTCGGAGAACCCGGTGCCGCCGAACCGGACCCCGCCCGGCGCGGCGCCGCCGAAAAGGTCGGCGAAGTCGAACGGAACGCCGTTGCCCCCGGTCTGCGCGCCCCGGCGGAACGCGCCCGAGCCGAACAGGGAGCGCAGCTCGTCGTACTCCTTGCGCTTGTGCTCGTCGGCGAGCACCGCGTACGCCTCGGAGACGGCCTTGAACCGCTCCTCCGCCGTCCGATCACCCGGATTCCGGTCGGGGTGCAACTCCCGGGCCAGCTTCCGGTAGGCCTTCTTGATCTCGTCGGAGGAGGCGGACTTGTCCACCCCCAACACGGCATAGAAGTCCTTCTCCAACCAGTCCTTGGCACTCACCGTCCACCTCCCCGACCCTCCCGTACGGGGGTTGGCGATGGGTCCGCGCCCTTCGCCAACCCCCGGAACGGATTCGAGCCGACACTCATTCCGGGTCGGCCACCGCGACCAACGCCGGCCGCAGGAGCCGGTCGCCGAGCAGGTAACCCCGACGCATCACCTCGATACAGGTCGGCCCGGTGACCTCGGACGACGTCGAGTGGGCGACCGCTTCGTGGCGGTTCGGGTCGAACGGGTCGCCCTTCTCCCCGAACGCGGTCAGTCCGAACTTGGCCAGCGCCGAAGCCAGTTGCTCGGCTACGGCTCCGAACGGCCCGACCAGGTCGCCGTGCTCGCGTGCCCGATCGAGATCGTCGAGCACCGGCAGCAGCGCGGTGAGGACCGAGGCGACGGCCTGCTCGGAGGCGGCGGCGCGGTCCCGGTCGACCCGCCGGCGGTAGTTGGCGTACTCCGCTGTGACCCGCTGCAGGTCGCTGGTGCGCTCCTCGAGCTCGGCCCGCAGCGCCGCCAGTTCGGCCTCGACCGGTTCGGTGGCCTCCTCTTCCACGGGTGCCGCCGGTTCGTCCACCGCGGTCTCTGCGGGCTCCCCGACGAGTGCGGCCTCGGCGGTGTCGACCTCGGGTCCGGGCTCCGACGACGAGTCCTGGGCGGCGTCGGCTGAGTCACCCTCGGGCTCTGTCGTCGGGGCCGGCTCGGCCGATCCGGTCCCCCCCGCCCCGGATGCGGCCGCTGCGGGCTGATCGGAGGGCTCGGCCTTACCGCGTCCGCCAGCCGGGTTGATCTTTCGCTTGTCCCGGATGACGACTCGCTCGCCGGGGTCGCCCTGCCCTTCCTCGCGCGCGGCGGCCGACTCCGGTCCGGGGTCGTCCGGACCGGTGGCGGTCGACTCATCGGTCATGTCGTCACCTCACTCCAGCGGACTTGCCGGTTGCGGTCAGTGGTGGGCGGAAGGTCACTTCTTGTCATCCTCGACGATCTCGGCGTCCACCACGTCCTCGCCGCCCTTGGTTGCGCCGCCGGCCCCACCGGTCGCGCCGGTGGCACCGGCACCCTCGGCCTGCTGGGCCTGCTGGGTGTAGAGCGCCGAACCGACCTGCTGCGACACCTGTGCCAGCTTCTCGTGCGCGGCCTTGATCGCCGAGATGTCCGCGCCGCCCAGCGCGCTGCGCAGCTCGCCGAGCGCCTCGTTCAGCTGCTCGCGGGACTCGGCGGGCAGCTTGTCGCCGCTTTCCGCGAGGAACTTCTCGGTCTGCCACTGCAGCTGCTCGGCGAGGTTGCGGGTCTCCGCGTCCTCCCGCCGCCGGCGGTCCTCCTCGGCGTGCTCCTGGGCGTCGCGCATCATCCGCTCGATGTCCTCCTTGGGCAGGGCGGAACCGCCGGTGATGGTCATCGACTGTTCCTTGCCCGTGCCGAGGTCCTTCGCGCTGACGTGCACGATGCCGTTGGCGTCGATGTCGAAGGCGACCTCGATCTGCGGCACACCGCGCGGCGCCGGCGGCAGGCCGGTCAACTCGAAGGTGCCCAGCTTCTTGTTGTACGCGGCGATCTCGCGCTCGCCCTGGTAGACCTGGATGAGCACCGACGGCTGGTTGTCCTCGGCGGTGGTGAACACCTCCGACCGCTTGGTCGGGATGGTGGTGTTGCGCTCGATCAGCTTGGTGAAGATCCCGCCCTTGGTCTCGATGCCCAGGCTCAGCGGCGTCACGTCCAGCAGCAGGACGTCCTTGACCTCGCCCTTGAGCACACCGGCCTGCAGTGCGGCACCGACCGCGACCACCTCGTCGGGGTTGACGCTCTTGTTCGGCTCCTTGCCGGTCAGCTCCCGCACCAGGTCGGAGACCGCCGGCATCCGGGTCGAACCGCCGACCAGGATCACGTGGTCGATGTCCGAGATCTTGATCCCGGCGTCCTTGACCGCCTGCTCGAACGGTCCCTTGCAGCGTTCCAGCAGGTCCTGGGTCATCCGCTGGAACTCCGCCCGGGTCAGCGTCACGTCCATGTGCAGCGGACCCGAGGGGCCGGCGGTGATGTAGGGCAGGTTGATGCTGGTGGTGGTGGCCGAGGACAGCTCGATCTTGGCCTTCTCCGCGGCCTCCTTCAGCCGCTGCATGGCCATCTTGTCCTGGGCGAGGTCGATGCCGTGCTCGCCGCGGAAGGTCTTCACCAGGTGGTCGATGATCCGCTGGTCCCAGTCGTCGCCACCGAGGTTGTTGTCACCGCTGGTGGACTTGACCTCGATGACCCCGTCGCCGAGCTCCAGCAGCGAGACGTCGAAGGTGCCGCCGCCGAGGTCGAAGACCAGCACGGTCTGCTCCTTCGACCCCTTGTCCAGGCCGTAGGCGAGCGCCGCGGCGGTCGGCTCGTTGATGATGCGCAGCACGTTGAAGCCGGCGATCTCGCCCGCTTCCTTGGTCGCCTGGCGCTGCGCGTCGTTGAAGTAGGCGGGGACGGTGATCACCGCGTCGGTCACCTGCTCGCCGAGGTACGCCTCAGCGTCCCGCTTGATCTTCATCAACACCCGCGCGGAGATCTCCTGCGGCGTGTACTGCTTGCCGTCGATGTCGATGGTCCACTTGGTGCCCATCTCCCGCTTGACCGAACGGATCGTCCGGTCCGGGTTGGTCACCGCTTGCCGCTTGGCGACCTCCCCGACGAGCACCTCGCCGTTGCGGGCGAAGGCGACGATCGACGGGGTGGTCCGTGCGCCCTCGGCGTTCGCGATGACGGTGGGCTCGCCGCCCTCCAGCACGGCCACGCAGGAGTTCGTGGTGCCGAGGTCGATACCGACCGCACGTGCCATGTTGTCTCTCCTAGCTACTGGTAGCTGAAGCTTGTTCGCCTTAAGTTGAGTGGCCTTGACTCAATTCTGCCACGGCGACTCACCTGTGCAAGCAAGAGTTGAGTCAACCAGACGCAACACGGTGAGCAGCCCGGTACGACGACCCGCAGCCGTTCGTGTTGTCGTGGATGAATACTTCGGGCAGGCTTTACCCGTGACCACGCACGGGGATCCGGGTGCCGACCCCCGCGCGCCGGTCGGCGAAGGGTCGGCGGCGCCGGTATTGGGGGAGGCGCTGCGACGACTGCGTGGCGCTCTCGCCACGACGACGTACCCGCTGGCCGTGCCCTCCGCGGCGGAAGCCCGGCGGACGACACGCGCCCTGATCACCCAACTCGACGACTACCTGCTGCCACGGCTGGCCCGGCTCGACGCCCCGCTGCTCGTCGTCGTCGGGGGCTCGACCGGAGCCGGCAAGTCGACACTGGTCAACAGCCTGGTCCGGGCACGGGTGACCGTGCCCGGCGTGCTGCGACCCACCACGCGCGCGCCGGTGCTGGTCTGTCATCCCCGCGATCTCGCATGGTTCCGCCAGGCCGAACTCCTGCCCGGGCTGACCCGCACCACCCGGCCCTCCGACGATCCGCGCACGCTGCAGCTCGTCTCCGCGCCGGCGCTCACCCCGGGCCTTGCCTTCCTCGACGCTCCGGACATCGACTCCGTGGTCGATGCGAACCGGGCGCTGTCGGCGCAACTGCTCGCGGCCGCCGATCTGTGGCTCTTCGTCACCACGGCGACCCGCTACGCCGACGCGGTGCCGTGGGAGTTGCTGCGTACCGCGCAACTGCGGGGCACGGTGATCACCGTGGTGCTCAACCGGGTACCCGGACCCGCCGGCGAGGAGATCGCCGCCCACCTGTCTGAGATGCTGGCCGCCCAGGACCTCGCCGCGGCACCGCTGTTCGTCGTCCCCGAGACAGAGGTGGACGGGCAAGGTCTGCTGCCCGAAGCGGCCACCACCCATCTACGGGCCTGGTTCGACCGGCTCGCGGCCGACCCGGACGTGCGAGCCGGTGTGGTTCGCCAGACCCTCGACGGAGCGCTCGCCGCCCTCCATCCGACGGTGACCGGACTCGCTGCCGCCATAGATGAGCAAACCGACACGGCTCTAATCCTCACCGACGTGGTGGAGGCGGCCTACCGGACGGCCCGCCAGACCCTCACGCAGGGCCTGCGCGACGGTCGGCTCCTGCGCGGTGAAGTGTTGGCCCGCTGGCAGGAGTTCACCGGCAGCGGCGAGATGCTGCGCCAGGTCCAGGCCCGCATCGGCCGACGGCGCGACCGGAGGAGCAAAGCCGCCACGGGCCGCCCGGGAGCCGCCGGTGAGCAACTGCAGACCGCGCTCGAATCGCAGCTCGCCACCCTGCTGCGCGCCGCCGCGGCCGAAGCGGCCGAGACGGCGTACGCCGGCTGGCAGCGCGAACCCGCCGGTGCGGCACTGCTGGACCCGGAACTCAAGGAACCCGGGCCCGAACTTTCGGAGCGCGCCGAGCGACTGATCCGGGACTGGCAGCGAGGCGTGCTGGAGCTGGTCGCCGCCGAAGGCGGCGGCAGACGACGGGCGGCGCGGGGTGCGGCGTACGCGGTCAACGCGACCGGCCTGACCGTGATGGTCGCGGTCTTCGCCAGCACTGCGTTCATCCCCACCGGACTCGAGGTCGCCGCCGGTGCCGGAACGGCGGTCGCCGGGCAGAAGCTGCTCGAAGCGATCTTCGGAGACCGGGCGATCCGGGCGCTGGCCGCCAAGGCTCGTGACGACCTGCTCGCTCGCATCGATGCGCTGTTCGCCGAGGAAGCGGACCGGTACCTGGCCCGGCTGCGGGCGGTGGAGGTACGCGTCGGCCTGGGCACCGCGCTGCGCCGTGCGGCTGCCGCGGTGGAGAACGGGCGGCGTGCGGCGGCGCTCACCGCAAGAACCGGGCTCGCGCTGCCGGGAGCCGACCGATGACCGGGATGATCGGAAAGATTCACGACGTGTTGCGTCCCGACCGGGGCCCGGACGTGGACCGGCTGCTCGCCCGCATCGACGCGCTGACCCGCCTTCTCGACGCCGCCGAGAACCATCTCCCGGCGGAGCGCCTCGTGGCGGCCCGTACCGTCGTCGAACGTGCCGGTGCCCGCCTGGCCCGCTCCCGTGACCACACCGTGGTGGCGCTCGCCGGCGCCACCGGCAGCGGCAAATCCAGCCTCTTCAACGCCCTGGCCCGCCAGGAGCTGTCTCCGGTCGGGGTGCTGCGCCCCACCACCGGGGTCACCCACGCCGGTGTCTGGGGGCCGCCGGCGGGCGCGGCGGAGCTGCTCGACTGGATCGGCGTGCCGCCCCGGCACCGCTTCATCGCCGGCGGCGACGAGCCGGACGAGGCACTGCGGGGCCTGGTCCTGCTCGATCTGCCGGACTTCGACTCGATCGAACGCACCCACCGGGCCGAGGTCAACCGGCTGCTGGGTCTGGTCGATCTGGTGGTGTGGGTCCTCGATCCGCAGAAGTACGCCGACCGGCTGGTTCACCGGAACTACCTGCGCGAATTCGGACGGCACAAGGACGTCACGGTCATCGTGTTCAACCAGGCGGACGTGCTCGGTCGCACCGAGCTGTCCCGCGTCCTCGACGACCTGCGTCACCTGCTCGCCGGAGACGGTCTGGCGGATGTGCCGCTGCTGGCCACCTCGACGTTGGAGCCGGCATCGGTGGACCCGCTGCGGACCGTCCTCGAACGCGCGGTCGCCGGACGGCAGGCCGCGCTGCGGCGGTTGGCGGCCGACCTCGACGTGGTCGGCGACGACCTCGCCGGTCTGCTCGACGCCGCGCCCCCCGGCACGCAGGTCGATTCGGCGACCACACGCCGACTCGTCGACGCACTGGCCGCGTCGGCCGGGGTTCCGGTGGTCGTCGAAGCGGTCGAACGGGCGTACCGGCATCGTGCAGCCCTGCATACCGGCTGGCCGCTCGTGCGCGGTCTGCGTCGATTGCGTGTGGATCCGCTCCGCCGGCTGCACCTGTCGGACGCCGACCGACCGGCGGACCCGGCGGCGAGCGTGGTGGCCGCGACCTCGGTGCCCGCGCCGAACCCGGCGCAACGGTCGGCAGCCGCATTGGCGGTACGGTCGGTAGCCGACGAAGCCGGAGCGGGGCTGCCCGGACCGTGGCGGGATGCGGTCGGGTCGGCGGCCACGTCCCGACTCGACCGTCTGCCGGACGCGCTCGACCGGGTGCTCGCCACCACCGATCTGGGCCTCGACCGCCCCCGGCGGTGGTGGCGACTCGTGCAGCTGACCCAATCGTTGATCATCGCCGCGGCGTCGGTCGGTCTCGGCTGGCTCGTGGTCGGCTATCTGGTCCGGGTGCTCGGGCTGCCGCCGATGGAGTACCCGATGGTGGGTCGGGTGCCGCTGCCGACCCTACTGCTGCTCGGCGGGCTGCCGGCTGGGCTGCTGGCCGCGCTGCTGGTCCGGCCGATCGTCTCCGTCGGTGCCCGGCGAGCCCGACGACGGGCCGAACAGCGCCTACGCGCGGCCGTGGCCGACGTCGGACAGGAACACGTCCTCGCGCCGGTGCACGAAGTGTTATCGCATTACGCCACGGCGTGGGAGGCACTGGGTCAGCTCAGGTCCGGTCGCTAGCGACACGGCCCGGTGGCAGACCGGCGCGGACGCGAATCGGGAGGCGGCCGCTGCGGCCGCCTCCCGATTCGCGGAGGATGATCGATTACCGGTCGACCGGCTCGTGGTCGTCGTCGTGCAGGCCGCCGCCGCCGGTGTCACCGGCACCCGGGCCCGGGTTGGTCACCGGCTGGTGCAGGCTCGAGGTGTCGAAGGCGTACGTGATGACCGCGTGGGCCACGGCGTCCGCCATCTCCTCCAGCCCCTGCGGGTTGACGTTCGACAGGTCGTCGCACGCCTGGTGGTAGCAGGGGTCGTAGGCGATGCCGGCGGTGCCGCCGTAGATGGCCGCCTCCGCCTCGGTCTTGATGCCCTCGGCACCGGTGAAAAGGCCACCGGACGGGATGCCGACCGCGATGAACGGGCCGTAGTCGCTGCGGCCGGAGAACGGCGTCTCGGCGGAGGCCAGGCCCTGCGAGGCGAAGTAGTCGTGGAAGAGCTGCTCGATCTGGCCCGAGCCCGCCGGACCCTCGGCCGAACCCTGGCCGGGCGGGAAGGCGGAGTTGTCGCCGTCGTAGACGAACCGCACGTAGTTCGGCGAGCCGATCATGTCGAAGTTGAGGTACAGCGCGATCTTCTCCCGCTCGGCCTCCGGAAGATTGTCGACGTAGTACTCCGAGCCGACCAGGCCGGACTCCTCCGCGCCCCAGAGCGCGAAACGCACCTTGTTCTTCGGCTTCACCTTGCGCATCTGCTTGGCCACCTCGAGCAGGGTGGCGCTGCCGGATCCGTTGTCGTTGATGCCCGGGCCGGCGCTGACCGAGTCGAGGTGCGCCCCGACCATCACCACGTTGTTCGGGTCGCCCCAGGTCGACTCGGCGAAGATGTTCTCCGTCGTCGCCATGCCGCGGAAGGCGTGGGTGGCCACTCGCAGGGTCAGCCCGGAAGCGACCTGGGCGACGAGTTCCTGCCCGAGCGCCTGGGTGATTCCGAGCACCGGGATGTCCTCGGTGAAGTCGGCCCCCAACGTGCCGTTCAGGTTGCCGGTCGTGTTGTTGTAGACGACCGCCGCGGCGGCGCCGGCGCTCAGCGCGTTGTGCGCCTTGCTCGCGAAGGTGCAGGCACCTCGGCTGATGAGCACGACGGTGCCGGCGTTGGCCGGCCCGAAGTCGCTCGGGTCGCAGCCGACCGCCTCGCCGGTCGGCACCGAAGCCGGGGCGGTGACGTCGCCGCTGCCGGAGTAGCTCATGATCACGTTGTCCAGGTCGGTCGCCGGCTCGGGGCTGATCCGCTGAAACACCGACGGGCTGAGCGAGATGAACGTCTGGTACTGGAAGCTCTGCCGGGTCACGTGGTAACCGGCGGCTCGAAAGACACTCTCGGCGTAATCGACGGACTGGTCGTAGCCGGCGGTCCCGGAGACCCGGGTCCCGCCGTTCTCGTCGGCGATGCGCTGGAACGCCTCGAGGTGGTCGAAGATTCCGGCGGCGGTGACGGCCGCGCGCAGCTTGCGGGAATTGTTGTTGTTGGGCTCGGCCTGCGCCGGCGACACCGCCGCAGCGCCCACCAGCACCGCGGTGGCGGTTGCCAGCAGGCCACGACGCCATGTTGGACCGGTGACCACAGTGTCCTCCTCTGGTCCGATCAGATCGATGCGGCTGAGCGTAGTCAGGTGTTCGGTGCCCGCGAATGGCCCTTACGGACAGCACCGCCTCGGTCGGATGAAGGTGGCCCCGCGCTCGGTCGGTCGATGTCCGGTCGTGGCGGTGGGATCGCGGGCCGACCGGGTCGGGCCGGCCGTCCGCCTCCCGGCTGAGTCTCGGGCCGCTCGCCCTTCCCGACCCCCTGAGGCGTCGCCGCTTTCGCGACCGGCGCATCGATTCGGATCGGATGGTCGGGTGCCGACGACGGGAGCAGACCGATCGGGCGACAGCGCCCGGGGCAGGGCTGTCCCGGGTCGCTGATCACCTGCGGCAGTGGTACGACGACCGCAGGTCCGTACGGTGGGTGGATGAGCGGTGCGACATCGACCCGGTCTTCGTCTGAAGGAGGAGTGCCGACCGCGGCCAGGATCGGTAGCGAGGCGGTGCCCACCAGCATGCCGACGATGACCAGGTAGCGCCCGGTGGGCCCGCTCAGCCCGGCCGCCCGGTGCGCACCCGGTTTCCGGTCGCGGTCGGCGTGCGCCGGACCGCGCCACTGGTGGCGACCGCTCCGCCCGGTGGTTCCGTCCTCCGCCAACGGCCGACTCCCCGTCTCGAGGTCCACGCACAGCATGCGGCAGTAACTTCCTGTACGCCAGATTGACACGCTGTGTCAACACCTGTTCGGAGCAGCGACGACGGCCAGCCCTGCCCTGTGGGGGCGCTCACTTTTCTGCGAATATGGGACGCAAGACGGCAACGCCGCGGATCTCCGCACGTAGATCCGCTCGGCTACCGGGAACCGGTGCCTCCGGTTCACTCCGCGCGGCAACCCCCACCCGGGCTAGGCGCGGACGGCACATAGCTTGGTCAGTACAAGCTGCCAGGCAGGACAGCTGCGGCGTGCGGGAAACCCCCGCCCGGCGCACAGCAGACAGGAGACACGGATGGCGAAGGGCGATGGCGGGAGCACCTCCCGCGGAAAGCGAGCCACATCCCCGCCGAAGCGGTCCAGGACCGCGAGCACAGGCGATCCCGAGATGATCCAGTTGCTGACGCCGGACGGCGAGCGGATCGACTCGGCGACCGGCCCGGACGGCACGGAGTACCGCGTCGACTTCACCGACCAGGAATACCGCGACATCTACCGTGACCTGGTCGTCGTACGGAAACTCGACGCCGAGGCGACGGCGCTGCAGCGCCAGGGCGAACTGGGCCTCTGGGCGAGCCTGCTGGGCCAGGAGGCGGCGCAGGTCGGTTCCGGCCGGGCGCTGCGGCCGCAGGACATGGTCTTCCCGACCTACCGCGAGCACGGCGTCCTCTACTGCCGGGGGATCGACCCCATCATGCCGCTCGGCCTGTTCCGCGGCGTCGATCAGGGCGGCTGGGACCCGAACGAGTTCAAGTTCAACATGTACACCATCGTCATCGGGGCGCAGACCCTCCACGCGACCGGCTACGCGATGGGCGTCGCGATGGACGGCAAGACCGGCGGTGACGACGGCGAGGCGGTGATCGCCTACTTCGGCGACGGCGCGTCCTCCCAGGGCGACGTCAACGAATCCTTCGTCTGGTCCAGCGTCTTCAACGCGCCGATCGTCTTCTTCTGCCAGAACAACCAGTACGCCATCTCCGAGCCGCTGGAGCGACAGACCCGGATCCCGCTCTACCAGCGGGCCTCCGGATTCGGCTTCCCCGGCGTGCGGGTCGACGGCAACGACGTGCTGGCCACCTACGCGACGACCCGGGTCGCCCTGGACAACGCCCGGCACGGCCAGGGGCCGACCTTCATCGAGGCGTACACGTACCGCATGGGCGCCCACACCACCTCGGACGATCCGACCCGGTACCGGATCGCGAGCGAGGTGGAGGCGTGGAAGGCCAAGGATCCGATCGCTCGGGTCCGCGCCTTCCTGGAGAAGCAGCAGATCGCGGACGCCGACTTCTTCGCCGAGGTCGACGAGCACGCGCGTCGGGAAGCGGTGCACCTGCGCGAACGGGTGCTCGCGATGCCCGACCCCGAACCGCTGACGCTGTTCGACAACGTCTACCCCAACGGTTCGCCGCTGCTCGACGAGCAGCGCGAACAGTTCAGCCGGTACCTGGCGTCCTTCGAGGGGAGCGCGCACTGATGGCCATCGAGACCATGACCATGGGGAAGGCGCTCAACGCGGGTCTGCGGCGCGCGCTCGAGAACGACCCCAAGGTCGTCATCATGGGCGAGGACGTGGGCAAGCTCGGCGGGGTCTTCCGCATCACCGACGGCCTGCAGAAGGACTTCGGCGAGGACCGGGTGATCGACACTCCGCTCGCCGAGTCGGGGATCATCGGGACCGCGGTCGGGCTCGCCATCCGCGGCTACCGGCCGGTCTGCGAGATCCAGTTCGACGGGTTCGTCTATCCCGCCTACGACCAGATCGTCTCGCAGGTCGCCAAGATGCACTACCGGTCCAAGGGCCGGCTCAGGCTGCCGATCGTGATCCGCATCCCGTACGGCGGCGGCATCGGCGCGGTGGAGCACCACTCGGAGTCGCCGGAGGCGTATTTCGCACACACCGCCGGGCTGAAGGTGGTCACCTGCGCCACGCCGAGCGACGCGTACCACATGATCCAGCAGGCGATCGCGTCGGACGATCCGATCATCTTCTTCGAGCCGAAGCGGCGTTACTGGGAGAAGGGGCCGGTCGACGTCGACGCGTCGCCGGCTGACGCGTACCCGTTGCACGCCTCGCGGGTCGTCCGCCAGGGCACCGACGTCACGGTGCTCGCGTACGGCCCGATGGTGCGCACCGCCCTCGACGCGGCCGCCGCGGTCGAGGCGGAGGGGCGCAGCCTCGAGGTGATCGATCTGCGTACGCTTTCGCCGCTCGATCTCGGCCCGGTGTACGAGTCGGTGCGGCGCACCGGACGGTGCGTGGTGGTGCACGAGGCGCCGCGCAACGTCGGCCTGGGCGCGGAGATCGCGGCACGGGTGACGGAGGAGTGCTTCTACTCGCTGGAGGCACCGGTGCTGCGGGTGACCGGGTTCGACACGCCGTACCCGCCCGCCCGGCTGGAGGAGGACTACCTGCCCGACCTCGACCGGGTGCTCGACGCCGTCGATCGCACCTTTGGCTGGTGAGCCCGATGTCACGGATCAAGGAATTCAACCTGCCGGACCTCGGTGAGGGTCTGACCGAGGGCGAGATTCTCAAGTGGCTGGTGTCGGTGGGCGAGACCATCGAACTGAACCAGCCGATCGTCGAGGTGGAGACGGCCAAGGCGGCCGTGGAGATTCCGGCGAAGTGGGCCGGCCGGGTGCACGCGATCTTCCATGAGGAGGGCACCACGGTCGAGGTCGGCACGCCGATCATCGCCATCGACACCGAGCCCGACGGGCCGGCGCCGGCTGCGGGCCCGGACGGCGGGCAGCCGGCACCCTCCGCCGAAGCGCTGGCGGCGGTGGAGGTCGCGCCGGCCGAGGGCGCGGTGGAGCCGGGGCTGATCGGTGGTCCGGCGCCCGGCGGCCGCACCGCGGTGCTGGTCGGCTACGGCCCGCGGACCGTCGCCGCCAAGCGCCGCCCGCGCAAGTCCGAACCGGCTGCGGCGCCGGCCGTGACACCGCCGGCGCCGCGGGTCCCGACAACCGCCACGGCACCGGCGGCCCCCGCCGCGCCGACCGCACCGGCGGTCAACGGCCGGGGTCCGGCGCTGGCGAAGCCGCCGGTGCGCAAGCTGGCCCGGGATCTCGGCGTCGACCTGTCCACGATCGTGGGCACCGGGCCGCTCGGCTCGATCACCCGCGAGGACGTGCACCGGGCGGCGGCGGGCAGTGCCGCCGCCCCGGTCGAGCAGCTCGCGGCGACGGCCGCGCCGGTCTTCGGCCCCGAGCGCGAGCAGCGCATCCCGGTCAAGGGCGTCCGCAAGGTCATGGCGGAGAACATGGTGGCGTCGAAGTTCACCGCTCCGCACGTCACCTTGTTCCACACGGTGGACATGACGCGCGGCATGGCCGCCCTCGACCGGTTGCGCGCCCTGCCGGGCTGGCGGGACGTACGGCTGTCGCCGTTGCTGCTGGTCGCCCGGGCCGTGCTGCTCGCGATCAAGCGTCATCCGCTGATCAACTCGAGCTGGGCGGGCGACGAGATCGTGGTGAAGGAGTACGTCAACCTGGGGATCGCGGCGGCGACGGACCGCGGGCTCATCGTTCCGAACGTCAAGGACGCGGGCCGGCTGTCGCTGCGGGAGTTGGCCGACGCGCTGACCGAGCTGGTGCAGCAGGCCCGGGCCGGGCGTACCGCGCCGGCGGACATGTCCGGCGGCACCTTCACGATCACCAACGTCGGTGTGTTCGGGGTCGACACCGGTACGCCGATCCTGCCTCCGGGTGAGGCGGCCATCCTGGCGTTCGGCGCGGTCCGGGAGATGCCGTGGGTGCATGAGGGTGAGATCCGGATCCGTCAGGTGACCACGCTGGGGCTGTCGTTCGATCACCGGATCATCGACGGGGAGTCGGGCGCGAAGTTCCTCCGCGATGTCGGTGACTTCCTGGCCGACCCGGAGACGGCGCTGCTCGCCTGGACCTGATGGTGCAACGCCCCGAGGCGGCCGGTGTGCCAAGCACACCGGCCGCCTTGCTACTAGGGAAAGCTTCGGTGACTAGAACCTAACGCCTTAGATCGTTAGGTGCGTGCCGCAATTCACTTAATAATCGTTGGCAGCCCGCCCCCGAGTTGCGCTTTAATGAAGATGCGCAGTCAGAACGGACCAGTCAGGGGGGAAACGTCATGAAGGTGATCGAACGGTTCCGGGCCCGCCGCGAGGTGGCTCGACGCAACCACGCGATCCAGCGGGCGCTGCGGGAGGCCAACTCGCCGGCGGTACGCGAGGAGATCCTGGCCATCGCCCAGCGGTACTACTACTGATCCAGACCTCCTCCTTCTCCATGCCGATGACCCGCCCGGTTTCGGGCGGGTCATCGGCATGGGTCGGGATTCCGTCTCTCAGTCCCGCCCGGTACGGTTGGGCTCGGTCGTCACCACGTGACCACTTGCCGTCCAACCGCATCGCGGGTCGGACCATCGGTCGTGGACGGCGGTCCGGCACCGCCGAAACCCACCGGTTAGCCACCAGGTACGGTGCCAGAAGCGCACCGAGCAGGCCCTGCCGGCGGCGATGCCGCAGCACCAGCGACGACGGCACGGCGACATGTGATGGAGGAGGCGCACATGACGTCCGACAGCCGGCAGCACACCGGCCCCGAGTGGGACCAGCGTACGCCGGTCGGTTCCGGACCGGCAGCGAATTCCGGACCGGGCGATTCGACCAGCTGGCCGGATCCGGCCGGACCGTCGCTTCCGCCGCCGGCCTGGGGACCGCAACCGCAGAACGATAACGAGGCGCCGTGGGCACGGCCAGGGGCCCCGGAATCCGCGCCGGCCTGGGCACCCGAGCAGGCCGAGCGAGGGCCGCAGCCCACATCCGCACCCGGTTACCAGCCGCCCGGCTTCGAACAGTCCCCCAACGTCGTTCCGCTGCCCCCGCAGCCGACTCGAGTCCCGGGTGCCAGCCTCGCGGCCGCCCCTCCGGGAGACTTCGCACCGGCCCATCACGACGGCTGGCCGGCGCACCCGCAGTCCCCCCAGCCCTTCGGGTCCGCACCCGTGCCGCCGACCCCCCGCCCTCCGGCCGACCCGTACCCGTCGGCACAGGGCTCCGTACCAGTCGGCCACGCTGCGGTGCCGCAGCCGCCCGCGCCCGCCGAGGCGAAGGCCGGCGGATCGGGCCCGGTTTCGGCGTCCGCCACCGTCCCGGTGGCCAACCGGCTGACCCCTCCGGCGGATTTCGCCGCGCCGGTCACGGCGGCACCCCAGTCGCGGGTGTACGGTCGACCGGTCGCGGAACCGGCTGCCGAGCCGCAGCCGTACGGTCACCTGCCGCCGGCGAGCCAGCCACCGCAACCCCCCTCGCACTCGGCGGCACCGCAGCCGTCACCCGCATCGGGGCCCGGCGCCCCGCAGTCGATGCCGCACCCCGGCTGGAGCCCGGTCGCCGGGACCGCGACACCGCCCCAGTCGCACCCGGCACCCGGAGCGGCCGCCTCGGCGTCGTCCGCGCCGTTCCTGCCACCGCAGCCGCAACCGGCCGAGCCGAACTGGAACGCGTCGCCTGAGCAGTGGGGCAACCCCTCGGCCGGGCCCGATCATGCCTCACCCGCCGGCCCGGCGTGGGGACCACCACCGGCCGACGACCAGGAACGCTTCAACGCGTTCGCGGCACAACAGGCGACGGAGCCGGCGACCGAGGAGGAGGCACCGCCGCCACAGGTACGTAACGGGCGAGTCCTGCTCGCGGTGTTGGGGGCCGCGATCGCGATTCTCGCGATTCCACTCGGCACCCTGTATCTCCTCGGCATGATCGGCAGCAGTTCGGAGGCGTTCAACCCCGCCGTCGGCGCCTGTGTCAAGCAGTCCGGAGACTCCGCCGCCCCCGCCGACTGCGCCGAGCCGGGCGCATACAGCGTCGTGTCGAAGGTCGACGACGTGACCAAGTGCGCGGATCCGAACCAGCCGTACATCGCCGTGCCGTTGAACGGCAAGGAGCAGATTCTCTGCCTGCAGCCGGCCGGCGAGCCGGACGCGCCGGCGGCCGGCGACCCGGAGCCGAGCGCCAGCGAATAGGCCCGCGGTCCGGGTCCGGCATGATGAGTCCATGTCTCCTCGCGTGCGGGCGCCCGAACTGCGGGGCCGTGGCTGGCTCAACACCGGCGGAAAGCCCCTCACCCTGGCTGATCTTCGAGGTCGTGTCACCGTCTTAGATTTCTGGACCTTCTGCTGCATCAACTGCCTGCACGTCATCGACGAACTACGTCCCCTCGAGGAGAAGTACGGCGACGTGCTCGTGGTGATCGGCGTGCACTCGCCGAAGTTCGAACACGAACGCGACCCGGCGGCGCTCGCGGCCGCCGTCGAACGGTACGGCGTCACCCATCCAGTGCTCGATGACCCGGAGCTGGAGACCTGGCAGCGCTACACGGCCAAGGCGTGGCCGACGCTGTGTGTCATCGACCCGGAGGGCTATCTGGTCGCCTCGATGGCGGGCGAGGGGCATGCGGAGGGGCTCGGTCGGCTGATCGACGAGCTCATCGCCGAGCACGAGGCGAAGGGCACGCTGCGCCGCGGCGCGGGCCCGTACGTTCCGCCCGCACCGGCGGACACCACCCTGCGTTTCCCCGGCAAAGCGGTGGTGCTGGAGAACGGACACCTGCTGGTCTGCGACTCGGCCCGGCACTCGGTGGTGGAGCTGGCCGGTGACGGCGAGACCGTGGTGCGCCGCATCGGCTCGGGGGTGCGCGGCAGAACCGACGGGGCCCCCGAGGTGGCCGGCTTCTCGGAGCCGCAGGGACTGTGCCTGCTACCCCGGCAGGTCGCCGAGGTGGCCGGGTACGACGTCGTCGTCGCGGACACCGTCAATCACCTGCTGCGCGGGATACGGCTGTCCACCGGGGAGGTGCGGACGGTGGCGGGCACCGGGCGGCAGTGGCGTGCGGGCACCGACGACCGCCCGCATGACGCGTACTGCGTCGACCTGTCCTCCCCCTGGGACGTGGCATGGTACGACGGGCGGGTGATCGTGGCGATGGCCGGGATCCACCAGCTCTGGTGGTTCGATCCGGTCAAGCGGACCGCCGGGGTGTACGCCGGTACGACCGTCGAGGCGTTGCGGGACGGGCCGCTGCCCGACGTGTGGCTGGCCCAGCCGTCGGGGCTGTCGTCCTCCACGGACGGCAGGCGGCTGTGGATCGCCGACAGCGAGACCAGTGCCCTGCGGTATGTCGAGGACGGCGAGCTGCGCACCGCGGTCGGTCAGGGCCTGTTCGACTTCGGTCACGTCGACGGCCCGGCGCGGGAGGCGCTGCTGCAGCACCCGCTGGGGGTGTGCGCGCTGCCGGACGGGTCGGTGCTGATCGCCGACACCTACAACGGGGCGGTCCGCCGGTTCGATCCGGACGGTGACGCGGTGTCCACGGTGGCGGACGGGCTGGCCGAACCGAGCGACGTGGTGCTGACCCCGGAGGGTGACGTGCTGGTCGTGGAGTCGGCGGCGCACCGGTTGACGCGGCTCGCGCCGGGCGCGTTGCGGGCCGCCGGTTTCGTCGACAACGGCCGTCACCGGACCGAACGACCTCCGACGGAGCTGGCCCCGGGCGAGGTCACCCTGGACGTGATCTTCACGCCCGCCCCGGGGCAGAAGCTCGACGAGTCGTTCGGCCCGGCCACCCGGCTGCAGGTCTCGGCGTCACCGCCGGAGTTACTCGTGGAGGGCGCCGGGGCCGGTCCGGATCTGCGGCGTCGGCTGGTCATCAACGCGGCGGTGCCGGCGGGTGTGCTGCAGGTCGTCGCACAGGCGGCGACCTGCGACGCCGACGTCGAGCATGCGGCGTGCCACCTGACCCGACAGGACTGGGGGGTGCCGGTCCGGGTGACGGCGGACGGGGCCGACCGGCTGCCGCTGGTGCTGCGCGGGTTGGACGCCTGAGTCAGACGAACGACGTGAGCCGGGCACCGGCCGCCTCCAGTGCGGCCCGGACCCGGCGTGCGACGGCCACCGCATCCGGGCTGTCGCCGTGCAGGCAGATCGACTCGACCTGGCAGGGCACGAGTGATCCGTCCACCGCGGCGACGGTCCGGTCGAGCGCCATGCGGACCGCTCGGGCGGCGACCTCGGCGGGCGAGGTCACCAGCGCTTCGGGTGCGGAGCGGGGCACCAGCCACCCGTTCGACTGATAACCCCGGTCCGGGAAGCCCTCGCCGATCACCCGTAGCCCGGCAGCGCCGGCAAGCTGGGCGAGCACCGAGCCGGGCAGGCAGAGCAGCGGCAGCGTACGGTCGTAGTCCAGCACGGCCGCGACGACGGCAGCCGCCTGCGCCTCGTCGACGGCGGCGGTGTTGTAGAGCGCGCCGTGCGGCTTCACGTACCGGACCGCGGTGCCCGCGACCCGGCAGAACGCGTCCAGCGCCCCGATCTGGTAGATCAGGTCGTCGCGCAACTCGGCGAAGGCGTATTCGATGCGGCGTCGCCCGAAGCCCGCGAGGTCGCGGTAGCCGACCTGCGCGCCCACCACGACACCGCGTTCCGCGGCGGCCGCGCACACCCGGCGCATTGTCGTCGGGTCCCCGCCGTGGAAGCCGCAGGCGACGTTGGCCGAGGTCACCACGTCGAGCAGCGCCTCGTCGTCGCCGAGCCGCCAGATGCCGAATCCCTCACCGAGGTCAGCGTTGAGGTCCACGGAATCTCACCGTAGTCCCCGGCCGGGCCTGGGCGAGCGGGGTGACGTCCGGGACGACGGCGATCACCGGGTATCCGCCGGTGGTCGGATGGTCGGCCAGGAAGATCAACGGCTGCCCGTCGCTCGGGACCTGCACGGCACCGAGCACGATGCCCTCGCTGGGGAGTTCGTCGTGTCTGGCCCGGGCCAGCGCGGCTCCGGTCAGTCGTACGCCGACCCGATTGCTCATGGTGCTGACCGTGTACGGGGTCGTGAGCAGCGTTCGGATCGCCGCGGGGGTGAACCAGTCGGCTCGTGGCCCGAGGATCACCGGCAACTCCAGCACCGGCGGGGTCGGCGGTGGCGGACCGCAGACGTCTGCGGGCGGCACTGTCCCGGCGGCACCGAGCGGCAGCAGGTCGCCGTCGCGCACCGGTGGTGGGCCGAGTCCGGAGAGGGTGTCGGTCGACCTGCTGCCGAGCACCGCCTCGACCGCGATGCCACCGGCGACAGCGAGGTACGAGCGGACACCGGAGCGGGCCGGCCCGATCTCGACGAGTGTCCCCGCCGGTGTGGGGACGGGCACTCCCGGTTCGGCGTTCGCCCCACCGATGCGGAGCCGGGCCACGGCTCCGGTGACCGCCACGATCGAGTCGCGGTGCAGCCGCACCGCGCAGCCGGTGAGCGTCGTCTCCAGTCCGGCGTGGCCGTCCGGGTTGCCGACGAGGCGGTTGGCCCGGCGGAGCGCGGGCTGATCCAGGGCACCGGACCGCGGCACGCCGAGGTGGGCCCAGCCGGGGCGGCCGAGGTCCTGCACGGTGGTGAGCGCGCCGGCCCGGACGATCTCGATCATGCGGTCACCAGCCGGACTCGCGTGCCGGGGGTGAGCAGCGCGGGCGGGTCGCGGCGCACGTCGAAGAGGGTGACCTCGGTACGTCCGATGAGCTGCCAGCCGCCGGGGGATTCACTCGGGTAGATGCCCGCGTATGGTCCGGCCAGCGCCACCGAACCGGCTGCGACGCGCGGGCGCGGGGTGGGGTGGCGGGGCAGGGACGGTCCCGGGAGCCCGGTGAGGTAGGCGAATCCGGGGGCGAAGCCGCAGAAGGCGACGCGCAGCTCGGCGCGGCTCAACCGGTCGACCACCTCGTCGGTGGTGGTGCCCCAGTGGTCGGCTACGGCGGGCAGATCCGCTCCGTCGTACACGGTGGGGATCTGCACCAGAGGTCCGGGTGGCACCGTGGCCCGGGGCGGGGGTGTCCAGTCGGCGATCGCGCGGGCGGTGGCGGCGGGGTCGGGTACGCCGTCGATCAGCACGGTCCGCGCGCCGGGGATGATGTCGATCGCCGTCAAGTCACCCGTGTCCCGCCGTCGCCACAGTTCGGCCCGCCACGCCTCCACCTCGGTGTCGTCGCGGCACTCGATCAGCAGGGCGTTCGTCCCCACCGGTTGGATTCGCATGACACCATTCTCGCGTCGTGAGGCACTTCACTACCCACAAGTAACCTACGGTACCGTAACCTGGCGGGATGACCACATCGGCGCCCAGCCGGTTGAAACCGGTCGACATCGGCAAACCGCGGATGCGCGGTTGGTTGCACACCTACGCCTTCTTCGTGGCGCTCGTCAGCGCCGCGGTCCTCTGCACGATCGCGGCGACCCGACCCGGTCGGGCGCCCCTGATCAGTTGCGCGGCCTACTCGTTGAGCGTCTGCGGCCTGTTCGGCACCAGCGCCCTGTATCACCGCCGGGTCTGGTCGCCGCGCGGCTACCAGATCATGCGACGACTCGACCACTCGATGATCTTCCTGTTCATCGCCGGCACGTACACGCCGTTCGCGATGCTGCTCCTGCCGCAGGCGAAGGCGACGGTCCTGCTGAGCGTGGTCTGGGCGGGGGCATTGGCCGGGGTGGTCCAGCAGATGATCTGGCCGCACGGCCCGCGCTGGGTCTCCGCCCCGCTGTATCTGGCGCTCGGCTGGGTCGCGCTCGCGGTGCTCCCCGACATCCTGCGCCACGGCGGGGTGATCCCGCTGCTCCTGTTGCTCGCCGGCGGGGTCGCCTACAGTGTCGGCGCCCTCGGCTACGCCCTGCGCCGACCGAACCCGTGGCCGGGGACGTTCGAGCATCACGAGTTCTTCCACGCGTGCACGCTCGTGGCGGCCCTCTGCCACCACGTCGCGATCTACTTCGCCCTCTTCGCCTGAGGCTGAGTGGTCCCTGGGTGCACGCATGCGCCCCGCTACGTCGTCGGCCCGCCCGGGTTCGACGGCGGGGGCGGATCCGGTGGGGGCGGCATCATCGAGGTCGGATGGGACAACCGGTTCTCCTCGACGATCATCGTCCGGGCCCGGCGCCTGCGGTCTTGCCAGTAGTACATGGTGATCAACAGAATCGCCACACCAGCCAAGATCAGTACCCAGCCGACCGCTTGCAGATCAATCCACCAGATATCCGCTCTGATGGCGAAAGCGAGGATTGCCCCGATCGCGATGAGGAAGATGCCGCTGCCGATTCCCATAGCGCTGCACTCCTCCTTATTGCGGTGGCTCTATCGCCTACCCGCGCCGCAACCGCGGCAAACGAAGACATGCGCCGGGCCCGTCCGCATCCGCGGACGGGCCCGGCGCACTCTCGATCAGAACGCCTCTTCCGGCAGTTCCATCACGTCGAGCGTGGTCGCCTGCACGATCCGCCGGTCGGCGCCGATGCGCGGCAGCACCTCCCGGGCGAAGAACCGGGCAGCGGCCACCTTGCCCTCGTAGAAGGCCTTGTCGGCGGCGGAGACCTGGCCCGTCAGCGCGGTCAACGCCACCTCGGCCTGCCGCTGCAGCAGCCAGCCCACAACCAGGTCACCGGCGGCGAGCAGCAGCCGGCGGGTGGCCAGCCCCACCTTGTAGAGCGCCCGGGGTTCGCCGCCCTGCACCTCGCCCAGCCAGCCGGTCATCGTGCCGATGATCGCCTGCACCTCGCCGAGCGCCTTGCCCAGGGCGAGGCGCTCGTCCTTGAGCCGCCCGTCCGGCGACTCCGCCTCGACGAACGACTGGATCTCGCCGGCGACCGCCATCAGCGCCTGTCCGCCGTCCTTCACGATCTTGCGGAAGAAGAAGTCGAGACTCTGGATAGCGGTGGTTCCCTCGTAAAGGGTGTCGATCTTCGCGTCGCGAACGTACTGCTCAAGCGGGTAGTCCTGGAGGAACCCGGACCCGCCGAAGGTCTGCAACGACTCGTGGCCCAGCAGCTCGTACGCCCGCTCCGAGCCGACGCCCTTCACGATCGGCAGCAGCAGGTCGTTGACCCGCTTGGCCAGCTGCGCACCCTCCTCGTCGCCGGAGGCCACCGCGACGTTGACCTTGTCCTGCCAGGTCGCCGTGTACATGACCAGCGCACGCAGCCCCTCGGCGTACGCCTTCTGCAGCATCAGCGACCGGCGCACGTCTGGGTGGTGGGTGATGGTGACCCGGGGCGCGGTCTTGGAGTCCGCCAGCAGGTCGGCACCCTGCACCCGGCTCTTGGCGTACTCCAGGGCGTTCAGGTAGCCGGTGGAGAGGGTGGCGATCGCCTTGGTGCCGACCATCATCCGGGCATACTCGATGATCAGGAACATCTGCCGGATGCCGTCGTGCTTGTCGCCGAGCAGCCAGCCCTTCGCCGGGATGCCGTGCTCGCCGAAGGTGAGCTCACAGGTGTTGGACACCTTGATGCCCATCTTGTGCTCGACGTTGGTGGCGAACACGCCGTTGCGTTCGAGCAGCTCGCCGGTCTCCTCGTCGAAGTGGAACTTCGGCACGATGAACAGCGAGAGGCCCTTCGTGCCCGGTCCACCGGCCCCCTCAACCCCGACCGGGCGGGCGAGCACGTAGTGGATGATGTTGTCGCTCAGGTCGTGCTCGCCGCTGGTGATGAAACGCTTGACCCCTTCGATGTGCCAGGAGCCGTCGGGCTGCGGGATCGCGCGGGTGCGGCCGGCCCCCACGTCCGAACCGGCGTCCGGCTCGGTGAGAACCATCGTCGAGCCCCACTGCTTCTCGACGAACAGCTTCGCCCACTTCTTCTGCCGCTCGTTGCCCTCGCGGTAGAGCACGTGCGCGAAGGACGGGCCGGAGGCGTACATCCAGACAGGTGCGTTAGCACCGAGTATCAGCTCGGCCAACGCCCACCACAGGGCGCGAGGAGCGGCGGTCCCGCCCAACTCGGGTGGCAGGTCGAGCCGCCAGAACTCGGCGTCCATGAACGCCTGGTACGACTTCTTGAACGACTCGGGCAGCGGGGCGCTGTGGGTGGCCGGGTCGAAGACCGGCGGGTTGCGGTCGGAGTCGGTGTAGCTGACCGCCAGATCTTCCCGAGCCAGCCGTTCGACCTCGGCGATAATGCTGCGGGCTGTGTCGACGTCAAGTTCGGAGTACGGGGGCTGACCGAACATCTGGTCGGCCCGGAAGACCTCGAAGAGGTTGAACTCGAGATCCCGAAGGTTGCTCTTGTAGTGGCTCATCGCGGGCACCCGCTTTCGGCAAGCGTTACCGGTCGGTAACTAGGACTCTATTACTCGCCGGTAGCGATCGACAACCGGGGCCCGCTTGTGACAGGAGACACAGCCCTACTCCTCGGCGGCACCGACCTCCCAACTCGGCACCGCCGCTGCCTTCGGCGTCAGCGGCCCCGGATACTCCAGCAGCACCAGGGCGATGTCGTCGTCCAGCCGGCCGCGGACCCACTCGACCAACGCCGACTCCAGCGACGCCAGCCCGTCACCGACCTTCCCGTGACCGAGCAGCCGCCAAGCCCGCTCGGCGATCGGGAAGAACTCGCCGTCGCGGCGCGCCTCGCCCAGACCATCGGTGAAAAGCAGCAACCGATCACCCGGCTCCAACCGTTCGATCCGCGGCTGCACCAGCGGCATGAAGCCCAACGGTGGCGCCGGCGTCGGCGGATCGAGCGAGATCACCTCACCGCGACGCAGAAGCAGCGGCGCCGGATGCCCGCAGTTGACGATGGTCAAGGTGCCCCCACGCTCCTCGATGAGCACCGCCGTGACGAAATCCTCGTCCCCCAGACTGCGCGCCACGGCGCGGTCCAGGTCGGCGACCACGGCACGCAAATCGGCACGCTCGTACGCCACATGGCGGTAGGCGCCCAACACGATGCTGGCCAGACGGACCGACTCCAGCCCCTTGCCCCGCACATCACCGACGATGACGCGCACGCCGTACGGGGTGTCGACCGCCTCATAAAGGTCGCCGCCGATGTCCGCGGTGGCGGCCGCGGAGATGTAGCGACCGGCCACGGCGAGCGCACCCACCTGCGGGCCGAGCGGACGAAGCACCGCCTGCTGGGCAACCAGCGCGAGCCGGGAAAGCTCCGCGATGCGCTCCGCCTGGCGTTCGCGGATAGCGGCGACCGCCGCGGCGAGGCCCGTCGCCAACGCAATGCCGAGCACGTTGATCGCCGCGGCCAGAGCGACCGAGGGCTCGGCCAACACGAAGGCGAGCCCGACCAGGGTGGCCAGGGTGCCCACCGCGAGCACCAACCGCCAGGCCGCGAAGGCCGCCGCGAGGAACGGGGCAGCCGCGATCAGCCCCACATAGTTGGCGTTTCGCCCGTCGGCCAGCTCGATGGCCGCCACAAGGGCGAGCAGCACAACGGCCGCGCCGAGACCGGCGCGGGAGCCAGACGTCAACGGGCGGCGGCCTGAGGTCGAAACTCGCATGGTCTGTCGAACAGCATGCCCGACCGGGCCACCTGAACTGAACGGTGTCGACCCAACATCCGATCCGCTTCCAGCCGCCCGGTCATTCGGACTCCCCCGTTGATGGGCGCGGGCGCGACCGGCAAGGCGACCGCAGG
This sequence comes from Micromonosporaceae bacterium, assembly GCA_036381835.1. Lineage (GTDB taxonomy): Bacteria > Actinomycetota > Actinomycetes > Mycobacteriales > Micromonosporaceae > DASULK01. The sequence goes on from DASVCA010000028.1 coordinate 37,952, forward strand.
GACCCGGATCCGGGGCACCGGCCGGTGCTGCCGCAGGATGGCTGTGTGCACGCCGATCTGACGGACCGTCTGATCGAGCGGTTCCGCTGGGTCGATCCGGGACCGCACAGCGATCATCTGGTCAGCGATACCTCCGGCTGGTGGCGGGATCCGGCGATCCTCGCCGCGCTCGGGCCCGCGCTCGCTGCGCTGTTCCCCGACGGCCGACCCACCGTCGTGGTCGCCCCCGAGGCGACCGGTCTGCTGATCGGGCCGCTCGTCGCGGTGTCACTGGGGGCCGGCTTCGTACCGGCGGTCAAAGCCGCCGACGGTCGGCGGATCGCCGAGCCGACCACCTGGGCGCGCACACCGCCCGACTACCGGGGACGCACCCTGCGGCTCGGGCTACGCGACCGCCACCTCGCCTCGGGCGATCGGGTGCTCGTCGTCGATGACTGGGTGACCACCGGCGCTCAGGTGCGCGCCGTCCACGACCTGATCTCGGCGCGCGGGGCGGAGGTGATCGGGACGGCCAGCGTGGTCGCCGAGTGCTCGCCAAGGGTGACGTCGACGCTGCGGATCCGCAGCCTGCTCACCGCCGACGACCTGCCCGCCTGACCCGCCGCCGCCGGGCCCCGCCGCACCGTGCGGCCCGCGGCGCACCCCCGGCGCGCCCCTGGGGCGCCCCGCGCAACTTCAGTGAAGTTGCGGTATCCACCCACCCCGGACACCGCAATTTCACTGATGTTGCGCCCGAAGGGCGGTTAGCCGGCTGAACCTGTGCCACGTGTGGCGCCCGCCGATGCGACCACCACGCACAGCACCGCGATCCACTGCAACCAGTGCAGCGACTCCTGCAGCACGATGAGGCCGATAAGGGCTGCCATCGCCGGTTCGATGCTCATCAGGATGCCGAACACGCGCGGTGGGATCTTGCGCAATGCCTCCAGATCCAGCGTGTACGGGATCACCGACGACAGCAGTGCCACGCCAAGCCCTGCAACCAGGACCCACGGCTGAATCAGGGCGGTTCCGCTGTCGGCCACGCCGAATGGCACAGCCACCAGTGCCGCGACGGCCATCCCCAGAGCCAGACCATTGCCTGCCGTGGTGTGGCGGCCCAGCGCCGCGCCGACCAGGATGTACAGGCCCCAGCACGTGCCTGCGGCGAGGGCGAAGAGAAAACCGACCAGGTTGAGATCGCCGCGCCCCTCCATCAGCAGGACCACACCGCCTGCCGCGAGCATGGCCCAGAAGGCGTCCAGCCATCGCCTCGACCCGGCCAGGGCCACCGCCAACGGCCCGAGGAACTCGATGGTCACCGCGATCCCCAGCGGTATCCGGGCCAGCGCCAGGTAGAAGAACAGGTTCATCAAGCCGAGAACCGCGCCGTAGCTGAGCACCACCACCCACGCTCGACGCTCTATCCGCGGTGACGGGCGCCACAACAGCATCAGTACCGTCGCTGCGAAGAACAATCGCAACGCGACTGCTCCGAAACTGCCCACTGCGCTAAACAGGTGCTTGGCCAGCGCCGAGCCCACCTGGACGCTGACGATGCCGAGCAGGACCAGCGCCGGTGGCGGGATCGCGTCGAAGGTACGTCCGGCTAGCGCGGTCAGGGATGGTCTGGGGGACGGGCCGCGTTTCGGCCTGTCGACGTTCATGGTGGCCACGCATGGACTATTGGTGATCGGCGCGGCGCGCCATGGCCTTTTCCAAGATGTTGGGATGCGACGGGCACGCTGGCGCGCAGCGGTAGCCCGGACAGTCAAAGGCCCCGCCGGACTCGGCGTCTGACCAGGACCTTCAGCTTGGAGCGGGTGACGAGAATCGAACCTGCACCGTCAGCTTGGGAAACGTACAAGATCAGAGCGTATCGGATCGGTTCTGCTGCTCTCGTGGTTGCTAGTCGTCTGGATTGCCCCGAGTGATCCCGTCTTGTGGCACGTGTGTGGCACAGTACCCCTTGCCTCTCTCTGATGGGATCTCCTCAAGCGGCTATGTCAGAGCGTCTATGGGTGTTGGTGGTCATCATTGGTCCGCGTTCGACGCCCTAAAGACGCCCTGACGCCTTGGAAACGCCCCTAACATGAGCTACGGAGCTTCAGGCTACTGTACGAGTGGGAAGCCTGTCCATCTAGGACGGTGGCGATATCGTATCCGTATGCGCACGAACTTGCCGCCCGACGACCAGCCGCCAGCTAGCTGGCGCAGAATGACCAGCGATGCCGAAGCGGTTGCAGCGCTGCCTGAGCCAGCGCTCGATGATCCGGTGTCTGTATCCATCATGTTCTGCAACGCCTTGAGGGACCCGAGAGCGAACTTGAACGCACTGCGCTTTCTGACGACACCGGAATCACATGCGGCCTGGGGCGACTTCACCAGTTCATCTGAGTTCCTGAAGTCCATCGAGGACTGCGGCTACGGAAGCCAGGTGAATAGGGCTGAGGGGGCTCCTGATGTCGCCTACTTCAAGATTCTCCGTGGTGTCACGCAGTCGTATCAGGTGCTGGACGAGCAGCCGGTGCTTGTAGCTGCGGTGTTGACGCTTGTATGGCGGCCGGAGCGAGGACAGTGGCTCGTCCACAGCATTGGGGAGCCTCTCCTTCCCGAGCAGCTTCCTAGAACAGCTAAGTGAGTCGCGAAGCCTTGCTCAAGCCTTTCGCCGAGGGCTGAGTGCGCGGTGACCTGCGAAAACACGAGTCACCTGCTTAGCTGTCTAATCAGGTAACCTGAGCTACCTGCGTAAACTGTCGCTTCCTCTCGATAGTCTCGACTGACCGGTGTTTATCGCATGAACAGCCGGT
>DASVCA010000029.1:0-2808 GCA_036381835.1 Micromonosporaceae bacterium
CGGGACCCGTCCACGCCCCGCCCGGCGCGCGTCCAGCTGCCCGTCCGGCTGCTGCTCGCCGACTTCACCCGCCTGCTGCGCATCGCGGGCTACGGCGACCCGCTGGCGGAGGTGCCCCGTGTCGGCGCCTGACCTCGACGCGCTCGCCTGGGACCTGCACACCGGGACCGCCCCGGCCCTCGTCCGCGCCGTCCACCACCGCGACGCCGACGCCGTCCACGAGCGTCTCACCGCCCTCGGCGTGCTGGAGCTGCGCGCCCTCGCGGTGGTGCTCGCCGACCTGATCCCCGACCGGGTCTTCGACCTCCAGCTCCGCGCCCTCGACCGGGAGCGGCCCGTCCCGGACGTGCTGGCCGGCCTCGTCCACAACGGTGCCTGACCGTGCAGTGCTCCGCCGCGCCCTGCCCCGCCCCCGCTGTCGTGATCTACACGGCGCGGGGTGGGGCCGGTGGCGTCCACCGCGCCGCCACCGCCTGCGAGGCGCACCGCAAAGAGACCCGCCGATGGGTCGCAGGGGCCGGGCCAAACCTCACCGAGACGGCCGTCGAACCCGACTCCGAAAACCCGCCCGCCACCATTTTCTGAAAGGCGAGAACTGTTGACCTGGTTCAAAGTGGACGACTCATTCCACGCGAATCCCAAAGTGCTGGCCGCGTCCCCGGCCGCGCTCGGACTGTGGGTCGTGGCCGGGTCCTGGTCGGCACAGAACCTCACCGAGGGGTTCGTACCGAACCACGTTCTGGCCCGGTTGATGCCGCGTGCCGACAGGTTCGCGACAGAGTTGATCAAGGTTGGGCTCTGGGAACGCGCAGAGAACGGCTACCAGTTCCACGACTGGACGGACTTCAATCCGACGCGTTCCGAGGCCCTCGCGGTGAAGGAACGGCAGTCGTCCGGCGGGTCCGTCGGCAACCATCGCCGCTGGCACGAGGCCAAAGGCAAGGTCGATCCGGCATGCCGGTACTGCCGCAACGGGCATCGCCCCACCGATCGGTCTACCGATCAGTCAACCGAATCGGTGGCGAATCGCCCGTCCCGTCCCGACCCGACCCGAAGGGTCGGGGGTTCTATAGGTGAGTCATCTACAGGTTCAGGACGCGCACGCGAAGACGACGACTTCGACCAGAAGATCGCCGACATGCTCCACGCCGAAACAGGCAAGGCCGTGCCCCTCGAATGGGCCGCCCGCGTCCGCCGGCAAATCCTGTCCGGCCGCGCACCCGACGACCCGCTCGCTTACGTCGCCGCCGCAATCCGCGGCGAACCCCGCCGATTCCTCCCCACAAACGGCGACCCCTCAAGCCGAAGCCTCGCCGAGGCACTCGCCGCCGCAAGAGGTGAATCATGACCTGGGCAGAACAGATATCGAGAATCCAGGCCACCGCCGCATCGGAAATCGCCGAACGCCGCGCGCGCGTCCTGCGCCACCCCGACCTCGCCGCCCGCCTCACACAGCGGCCCCTGGAATTCACCCACCCCGAGAAATGGAACGGGTTCGTGCCGCCGAAGGCCGTCCCCACCCTGGACGGCTGGAAGCCGAACGACTCGGCGGTCCGTGCCGCGCTGGTGGAGATCTGCGCCGAGGCGCTGCGCCGCGACGCCGAGGAAGGGCAGCTGCCCGGCGGTGAGGCCGCGTGACCGGCACGCGCGAGCACGGGTGGCGGTACATCCCCCGCCCCGCCCAGATCACCTCCGACGCACGGCCAGGCGACTATGCCCGCGGTGCCGCGCTGGCCCGCGAGCAGCTCGCCAAGACCCGCACCCAGGACACGCCGTGAGCGCCCTGGACCGGTACGCGTGGGCGACGCAGCGGTGGCGGCAGGCCAACCACGAGCGCGACCAGGCCGCCCGGGACCGGGCCGCCGCGCTCGCCGACATGCACCACCGCGAGGGGCTCGACATCGAGACCATCGCCCGCCGCGCCCGCCTGTCCCAGGCACGGGTGCGGCAACTCATCGACAAGCACGAAGGGAACACGAAGTGACCGACCAGACCACCGACCCAACCACCGGCGGGACGCGCGGTGTCGCGCTGCTCATCGCCGACGGCCCCACCGGCCTGACCGCCGTCCACACCCGCGTGCCCGCCGCCGACGTGCCCGCGCTGCGGCACCGGGTGGCCGAGATCCGCGCCGCCGCCGCGCTGCTGCCCGCCGACGAGCGCACCCCCGTGATCGCGGTGTTCGGCCGCCCCGGCATGAATCCGCGCAGCTACGGGTTCGATGCGCCCGCCGACCGGCTGGAGGAGCTGCGGGCCCTGGTGCTGGAGGCCGGCCGATGACCGCGTGGCGCAAGTCCACCCGGTGCGGCGCGTCCCTCACGTGCGTGGAGGTCGCGTCCTGGCGCACCGCGTCCGCCCGATGCGGCGCCAACACCGGCTGCGTGGAGATCGGTGCCGCATCGCATGCTGTGGCGGTGCGGGACTCGGTGGACCCGGACGGGCCGATGCTCGTGCTCTCCCCAGCCGCGTGGGGCGCGCTGCTCGCCGCGATCAAGGAGGGGCGCCATGCCTGACCCGACCGCGCCCCGCCCGGAGACGATGAACCCCGAAGACGTGCCCGCCGAGCTGATCGACCTCGCCATGACGGGAGCCAAGCCCGGCTGCCGTGGTGACGCCGCGTTCTACCTTGCCAACGTCCTGCCCGAGATCAAGCAGCAGGTTCACGCACAGGTCGCCGCCGAGACCCGGCGGGAAACGGCCGAGCGCATCCTGCTCGCCAGTGACGTCGCACTCGGCTACCGCTGCCCCGCCTGCTACGGCAAACCCGCCGTCCATCGATGGAAGAACACCGGCCGCAAGAGGCGGTAC
>DASVCA010000030.1:0-33876 GCA_036381835.1 Micromonosporaceae bacterium
CAGCCAAGGGACCTTCCGTCAGAGACACCTGCGCCTCTTCGGGTAGTGACTGAAGCGCTTGTTCCACAACGGGATCGACCTTGACCGTCACCTGCCAGGCGCCGCTCGCTACGGTCACCAGCGGCCCGGATCCGTCCCCACCGACCTTCGCGTGAACGGCGGTAATCGTGGCGGGCAGCTGTGGCACGAAGGCGATCTCACCGAGCGGAACGACCAGGCTGGTCGCTTTGACGGACGCTACCGGTGGCGAGGGAGAGCCTGTGTCGGTTGGTGGTGGGGGTGCTGTCGCGGTGCCGTTTGGAGGGGCAGCCTCCTGCGACACGATCGGCCGGTGGTTGACCGCTGCGTAAAGCTTCCGTAGGTCGCGTTCCGTCCGTGCGTCGAACCGCTTCGTCACCGGTGTGCCGTAACGACGACGGAGGGCCCGCTGCAACTGCGCCACATCGGGCCCTTCGTCCCCGGTCTTGAGAGAGCGATAGGTCGGGAAGGCACCAGGTAGCGCGATGACCGGCCGGCCGGACACCTCGGCGACCAGGTCACCGGGCCGGATCGTTTTGCCGACTGTCAGGGGTAGCTCGGTGACGACAGCCTTTTCGGCACCCTCAGGCGAACTCGGTCCAGAGATGGCGATGCTGGATGCACGTGTGACGGCACCTTCGAGCGTCAATTCGTCCACCAGCGGCCCTTGCTCGACCGGCGCCGTGACCGGCGATGGCGAGGGTGGTTGTGCCATTGCGGCCTGCTGTGCCGGGGTGCGCGCCGACGATGCGCGTCAAGGCAACGATATTGGGCGTCAGTTTCGGGTGCTGGTCGGTCCGGCTCGTGGTGGCGGGCCGGCTCCTCGGTTCCGTATTCCGGTTGTGTTCATCGATGCGGTCGTGCGCCGCGAGGCGCTGTTGCACTGAGTGGAGGTGGGAGACCTTCGCCGCGTGGCCGTCGCAGCGGTCTCGTGGAGCTGGGGGCAGCCTGATCCGGGGGTCGACAGATCGCGTCGGGCGTGGAGGCCATGGTGAAGGTCAGCGGCGATCTCCTCGATGGGCACACCCTCGATCTGAGTTGAACATCAGAACGCGCTGCGCCACCTTCGGTGGTGGTCGGCGTCGCGGTCGGTGGGCCGGGCGCTAACGTCGCAAGCATGAGCGATCTGCGGCGGCCCCGGGTCGGGCATATCCAGTTCCTGAACTGTCTGCCGATCTACTGGGGGCTGATGCGTTCCGGTGCGCTCATCGACGTCGACCTGCACAAGGACACGCCGGACCGGCTGAGTGCCGCACTCGTCAGCGGCGATCTCGACATCGGCCCGATCTCGCTGGTCGAATACCTGCGGCACGCCGACGACCTGCTGCTCCTGCCGGACCTGGCGGTAGGCAGCGACGGACCGGTGCTGTCGGTCAACATCGTCTCCACTCGGCCGCTCGGCGACCTCGACGGCGGGCGGGTCGCGCTCGGCTCCACGTCGCGCACCGGGGTGTTGCTCGCTCAGATGCTGCTCGCCGACCGATACCGGGTACGGCCCGACTACTACCGCTGCCCGCCGGAGCTCACCCAGATGCTCCTGGAAGCCGACGCGGGCGTGCTGATCGGCGACGTCGCGTTACGGGCGCTGTACGAAGCCCCGCGGCGGGGTCTGGAGGTCACCGACCTCGGGCAGGCCTGGCGGGAATGGACCGGCCTGCCGATGGTCTTCGCGGTGTGGGCGGTGCGGCGCGACTTCGCCGCCGCCCACCCGGGCCGGGTGAAGGAGGTGCACGAGGCGTTCCTGCGGTCGCGCGACCTCTGCCTGGCCGAACTCGACGACGTGGCAGCGGCGGCCGCGCGGTGGGAGCCGTTCGACGCGGCGACCCTGGCGTCCTACTTCCGGGTGCTGGACTTCTCGCTCGGAAAGCGGCAGGTGGCCGGTCTGCGGGAGTTCGCCGGGCGGGCCGCCGTCTGGGGTGCGGCGCCGGCGCTGCCGCCCGGTGGTCCGGTCTTCTTCCCGGCGTGAGGCGTCACACTCCGGACGAGAGCGCCTCCGGCGTCGGTGTGGGCGCCAGCAACTGTTCGGCGATCTTCTGGCAGTTGTTCATGCCGTACTCGTACCCGCCGAGCCCGAACGGATAGCGCACCAGCACCCCCATCGTCCAACCGTCGCCGATGGCCAGGCAGTTGACGTGGTACTCCCTCTCCTGGGTGCGCTCGATCCAGCCGTTCTTGATGGCGATCGTCTTCTGCTCCTCGGCCGGGAAGGCCTTGCGGATGCCGAAGTCGCCCACCCCTCGCACCAGGCGCATCTCCTCGAGCAGCCAGTCGGTCCATTCGGGGCCGGCGGCCCGGCCGTCGGCGATGCAGGCACCCAGCCTGGCCGTGTCCTGGGCCGACAACGCGGTGCGGCTCCATCCGCCGTCGTTCGCGGGGTGACTGTCGGTGAGCTCGCAGATCTCGATCAGCCGCTCGATGGACTCGGTCCGCCCCACCTCCCGGAACAGCGACGATGTGTACTCGTTGTTGCTGTCCCGGATGATCGCGGTGAGCTGACGCAGCCGGGTGTTGCTCGGGGTCTGGCCGGCCTCCGCCGTACGGCGCAGGTAGTCCGCGGCGATCCACGCCTTGATCATGGAGGCGGTGGTGCTCGTCTCCGTCATGTTCGGGGCGCCGGAGATCTCGCCGGTACGGGTGTCGAGGATCGCCCACGACCACCAGCCCTCGGCGTCCAGTCGCACTTCGGCGGGGCGTACCGGCAGTGGCGGAAGCGTTGGGGAGGGGCTGGGGGTCGGATCGCCCGCACGCCCAGCCGATGTGTGGGCGGGCGGCTCCCCCCAACGGGTGGCGGCCCGCGCCGCGAACGGTGAGCCGGGCAGCAGTCGGAGCGAGACGAGGACCGCGCCGAGCAGCACGACCGCGACGATGAGAGGTTTCCGTGGTGAATCCCGACGGGGGGAGCGCGTGCCACGGCGGTGAGTGCGGTTGCTCATGATCTGTCCCGTTATGACGATGAACTCAGCGGGTGCGTCGCTTGCCCGGTCGGTTGTGGGGATGCGGTCGGTTGCTCGGCGCACGCGTCGGTGCCAGCACGATTCCGCTGATGACGGACATCACAAGAGGAACAACGAGGATGAGGCGCCGACGCATTGGCCAGGGGCTCCAGGGGGCTGAACTGGGGGAGGCGGGGACCCCGGGCCAGTCTACGGCGCGCGGTTCGGCTCCTCGAAAGCCCCAATTGCCCGGTGTGCCGTGTCGCCGAGTGGAGGAAATCTTTGTTACACCGCTTTGCAATTCCTGTCAGTTGCTGTAACACTGATGGCGTGTACGGCAACGACTTCTCCCCACCCGATGAGCCGCTGCCCGGTGGCCTGATCGAGCAGGTCGAGGCGGCTGAGGCGGCGCTGCGCGAGGCGGCCGAGCGAGGACGCCCCGCCCGTGAAACCGGCGATCTGCAGGCGTACTTCGACAGCCTCATCTCGGCCGACCAGAAGATCGAGCCGCGTGACTGGATGCCGGAGGCCTACCGCAAGACGCTGATCAGGCAGATCGCACAGCACGCGCATTCCGAGATCATCGGCATGCAGCCCGAGGGCAACTGGATCACGCGTGCCCCCTCACTGAAGCGCAAGGCGATCCTGATCGCCAAGGTGCAGGACGAGGCCGGACACGGCCTCTACCTGTACGCCGCGGCCGAGACCCTCGGGGTGAGCCGCGACGAACTGGTCGAACTGCTACTCGAAGGGCGCCAGAAGTACAGCTCGATCTTCAACTATCCGACCCTCAACTGGGCGGACGTCGGCGCCATCGGCTGGCTCGTGGACGGCGCGGCGATCACCAACCAGGTGCCGCTGTGCCGCTGCTCGTACGGGCCGTACGCCCGCGCCATGATCCGCATCTGCAAGGAGGAGTCCTTCCACCAGCGGCAGGGCTACGAGATCCTCTACACCCTGGCGCACGGCACTCCGGCGCAGAAGGAGATGGCGCAGGACGCGATCAACCGCTGGTGGTACCCGGCGCTGGCCATGTTCGGCCCGCCGGACGACGCGTCGACCCACTCCGCGCAGTCAATGGCCTGGAAGATCAAGCGGTTCTCGAACGACGAGCTGCGCCAGCGCTTCGTGAACATGTGCGTCCCCCAGGTGGAGGTGCTGGGACTGACCCTGCCCGACCCGAACCTGCGGTGGAACGAGGAGCGCCAGGCGTACGACTTCACCCAGCCGGACTTCGACGAGTTGATGCGGGTGATCAAAGGTGACGGTCCGTGCAACCGGCAGCGGATGAGCCACCGCCGCCGGGTGCACGCGGAAGGAGCGTGGGTACGCGAGGCCGCCGCCGCGTACGCCGCGAAGCAACGCGTACGGGAGGTGGCAGCGGCATGAGCCAGGAATGGCCGCTCTGGGAGGTTTTCGTGCGTCCCCGCCGTGGGCTGGCGCACAGTCATGTCGGCAGCCTGCACGCACCGGATGCGAGGTCCGCGCTGCACAACGCGCGCGACCTCTACACCCGGCGTCAGGAGGGGGTGTCGATCTGGGTGGTGCCGGCCGCGGCGATCACCGCGTCCAGCCCCGATGAGAAGGACGCCTTCTTCGAGCCGGCCGCCGACAAGGTCTACCGGCACCCGACCTTCTACGAGGTTCCGGAAGGGGCGCCGCACCTGTGAACCACACCGCAGACCTGACCGAGTACCTGCTCCGGCTCGGTGACGACGCGTTGGTCGCCGCCCAACGGGTGTCCGAATGGATCGCGTCCGCCCCCGAGATGGAGGAGGACATGGCGCTGGCCAACATCGCGTTGGACCAGCTCGGCGCGGCCCGGCTGCTGCTGTCGTACGCCGGAGAGCTGATGACCGAGGCGGGGCAGGCACCGCCGGCCGCCGGCGACGGCCCGGTCACCGAGGACACCCTGGCGTACCTGCGCGACGACCGGGAGTTCCGTAACTGCCTGCTCGTCGAGCTGCCCAACGGCGACTTCGCCGTGACCATGGCCAAGATGCTGTTCTTCTCCGCCTACCAGCGGCTGCTCTACGAACGGCTGGCCAACTCGACCGACGAGCGGCTCGCCGGGATCGCATCGAAGGCGTGCAAAGAGGCCGCGTACCACCTCGACCACAGCGCCCAGTGGACGATCCGGCTGGGCGACGGGACCGAGGAGTCGCACCGTCGAATGCAGGCCGCGGTGGACGAGATCTGGCCGTACACGCACGAGCTGTTCCTCGCCGACGAGTTGACCGGGCGGCTGGCCGAGGCGGGCGTCGCGGTCGATCCGGCCGCGCTGCGCGAGGCGTGGCTGGCCACGGTGGAGCCGGTGCTGACCGAGGCCACCCTGCAGCGACCCGCCGACGGGTGGCGGCCGGCCGGTGGCCGAACCGGACTGCACACCGAGCACCTGTCCTATCTGCTCGGCGAGATGCAGGTCCTGCATCGCGCCCATCCGGGAGCCAGTTGGTGATCGCGATGAGCGAGATCGCCAACCCCACCGCCGCCGGTGCGGCGGCGCGGACCCCGAGGGACGCGGTCGCAGCGGTGGTCGATCCCGAGCTGCGGGTGGTGACCATCGAGGACCTCGGCATCCTGCGGGAGGTACGCGAGGACCCGGGCACCGGTCGGGTCACGGTGACCATCACCCCGACCTACACCGGGTGCCCGGCGATGGACGTGATCCGCGCCGACATCCGTGCCGCGCTGGCCGCCGTCGGGCGGACCGACGTGGAGATCGTGACGGCGATCTCGCCCCCGTGGACCACCGACTGGATCACCGAGGCCGGTCGGGCCAAGCTGGCCGAGGCGGGCATCTCCCCGCCCGGCCCCGCCCGCCGGACCGGCCCGGTCCCCCTCACCTTGACCGTCCGCTGCCCGCACTGCGGATCAGCGGAGACCGAGGAGGTCAGCCGGTTCGGCTCGACCGCCTGCAAGGCGCTTTGGCGCTGCCGTTCCTGCCAAGAACCCTTCGAGCATGTGAAGGCGCTATGACCGCGGTGACGATCACCCGGCCGGTGCGCCGCCGGCCGGTCTTCCACGCACTACCCGTGGCCGCCGTGGAGCGGCTCACCGACGACGCCGTCGCGATCACCTTCGAGGTGCCGTCGGAACTACGCGAGGCCTTCGCCTTCCAGGCTGGGCAGCACGTGACCGTACGCCGGATCGACCCCGACAGCGGCGAGGACGTGCGGCGGTCGTACTCCATCTGCTCGACGCCGGACGAGTTGGCCGAGCAGGGCCGGTTGCGGATCGGGGTCAAGCAGATCCCGGACGGGGCGTTCTCGCACTACGCCGCGACCGCGCTGCGGGCCGGTGACCTGCTCGAGGTGCTGCCGCCGCTCGGGCACTTCACCACCGACCTGGACCCCGCACGCACACGGCACTACGCGGCGATCGCCGCCGGATCGGGTATCACCCCGGTGCTCTCGCTGGTCGCGACCGCACTGGCCGTCGAGCCGAACAGCAGCTTCACCCTGCTCTACGGCAACCGGTACGCGCGCAGCGTCATGTTCGCCGAGGAACTGGCCGATCTGAAGGACCGGTACCCGACGCGGCTGCACCTGGTGCACGTGCTCTCGCGCGAGCCCGGCGAGTCGGAGCTGCTCTCCGGTCGCATCGACGCCGATCGGCTGAACCGGCTGCTGGACACCCTCGTGCGGGTCGACGGGGTCGACGAGTGGTTTCTCTGCGGGCCGTACGGGATGGTCACCGCCGCCCGGGAGGTGCTCGCCGCCCGCGGGGTGGCGGACGGCGTGGTGCACACCGAACTGTTCCACGTCGACGAGATTCCCGTGCCGGCGCAGCCGGCGGACCGTGCCGACGCCGCCGGCGACACCGAGGTCACCATCATCCTCGACGGACGGGCGTCGACCTTCCAGATGGGGCGCGACGACCGGGTGCTCGACGCGGCGCTCAAGGTGCGCGGCGAGTTGCCGTACGCCTGCAAGGGCGGGGTCTGCTCGACCTGTCGTGCCAAGGTGGTGGAGGGCGAGGTGAAGATGGCGCGCAACTACGCGCTGGAGCCCGACGAGCTGGCCGCCGGCTACGTGCTGACCTGCCAGTCGAGCCCGGTCACCGACCGGGTGGTCGTCGACTACGACGCTTGATCGCCGGGCACCTTCCTGACACCGGCGGAGCCTCGCCGGTGTCAGGAAGGTCCGGACTGCACAGGCGAGAGCGCCGCTTCCGATGCCGTGAACTGCGCGGCGTACCCTCGGGATCGTGACTGGGAGCCGGGAGATCGACAGCATCCTGCAGCGTGCCGCCGACGGCGGGCGGATCACCCCCGAGGAGGCGCTGCTGCTCTACACCGACGCGCCGTTCCATGCCCTCGGTGAGGCCGCCGACGCGGTACGCCGCCGCCGCTACCCGGACGGCGTCGTCACGTACCTGATCGACCGGAACATCAACTACACCAACGTCTGCGTGACGGCGTGTCGGTTCTGCGCCTTCTACCGGGCGCCGAAGCACCGTGAGGGCTGGGTGCACTCCACCGAGGAGATCCTGCGCCGCTGCGGCGAGGCGGTGGCGCTGGGTGCCACGCAGGTGATGCTCCAGGGCGGCCACCACCCGGACTTCGGCGTGGAGTACTACGAGGAGCTGTTCTCCGCCGTCAAGAAGGCGTACCCGCAGCTGGCCATCCACTCCATCGGACCGAGCGAGATCCTGCACATGGCCAAGGTCTCCGGGGTGTCGGTGGAGGAGGCGATCACCCGGATCAAGGCCGCCGGCCTTGACTCCATCGCCGGCGCGGGTGCCGAGATGCTGCCCGACCGGCCGCGTAAGGCGATCGCTCCGCTCAAGGAGTCCGGGGCGCGGTGGCTGGAGGTCATGGAGACCGCGCACCGGCTCGGCCTGGAATCGACCGCGACCATGATGATGGGTACGGGGGAGACCAACGCCGAACGCATCGAGCACCTGCGGATGATCCGGGACGTGCAGGACCGCACCGGCGGCTTCCGCGCCTTCATCCCCTGGACCTACCAGCCGGAGAACAACCACCTGAAGGGCCGTACCCAGGCGACCGCACTGGAGTATCTGCGGCTGATCGCGGTGGCCCGGCTTTTCTTCGACAACGTGGCGCACCTGCAGGCGTCCTGGCTGACCACCGGCAAGGAGGTCGGCCAGCTCGCGCTGCACATGGGCGTTGACGACCTCGGCTCGATCATGCTGGAGGAGAACGTCATCTCCTCGGCCGGCGCCCGGCACCGGTCGAACCTGACCGAGCTGATCTGGATGATCCGCGCCGCGGATCGGATCCCTGCCCAGCGCGACACGCTCTACCGCCGGCTGCGGGTGCACTACACGCCGGACGACGACCCGGTCGATGAGCGCGTGGTCTCCCACTTCTCGTCGATCGCGCTGCCGGGTGGCGGTGCCGGCAAGCCGCTCCCGTTGATCGACGTGCGCTGACGCGCTTTGGTGCGACCATCACCTGTTCGGTCAGCTTCGCGTCATCCGAACAGGTGATTCTGGCCACGGAACGTATTCCATCCTGATGCATCAGACGGTCTGCAGAAGCCTCCAACCTGGACTTTTAAGCATGTCTTAGCCGTCCTGCTCCTGAGGGGTTCGATTACGGGGTAGCGCGGTACTTAAGGAATCGCTAATCTGCCGCTATCCCTCCCCTCATCCACAATCACAGGGGCAAATTGTTATGAACTTCCGCAAGCGCGTTCTGGCGTCTTTGGGCGCGGGCGCTCTCGGTCTGACCGCTGCCAGCGCGTTCGCCACGCCCGCCCTCGCTGACGCCGGTGTCGACGTCGCGATCGAGTCCGCCGGGGGCACGATCGGCGACTACGTCTCCAGTAAGCCCATCAAGGTGACCCTCGTCAACAAGCACGCGACCGAGGCCGCCGAGAACATCCTCGTCAAGGTCGACACGAACGGCCTCCTCCCCGGCGTGAAGTTCGATGGCGACGAGTGCGGCGGCATCCAGGACGACGGCTTCGTCTACTGCGGCATCGAAGGCGACGCCCTTCCCGCTGGCGCACGGATCGACTGGTCGTTCTGGCTTGAGCTGACGGCCGGCGATGCCGGTGACTATGGCAAGATCAAGATCACCATCGAACATGACGGTGAGGATCCGGACCTTTCGAACAACTCGACCACCCTCGACATCAAGGTCGCGAAGAAGACCGGGCCGGACCTCGCCGTTATCGCATACGACGTGGACTCGAAGGTCGAGGACCGCGACGAGGACGAGTACCCGGTTCTCGGTGGAGCGCTGCACCCCGGTGAAGAGGGTGCTGTTCTCTACGACGTCGCCAACTTCGGCGATGAGCCTGCGTGGGGCGTGCGAGTCACCGTCAACCTGCCGGAGGGCGTGACCTTCACCGAGGTCGAGCCGGACTGCGCGTACTCCGACGACAACCGGAAGGCCGTCTGCACCTACCCCGACCTCACGATGATCTCGTTCGATGACTGGGCGGAGGGTAAGGAAGGCCGTTTCGGGGTTCACTTCTGGAACTACGTCACCGTTGCTGCCGGCGTCAAGGCGCCCGTTACCTTGACGGAGGGCATGGTCACGGTCGAGGCGTTGGAGCCGCAGCTGACGGTCCTGAACAAGTCCACCAAGGCCGCACTGCCGGAGAATGCGCGGCCGCTCACCGAAGACCGCGAGTTCGGGGAGATCGACCCGAGCGACAACAGCGACAAGTTCAACGTCATCGTCGCCGGCTCCGGTGGCGAGGGCGGCGGCAGCCTGCCGGTGACCGGTGCCCAGGCCGGTCTGATCGGTGGGATCGGCGCGGCCGTGGTCATCGCCGGCGCGGCGCTGTTCCTGATGGCCCGCCGCCGCAAGGTGGTCCTGGTGACCCCGGACGACGAGAAGTCGAGCAACTGAGACGGCTCCTCGGTAGCGGCCGACTTCGGCCGTACAGATAGATAGATCCGGGGGCGGGGTGGCTGACCACCCCGCCCCCGGATCCTTTCCACGTCGGCTGGCAGAGTAGGACAGGTGACTCGCTCAACACGCGGACGGCGTGCCGGACTCGACAAGCAGCCCCACGAGGTGGCGGCGATGTTCGACGGCGTGGCATCCCGGTACGACCTGACGAACACGGTGATGACCGCCGGGCGGGACCGGGCCTGGCGGCGGGCCACCCGGGCCGCCCTGGACCTGCGGCCCGGTGAGCGGGTGCTCGACGTTGGTGCCGGCACCGGCGTATCGACGGAGGAGCTGACCCGGTCGGGTGCCTACGCGGTCGGGGTGGATCTCTCGCTCGGCATGCT
Source organism: Micromonosporaceae bacterium (assembly GCA_036381835.1). Taxonomy (GTDB): domain Bacteria; phylum Actinomycetota; class Actinomycetes; order Mycobacteriales; family Micromonosporaceae; genus DASULK01. The sequence continues at coordinate 10,173 of DASVCA010000030.1, forward strand.
GCGGGCCGGTCGGCGCACCCGGCCGCACATTCCGCTGCTCGCCGGGGACGCGCTGCGGCTTCCCTTCCCCGACGAGACCTTCGACGCGGTCACGATCTCGTTCGCCTTGCGTAACGTCGTCGACCCCGACGCCGCGTTGCGCGAGTTCGCCCGGGTCACCCGGCCCGGGGGCAGGCTGGTGATCTGCGAGTTGAGTCACCCCACCAACCGGATCTTCCGCACCGCGTACCTGTCGTATCTGTTGCGCTGGCTGCCGACCGCGGCCCGAGTGGTCTCCAGCAACCCCGACGCTTACGTCTACCTGATGGAGTCGATCCGTGCCTGGCCCGACCAGGCCGCGTTGGCCGAGCGGATCTCGGCCGCCGGCTGGCACCAGGTGGCCTGGCGGAATCTGACCGGCGGCCTGGCCGCGCTCCATCGGGCCGTACGGTGTGACGCCTGACACTACGAAGCGCACGGATTCGGTCACCCGGTGTCCATCGGGTCTACTTAGGTTTACCTAAGTCGGCAGCTTGCCCGCTCGTCTGCGTAGACTCGTCCCCGAACCAGCTTGTGAAGGATTTCACGAGCATCCGCGAGGGGAGGCGAGGATGGCGGTTGGCGAGTACGACGCCGACGTCATCGTCGTGGGCGCTGGTCCAGGCGGATCCACGACCGCCTATCACCTTGCCCGCCATGGGCTGCGGGTGCTGCTGCTGGAGAAGACCGAGTTCCCCCGGGAGAAGGTCTGCGGCGACGGCCTGACCCCACGCGCGGTCAAGCAGCTCGTCAAGCTCGGCATCGACACCTCGCCGGAAGCCGGCTGGGTGCGGAACAAGGGTCTGCGGGTGATCGGCGGGGGCGTACGCCTCGAACTCGACTGGCCGCAACTGTCCAGTTTCCCGGACTACGGCCTGGTCCGCCCCCGGCTCGACTTCGACGACCTGCTCGCCCGGCAGGCCGTTTCGGCCGGTGCGATCCTGCGGACCGGGGTGACGGTCACCGGGCCGGTGCTCGACGAATCCGGACGGGTGACCGGGGTGACCGCGGAGATCGGCCCGGACAAGGCCCCCGGAACATTTCACGCGCCGCTGGTGATCGCCGCAGACGGCGTCTCCGCCCGCTTCGCGCTCGCGCTCGGCCTCGCCAAACGGGAAGACCGGCCGATGGGGGTGGCCGTCCGCCGCTACTACCGGTCGCCCGTTCGGCACAACGACGACTATCTCGAGTCCTGGCTGGAACTGCGCAGCCGGGAGGCCGGGGACAACCTGTTACCCGGCTACGGCTGGATCTTCGGACTCGGCGACGGCCGGGTCAACGTCGGACTGGGCATCCTCAACTCGTCGAAGGCGTTCGGCAAGACCAACTACCGGCGGATGCTCACCGAGTGGCTGGCCAACACGCCCGCCGAGTGGGGCATGGCGGATGAGGCCAATGCCGACGGCCCGATCCTCGGTGCCGCCCTGCCGATGGGGTTCAACCGGGCGCCGCACTACACCCGCGGTGTGATGCTCGTCGGCGACTGCGGCGGCATGGTCAATCCGTTCAACGGCGAGGGCATCGCCTACGCCATGGAGTCGGGCGAGCTGGCCGCGGAGATCGCGGTGCAGGCGCTCGCCCGTCCCGCCGGCACCGCCCGGGAACGCGCGCTGAGCGGCTATCCCGCCGAACTGAAGGTCCGCTACGGCGGCTACTACCGACTCGGTGGGATCTTCGTCAAGCTCATCGGCAATCCGCAGATCATGCGGATCGCCACCAGGCACGGACTGCCGCATCCGACGTTGATGCGCTTCGTGCTCAAGCTGATGGCCAACCTCACCGACCCGCGCGGTGGGGACGCGATGGACCGGATCATCAACGCGATGACTAAGGTAGCGCCGGCCGTGTGAACGCGGGTGGGGCGTGCGCTGCGGCGTTCCCCCCACAGGTGAATAGGTTGGACTGACGGATCGACCGGGAAGGACGGGTAGGAGAAGACGATGTCGCTCTCACCCTGGGCACCCATCGTGGGGCTGTTCGCCCTCGCCACGGGTTTTGCGCTGTTCTCCGTCCTGGCAGCGCGGCTGGCCGGCCCGCGGCGCTACAACCGGGCCAAGCTCGAACCGTACGAGTGCGGCATCGAGCCGGGCCCGCAGCCGGTCGGCGGCGGTCGGATTCCGATCAAGTTCTATCTGACCGCGATGCTGTTCATCATCTTCGACATCGAGATCATCTTCCTCTACCCGTGGGCGGTGTCCTTCGACCTGCTGGGGACCTTCGCCTTTGTGGAGATGTTGATGTTCATCGGTGCGGTCTTCGTCGCGTACGCCTACGTGTGGCGTCGCGGCGGACTGGACTGGGACTGAGGAGGGGCCCCAGATGGGAATCGAGGAGAAGCTCCCCGCCGGCATCCTGCTCACCACCGTCGAGAAGGTCGTCAACTGGTCCCGTAAGTCGTCGACCTGGGGGGCGACCTTCGGGCTGGCCTGCTGCGCCATCGAGATGATGGCGGCCGGTGGCGCGCACTACGACCTGGGCCGCTGGGGTATGGAGGTCTTCCGCGCCTCGCCCCGCCAGGCCGACCTGATGATCGTGGCCGGCCGGGTCACCCAAAAGATGGCACCCGTGGTGCGCCAGATCTACGACCAGATGGCCGAGCCGCGTTGGGTCATCTCGATGGGCGTGTGCGCCAGCAGCGGTGGCATGTTCAACAACTACGCCGTGGTGCAGGGCGTGGACCACATCGTGCCGGTCGACATGTACCTGCCGGGCTGCCCGCCGCGTCCGGAGATGCTGATCGACGCGATTCTCAAGCTCCGCGAGAAGATCTGGCACGAGCCGCTCGGTGAAGGCGGCCGCAAGATGCTCGAAGCCCGTCGGGCACGCGGTGACGTCCCACCGGTCAAGCCCGGCTCGATGCCCTCGTCCTATCAGGTCGACAAGGCCCGCCGCCAGCAGTGGATCCAGGCGGTGCGCGAGGGCCGGGAAGAACAGCTGCGGATCGAGAACTGGATGAAGGCGCAGAATCACGTCAACGTCGGGGGCCGGAAATGACAGCTACCTCACCCGCGCCCAGCGAGCAGCCCGGCAGCGGAGTGCCGGCGGCACCGGCCGCGACCGGCGGTGCCCCCGCGCCGCGTCCGGCTGCGGTGTCGACCGCCCGCGGCATGTTCGGCGTCCAGGGCACCCCGGACACCTCCGGATTCGGCGGCCTCGTCCGACGCCCCGCCCAGGTCGTGGCCACACCCCGCCCCTACGGCGGATACTTCGACGAGGTCTACGACTCGCTGCAGGAGGCGTACCCGGGCCTCGACGACGCGATCGAGAAGGTCGTGGTCGACCGGGGTGAACTGACGCTCCACGTGCGGCGCGAGAAGATCGCCGAGATCTGCCAGGTGCTGCGCGACGACGAGGCGCTGCGCTTCGAGTTCTGCTCCTCGGTCTCCGGTGCGGACTACCTGGGCATCGACGAGCGGCGGCTGCATGTCGTCTACCACCTGACCTCGATGACCTATCGGCGGCGTATCCGGCTGGAAGTCGCGGTCACCGCCGAGGATCCGCACGTGCCGACCGTCACGTCCGTCTACCCGACCGCCGACTGGCAGGAGCGGGAGGCGTACGACATGTTCGGCATCGTCTTCGACGGCCACCCCGGCCTGAGCCGCATCCTCATGCCGGACGACTGGGAGGGTCATCCGCAGCGCAAGGATTACCCGCTCGGGGGTGTGCCGGTCGAGTACAAGGGCGCCCAGATTCCCCCACCCGACCAGCGGAGGGCTTACAAATGACCACTCCGTACGCGACCGAACGCGAAACCGACGAAGGCAAGGTCTTCACCGTCACCGGTGGCGACTGGGACACGGTCGTAGCCGGCGTCGACCCGATCAACGACGAGCGGATCGTGGTCAACATGGGCCCGCAGCACCCGTCGACCCACGGCGTGCTGCGCCTCGTGCTGGAGCTGGAAGGCGAGACCGTCCGCGAGTGCCGACCGATCATCGGCTACCTGCACACCGGTATCGAGAAGAGCATCGAGTACCGGACCTGGGTGCAGGGCACCACCTTCGTCACCCGGATGGACTACCTGGCGCCGATCTTCAACGAGACGGCGTACTGCCTGGCGGTTGAGAAGCTGCTCGGCATCGAGGAGCAGATCCCGGAGCGGGCGACCACCATCCGGGTGCTGATGATGGAGCTCAACCGCATCTCCTCGCACCTGCTGTGGTTCGGCACCACCGCCCAGGAGCTGGGCGCGGTCAACCTGATGGTGTACGGCCTGCGGGAACGGGAGCTGATCCTCAAGATCTTCGAGATCGTCACCGGCCTGCGGATGAACATGGCGTACGTGCGTCCCGGCGGCGTCGCGCAGGACGTCCCGGACGAGGCCATCGTCAAGATCCGCGAGCTGCTCAAGGAGCTGCCGAAGCGCCTCAACGAGTACGAGGCGATCCTGTCGGAGCAGCCGATCTGGTTGCAGCGCACCCAGAACGTCGCGGTCCTGGACGTGACCGGGTGCCTCGCGCTCGGGATCACCGGCCCGGTGCTGCGCGCCGCGGGCCTGCCCTGGGACCAGCGCAAGACGATGCCGTACTGCGGCTACGAGACCTACGAGTTCGACGTCCCGACCACCGAGAGCGGCGACGTGTGGGGCCGCTACCTGGTCCGGATGGCGGAGATGCGCGAGTCGCTGAAGATCGTCGAGCAGGCGCTCGACCGGCTGCGGCCGGGACCGATCATGGTCGAGGACAAGAAGATCGGCTGGCCGTCGCAGCTGGCCGTCGGCCTCGACGGCATGGGCAACTCGCTCGAACACGTAGCGAAGATCATGGGTCAGTCGATGGAGGCGCTGATCCACCACTTCAAGCTCGTGACCGAGGGCTTCCGGGTGCCGCCCGGCCAGGTCTACGTCGAGATCGAGGCGCCGCGCGGCGTACTCGGGGTGCATGCCGTCTCCGACGGTGGCACCCGGCCGTACCGGGTGCACTACCGCGAGCCGAGCTTCATCAATCTGCAGGCCGTCCCGGCGATCTCCGAGGGCGGACTGATCGCCGACGTGATCGCCGGCGGTGCCTCGCTGGACCCCGTGATGGGTGGGTGTGATCGATAATGGGCTTCAGCCAGGAGACCCGCGAGCGGGCGCAGGAGATCATCGCTCGCTACCCGGCGGACCACTCCCGGTCCGCGTTGCTCCCCCTGCTGCACCTGGTGCAGTCGGAGGAGGGGTACGTGTCGCCCGCGGGGATCGAGTTCTGCGCCGAACTTCTCGGCATCACCCGGGCCCAGGTTGCCGCGGTGGCCAGCTTCTACACCATGTACAAGCGCCGCCCCACCGGCGACTGGCTGGTCAGCGTCTGCACCAACACGATGTGCAACGTGCTCGGCGGGCAGGAGGTCTACGACACCCTCGCCGAGCACCTGGGTGTGGGGCACGAAGAGACGACCGCTGACGGCAAGATCACCCTCGAGCACGCCGAGTGCCTGGCGGCCTGCGACAACGGCCCGGTGATGACCGTCAACTATGAGTTCTTCGACCGCATCGACCCGAAGGCCGCGGTCGAGGTGGTGGAGGAGCTGCGCGCCGGGGGACGGCCGACGCCGACCCGGGGCGGACGGCTCTGTCCCCTGAAGGAGATGTCCCTGCAGCTTGCCGGCTTCGCCGACCCGCGCGAGGACGCGGTCGCCGGCCCCGCCGCCAGCGAGGCCACGCTGCGGGGCGTACGGCTGGCCGAGGAGCACGGCATCTCGGTGGCCGGCTTCGACCCGAGCACCCCGATCAAGCAGGGTGACGACCGCAAGGAGGCAGGACAGTGACCACGCCTCGCCGGGAGACGCTGGAGAAGCTGACCCCGGTCCTGACCAAGCGCTGGCTGTCCCCCAACGCCTGGCGGATCGAGGTCTACGAGCAGCTCGACGGGTACGCCGCGCTGCGCAAGGCCCTCGCCGTCCACCCGGACGACCTGATCCAGTTGGTGAAGGACTCGGGCCTGCGCGGACGCGGCGGCGCCGGCTTCCCCACCGGCCTGAAGTGGGGCTTCATCCCGCAGAACGACGGCAAGCCGCACTACCTGGTGGTGAACGCCGACGAGGGTGAGCCGGGCACCTGCAAAGACCTGCCGCTGATGATGAACGACCCGCACTCGCTCATCGAGGGCGTGATCATCGCGGCGTACGCGATCCGGGCCAACCGGGCCTTCATCTACCTGCGGGGCGAGGCGGTGCACGCGGCCCGGCGGCTGCGTAACGCGGTCCAGGAGGCGTACCGGGCGGGCTACCTCGGCCAGAACATCCTCGGTTCGGGCTTCGACCTCGACGTCGTGGTGCACAGCGGCGCGGGCGCGTACATCTGCGGCGAGGAGACGGCGCTGCTCGACTCGCTGGAAGGGTTCCGCGGCCAGCCGCGACTGCGTCCGCCGTTCCCCGCCACGCACGGCCTCTACTCGTGCCCGACGGTGGTCAACAACGTCGGCACCATCGCCAGCGTGCCCTACATCGTGTTGGGCGGTGCCGCGTGGTGGAAGAGCATGGGTACGGAGAAGTCCAGTGGGCCGATGATCTACTCGCTCTCCGGGCGGGTCGTCAACCCCGGCCAGTACGAGTGCTCGATGGGCATCACCCTGCGCGAGCTGATCGAGCTGGCCGGCGGCATGCAGCCCGGCCACCGGCTGAAGTTCTGGACCCCGGGCGGATCCTCCACCCCGCTGCTCACCGCGGAGCACCTGGACGTGCCGCTGGACTTCGAGAGCGTGGCCGCGGCCGGATCGATCCTGGGCACCACCGCCACCCAGATCTTCTCCGACCAGGACTGCCCGGTCTACGCGACGTACCGGTGGATCGAGTTCTACCACCACGAGTCGTGCGGTAAGTGCACGCCGTGCCGCGAGGGCAACTACTGGATGGCGCGGATCTACCGCCGGATCCTCTCCGGCCAAGGCACCTATGAGGACCTCGACACCCTCCTGGACGCCTGCGACAACATCCTCGGGCGGGCGTTCTGCGGCCTCGGCGACGGTGCCACCAGCTCGGTGACCTCCTCGCTGAAGTACTTCAAGCAGGACTACCTCGACTACATCGAGGGACGCACCCCGCCGAAGCTCTCGGCCGAACAGCTCGTGGGAGCCCACTGATGAGCGCCGGCTTGCGTGGAAGTCGCGAACGGAAGGCGACAGGTGATGAGTGACGTAGCCAAGCAGACGGATACGGTCACGCTGACCATCGACGGCATCGAGGTGACCGCGCCCAAGGGCGCGTTGCTCATCCGGGTCGCCGAGCAGCTCGGCATCGAGATCCCCCGGTTCTGTGACCACCCGCTGCTCGAACCGGCCGGGGCCTGCCGCCAGTGCCTGGTGGAGGTCGAGGGTCAGCGCAAGCCGGTCGCCTCGTGCACCCAGACCGTCGCGGACGGCATGGTGGTGCGGACCCAGCACACCTCGCAGGTGGCGCAGAAGGCCCAGGCGGGGATCATGGAGTTCCTGCTGATCAACCACCCGCTCGACTGCCCGATGTGCGACAAGGGCGGCGAGTGCCCGCTGCAGAACCAGGCGATGTCCACCGGCCGGGCCGACTCGCGCTTCCACGAGCGCAAGCGGGAGTACCCGAAGCCGCTCAACATCTCCACCCAGGTGCTGCTGGACCGGGAACGGTGCGTGCTCTGCCAGCGGTGCACCCGGTTCTCCGAGGAGATCGCCGGCGACAAGTTCATCGATCTGATGAACCGGTCCGCGGCCGAGGAGATCAACGTCTACCGGGACGAGGTGTACGGCGGCGCGGAGAACGGTGCGGGCGACGTCCCGTTCAACTCGTACTTCTCCGGCAACACCGTCCAGATCTGTCCGGTGGGCGCGCTCACCGGTGCCCAGTACCGCTTCCGTGCCCGCCCGTTCGACCTCGTCTCCACACCGAGCGTCTGCGAGCACTGCTCGGCGGGCTGCGCCCAGCGCACCGACCACCGGCGGAACAAGGTGCTGCGCCGGTTGGCCGGCGACGACCCGGCGGTCAACGAGGAGTGGAACTGCGACAAGGGGCGGTGGGGTTTCCGGTACGCCACCGCCACCGACCGGCTCACCACCCCGCTGGTCCGTGACGCGGCCACCGGCGAGCTGCGGGAGGCGTCGTGGAGCGAGGCGCTCGCGGTCGCCGCCGACGGGCTGCGCCAGGCGCGGGACACCCTCGGCGTCGGCGTGCTCACCGGCGGTCGGCTCACCGTCGAGGACGCCTACGCCTACGCGAAGTTCGCGCGGGTGGCGCTGGGCACCAACGACATCGACTTCCGTGCCCGTCCGCTCTCCGCCGAGGAGACCGAGTTCCTGGCCAGCAACGTCGTCGGGGTCACCGACGTGACGTACGCCGACATCGAGCGGGCGCCGGCCGTGGTGATCGCCGGGCTGGAGCCGGAGGAGGAGTGCCCGATCCTGTTCCTCCGGCTGCGCAAGGCGTACCGGAAGAAGGGGCTGAAGGTCTTCGCGCTCGCCCCGTTCGCCACCCGTGGCTTCGAGAAGCTCGGCGCGAAGCTGGCCCGTGTGCTGCCCGGTGAGGAGGCACAGGTCCTGGCCGAGCACCCGACGGTGGCGGAGGCGCTCAGCGCCGACGGGGCGATCCTTTTCGTCGGCGAACGCCTGGCGACGGTCCCCGGTGGACTCTCCGCGGCGGCCGCCGTCGCCCGGCGTACCGGTGCCAGGCTCGCCTGGGTGCCGCGTCGCGCCGGCGATCGCGGTGCGGTGGACGCCGGCTGCCTGCCCAACCTGCTGCCGGGTGGCCGGCTGGTCACCGAGGCGGCGGCCCGGGCGGAACTGGCCGCCGAATGGGACTTGGCCGCGGGGGTTCTGCCGAGCCAGGTGGGGCGCGACACCGACGGGATCATCGCGGCGGCCGCCGCGGGGCAGCTCGGCGCGCTGCTCGTCGCCGGTGTCGACCCGGCCGACCTGGCCGATCCCCGGCTGGCCGAGCAGGCGTTGGACGCGGTCCCGTTCCTGGTGAGCCTCGAGGTGCGCGAGAGCGCGGTCACCCGCCGCGCCGACGTGGTGCTGCCGGTCGCCGCGGTGGCCGAGAAGGCGGGCAGCTACGTCAACTGGGAAGGGCGGCTGCGTACCTTCGAAGCGGCGCTGGCGTCGTCGGCGATGAACGACGGTCGGATCCTCGACGCCATCGCCGCTCAGCTCGGGGTCGATCTCGGCACCGCGGACGTCTACCAGGTCCGTCGGGAGCTCGGCGCGCTGCCGGCCACCCGGACCGCACGCCCGCCGGCACCCGCCGTCGCGCCGGTCGCCCCGCCGACGGTGGGCGACGGCGAGGCGGTGCTGGCGACCTGGCATCAGCTGATCGACCTCGGTCGCCTGATCGAGGGTGACGAGCATCTGGGCGGAACCGCCCGGCCCCCGGTCGTGCGCCTGAGCAAGGGCATGGCGGAGACGATCGGGGTGGCCGACGGGGATCCGGTGACGGTCGGCACCGACCGCGGCGCGGTGACCCTGCCGGCGGCGATCACGGAGATGCCGGACGGTGTCGTCTGGCTACCCACCAACTCACCCGGCTCGACGGTGCGGCGCAGTCTGGGCGCCGTATCCGGTACGGTCGTGCGGATCTCGGCTGGAGGTGTCCGGTGAGCCTGTCCCTGTTGGCGCAGGACCCGACGCTGCAGGACTTCGGGCAGGACCCGTGGTGGCTGGTCCTCATCAAGATCGTGGGCGTGTTCGTCTTCGCGCTGCTCGCCACGATCCTCGGCGTGTGGTTCGAACGGCGGGTCATCGCCTACATGGCCCAGCGTCCGGGCCCTAACCAGGCCGGGCCGTTCGGGCTGCTGCAGACGCTGGCGGACGCCCTGAAGATGGCCTTCAAGGAGGACATCCTGCCGACCAAGGCAGACAAGATCGTCTTCCTGTTCGCCCCCACCATCTCGGTGATCTGCTCGATCACCGCAATGGCGGTCATTCCGTTCGGTCCGATAGTGAGCATCTTCGGCGTGCAGACCCCGCTGCAGCTCACCGACGTGTCGGTCGCGCTGCTGGTCGTGCTGGCCTGCTCCTCGATGGCCATCTACGGGATCGTGCTCGGCGGCTGGGCCTCCGGTTCCATGTACCCACTCCTCGGCGGGTTGCGCTCCAGCGCCCAGATGATCTCGTACGAGGTCGCGCTGGGGCTGTCCATCGTGGCCGTCTTCATGACCGCCGGAACGATGTCGACCAGCGGCATCGTCGCCGCCCAGGCGGGCAGCGAGCCGATCGGCTGGGAGATCTTCGGCTGGCACCCGACGCCGCCGAGCTGGTACGCGCTGCTGCTGCTGCCGAGCTTCGCGATCTTCTTCATCTCCGCCGTGGCGGAGACCAACCGGGCGCCCTTCGACCTGCCGGAGGCGGAGTCGGAGCTGGTGGCCGGCTACATGACCGAGTACAGCTCGCTGAAGTTCGCCCTCTACATGCTCTCCGAGTATGTGGCGATGGTGAGCATGTCCGCGGTGACCGTGACGCTGTTCCTCGGCGGCTGGCGGGCACCGGCACCGATCAGCACGGTCTGGGCCGGGGCCAACGAGGGCTGGTGGCCGTTCCTGTGGTTCACCGCCAAGGTGATCCTGCTGGTGTTCGTCTTCATCTGGCTGCGCGGTACGCTGCCTCGGCTGCGCTACGACCAGTTCATGCGACTCGGCTGGAAGGTGCTGCTGCCGGTCAACCTGGTGTGGATCCTGGCGCTGGCCGGAATGCGCACGATCAGCGACTGGGAGACCCGGGACCGGACCCTGGTGATCGCCGGTGTGGTCGGGGTCGTGCTGCTGGCCACCCTGCTGTGGCCGAGCCGCAAGCCGGCGCCCGCGCCGAGCCTGCAGGAGCAGGTGGACGCCCGCGCGCCGGGCAGCTTCCCGGTGCCGCCCATGGATCTGCAAGTGCCGCCGAGCCCGCGGGCGCGGCGCGTCATCGCCGAACGGGAGCCGGTCGCCGTGCAGGCCGGACCCGACGAGAAGGAGGGGTGACATGGGTTCCATCACGGGAGCGTTCAAGGGCTTCGGGGTCACCTTCTCGCACCTGTTCCGGAAGGTCGTCACCACCGACTACCCGTTCAAGCCGCCGGTGTCCGCGCCGCGCTACCACGGCCGACACATCCTCAACCGGCACCCGGACGGGTTGGAGAAGTGCATCGGGTGCGAGCTGTGCGCCTGGGCCTGCCCGGCGGACGCGATCTACGTCGAGGGCGGTGACAACACCGAGGAGCAGCGCTTCTCGCCGGGCGAGCGGTACGCGAAGGTGTACCAGATCAACTACGCCCGGTGCATCTTCTGCGGCCTGTGCATCGAGGCATGTCCGACCCGCTCGCTCACCATGAGCAACGAGTACGAGTTGGCGCGCGACTCCCGCCAGGACCTGATCTACACCAAGGAGCAGCTGCTCGCGCCGCTGCTGCCGGGCATGGAGGCGCCCCCGCACCCGATGCGGCTGGGCGACTCGGAGAAGGACTACTACGTCGGTGCCCTCACCGACCCGGGCACCTCGGTCGGGGCCGAGCGTGCCCAGCGGTCGGAGAAGGGCCCGGTTGACGAATCGACGGGAGCGACGTCGTGACGACCGTGCTTGCCGCCGCCGGTGGGGTGACCTCCGGCGAGGAGATCGCCTTCTGGGTGCTGGCTCCGCTGGCGCTGATCGGCGCGCTCGGCATGGTGCTGGCCCGCAAAGCCGTGCACTCGGCGCTCTGGCTGGTGCTGACCATGCTCTGCCTCGGCGTGTTCTACGTGATGCAGTCCGGGCCGTTCATCGGAGCGGTGCAGATCATCGTCTACACCGGCGCCATCATGATGCTGTTCCTGTTCGTGCTCATGCTGGTCGGCCGGGATGCCTCCGACGCGCTCATCGAGGCGCTGCGCGGCCAGCGGATCGCGGCACTGGTGCTCGGGCTCGGCTTCGCCGTCCTGATCGGCACCGGCCTCTACCGTGCGCTCGGCGGCACCACGGCGGTCGGCCTGGAGGAAGCCAACGCGGGCGGCAACGTGGTGGGGCTGGCCGGCCTGCTGTTCACCGACTACGTCTTCGCGTTCGAGCTGACCTCGGCGCTACTGATCACCGCCGCGGTCGGCGCGATGGTCCTGGCGCACGTGGCGCGGCGGCGTGGTAACCGGCCGAGCCAGGTGGAGTGGATGAAGGCGCGCTTCGCGCCCGGCTCGTATCCCGGGCCGAAGCCGGGGCCGGGAGTCTTCGCCACCTCGTCCTCGACCGCTACCCCGGCGCGTCTGCCGGACGGCAGCCTCTCAACCCGGCACATCCCGGGGACCCTGCCGGCACGTCAGCTCACCCCGTCAGAGAGCGCTCCGAAGGGGACGGAAAAGTGACTCCCGACTACTACCTGATCCTCGCCGCGGTGCTGTTCACCATCGGCGCGGTGGGCGTGCTGGTCCGACGTAACGCCATCGTCCTGTTCATGTGCATCGAGCTGATGCTGAACGCGGCCAACCTGACGCTCGTCACGTTCAGCCGGATCAACGGTGACCTGAACGGTCAGGTGATGGCGTTCTTCGTCATGGTCGTCGCCGCGGCGGAGGTCGTGGTCGGGCTGGCCATCATCATGTCGATCTTCCGAACTCGGCGCTCTGCCAGCGTCGACGACGCCAACCTGTTGAAGTACTAAGAGGGGCCCCGGAGTGGAAGAGACCATGTGGAGCTCCCCGGCCGCGCCGAACGCCGCCGTGGAATACGTAGCCGCCAGCGGGCTGCTCAGCAGCGTTTGGCTGCTGGTCGCGGTACCGCTGGCCAGCGCCGTGCTCCTGCTGCTGCTCGGTCGGCGCGCCGACCGGTGGGGGCACTGGCTCGGCGTGGCGAGTGTCGGGGTCGCCTTCGTACTCGGACTGACCTACTTCTCCCAGCTGCGCGGCCTGGAGAACCGGTCGGTCGAACTCAGCTTGTGGGAGTTCATCGCCGTCGGTGAGCTGAACGTGGACTTCGGGCTCCTGTTCGACCCGCTGTCCGCGGTCTTCGTCCTGCTGATCACCGGCGTGGGCTTCCTGATCCACCTGTACGCGGTCGAGTACATGGCGCACGACCCGGGCCGGCGACGCTTCTTTGCCTACTTCAACCTGTTCGTCGCCGCCATGTTGCTGCTGGTGCTCGGCAACAACTACGTGATGCTCTACCTCGGCTGGGAGGGCGTCGGGCTGGCGTCGTACCTGCTCATCTCCTTCTGGTACGACCGGCCCGCCGCGGCGACCGCGGGCAAGAAGGCCTTCCTGATGAACCGGGTCGGGGACGCCGGGCTGGCCATCGCGATCTTCATGATGTTCGCCACGGTCGGCAGCACCCAGTACGACGACGTGTTCAACGGGGTCACCGGGCTGGCCGCCGGCACCGTACTCGTGATGGGCCTGCTGCTGCTGCTCGGCGCGACCGGCAAATCCGGCCAGTTCCCCCTGCACGCGTGGTTGCCGGACGCGATGGAGGGCCCCACCCCGGTATCGGCGCTCATCCACGCCGCCACCATGGTCACCGCCGGCGTCTACCTGATCGCCCGCTCCAACCCGATCTTCTCGGAGAACACCACGCTGCAGACCGTGGTGGTGTCCGTCGGGGCGCTGACCCTGCTGATGGGCAGCATCATCGGCGCCGCCAAGGACGACATCAAGCGGGTGCTGGCCTGGTCGACGGTGAGCCAGATCGGTTACATGTTCCTCGGCGTCGGGCTGGGCGGCGGCGCGTACGCGTTGGCCATCGTCCACCTGCTGGCGCACGGATTCTTCAAAGCGAACATGTTCCTCGGCGCCGGCTCGGTGATGCACGGCATGAAGGACCAGACCGACATCCGGCGGTTCGGTGGCCTGAGCCGGCACATGAAGATCACCTGGATCACCTTCGCCACCGGCTGGCTGGCCATCATCGGCATCCCGCCGCTTTCCGGGTATTTCTCGAAGGAGCCGATCATCGCGGCCGCCTTCGCCCGGGGCGACTGGACCTCGTGGCTGTTCGGCGGGGCTGCGCTGCTCGGCGCCGGGCTGACCGCGTTCTACATGACCCGGCTGTTCGTGCTGACCTTCCACGGGCCGAAGCGGTGGACCGAGGACATCGAACACCCGCACGAGTCGCCCCCGCTGATGACCGTGCCGCTGATCCTGCTCGCGGTCGGCTCCGTCGCCGCCGGGTGGCTGATGACCACCGCGGTGCCGGAGTGGCTCGCTCCGGTCCTCGGCGAGGGTGAGGAGCCGCACGGGGTGCTGTCGCACGGGATGATCACCGCGCTCGCCCTCGGCGTCACCGTGCTCGGCGCCGGCCTGGCGTGGCTGCTGTTCCGCAACGGCACCGCGCTGCAGGAGCAGCCGGCCGGGCCGCTGGTCACCGCGGCCCGCCGCAACCTGTACACCGACGCCTTCAACGAGGTCGTCTTCGAGAAGCCGGGCATCTTCCTCACCCGAGCGCTGGTCTACCTCGACAACCGGGGCATCGACGGGCTGGTCAACGGCCTGGCCGCCGCGGTCGGCGGCGGGTCGGGCCGGCTGCGCCGACTCCAGACCGGCTACGTCCGGTCGTACGCCACCTCGGTCCTCACCGGCGCGCTGCTCGTGCTGGGAGCGTTCCTGGCGATGCAGATGGGGTGGCTGGCGTGACGGGCATGAGGTCGACCGCCCTGGGCGGACCGGGCGCTGACAACGGAGGTAAGGCCGAATAATGTCCGACTTCCCGTTCCTTTCGGTGCTGACCGTCGCACCGCTGGTCGGCGCCCTCGTGGTGGCGTTCCTGCCGCGCCGCAAGCCGGAGTTGGCCAAGCGGGTGGCGTTCGGCTGGTCGCTTGCCGTCCTGGTGCTGGCCGGGTTCGCCTGGGCCGCCTTCGAGGTGGGCGGCGAACGGCTGCAGCTGCGCGAGTCGTACCCGTGGATCCCGCGGTGGGGGGTGAACTTCACGTTCGCCGCCGACGGCATCGCCCTGGTGATGCTGATGCTGATCGCGCTGCTGGTGCCGCTGGCGGTTCTCGCGTCCTGGCACGAGGCCGAGCGCGGCAAGCGTTCGGTGCCGGGTTACTTCGCGCTGCTGCTCCTGCTCGAGAGCACCATGATCGGCGTCTTCGCCGCCGCGGACGTGTTCCTCTTCTACATCTTCTTCGAGGTGATGCTCGTCCCGATGTACTTCCTGATCGGCAGCTACGGCGGCCATCAGCGGCAGTACGCGGCGGTGAAGTTCTTCCTCTACTCGCTGGTGGGCGGCCTGTTCATGCTGGCCGCGGTGATCGGGCTCTGGGTGGCCGGCGGTAACACGTTCGACTGGGCCGCACTCACCCAGATCGACATGTCGACCGGCACCGAACGCTGGCTGTTCCTCGGCTTCTTCATCGCGTTCGCGATCAAGGCGCCGTTCTTCCCGTTCCACACCTGGCTGCCCGATGCCGGTGGGGCGGCGCCCGCGCCCGCCGCGGCGCTGCTCGTCGGCGTGATGGACAAGGTCGGCACCTTCGGGATCCTGCGGTACTGCCTGCCGCTGTTCCCCGAGGCGTCGCGCTGGTTCGCGCCGTACGCGCTCGCCCTCGCGGTGATCGGCATCATCTACGCCGCGCTCCTCGCGATCGGCCAGAACGACCTCAAGCGGCTGGTGTCCTACACCTCGATCGCGCACTTCGGCTTCATCGGCGTGGGCATCTTCGCCTTCACCACGCAGGCGGGCACCGGTGCGGTTCTCTACATGCTCAACCACGGGCTGGCCACCGGGTTGCTCTTCCTCGTCGTGGGCATGCTGGTGGCGCGGCGCGGCTCCGCCCTGGTCAGCGACTTCGGCGGGGCCGGCAAGTTGGTGCCGCTGCTGGCCGGGGTGCTGTTCTTCGCCGCGCTGGCATCCCTCTCCCTGCCCGGCATGGCACCGTTCATCTCCGAGTTCCTGGTGTTGATCGGCACGTTCACGGTGAACAAGCCCGTCGCGGTGATCGCCACCCTCGGTATCATCCTGGCCGCGGCGTACGCGCTGTGGATGGTGCAGCGGACCACGCAGGGCACCCTCAACCCGGCGCTCAGCGGGGTCGACGCGATGCGCCGGGATCTGTCCCTGCGGGAGAAGGTCGTGGTCGCGCCGCTGATCGTGCTGATCCTGGTCTTCGGCTTCTACCCGAAGCCGATCACCGACGTCATCAACCCCGCCGTTCAGGCGACCATGCAGGACATCGGGGTGTCCGACCCGATTCCGACGGTCGGTAGCAACACGGAGGCCGCGAAATGACGGATATCAAGCTCCCGTCGATCGATTATGCGGCCCTGGCGCCGATCCTGATCCTCTTCGGGATCGCCTGCCTGGGCGTGCTTGTGGAGGCCTTCGTGCCGCGACGCCTGCGGCACCCGGTGCAGTTCACGCTGGGCCTGGTGGGGCTGGTCGCGGCCCTGGCCATGATCGTCGTGGTCGATCGCACGGGCTCGACCACGGCGGGGGTCGCGATCGCCGTCGACGGCCCCGCGCGGTTCCTGCAGGGCGCGATCCTGGTTCTCGCCGCGGTGGCGCTGCTGCTCATCGGCGAGCGGACGCTGGAGCGGGGCGGCGCGTTCGTCGCGCAGGCGTCCATCCCAGCCGGGTCGGAGGTGGACCGGCGGCAGCAGGCCGAGCGGGACGGCCTGACCGAGCTCTACCCGCTGACCATGTTCGCGGTCGCCGGCATGCTGGTCTTCGTCGCGGCCAACGACCTGCTGACCATGTTCATCGCGCTCGAGGTCTTCTCCCTGCCGTTGTACCTGTTGGCCGCGCTGGCCCGCCGCCGGCGGCTGATCAGCCAGGAGGCGGCGCTGAAGTACTTCCTGCTCGGCGCGTACTCCTCGGCGTTCTTCCTCTTCGGCGTGGCACTGGTCTACGGATTCGCCAAAGCGGTCGACTTCGCCGCGATCCACTCGGCGGTCACCGACTCGTCGATGAGTCGGATGCTGCTCGTCGCCGGCTTCGCCATGATCGCCATCGGGCTGCTCTTCAAGGTCGCCGCCGTGCCGTTCCACATGTGGACGCCGGACGTTTACCAGGGTGCGCCGACGCCGGTCACCGCGTTCATGGCGGCCTGCACCAAGGTCGCCGCGTTCGGAGCCCTGCTCCGGGTGCTCTACGTGGCCTTCGCCGGTATCGAGTGGGAGTTCACCCCGGTGCTCGGGGCGGTCGCGGTGCTGACCATGCTGGTCGGTGCGGTGCTCGCGGTCACCCAGACCGACATCAAGCGGCTGCTGGCCTACTCGTCCGTCGCCAACGCGGGCTACCTGCTGGTCGGGGTGCTCGCGGTGTCCAAGGACGGCCTGTCCGGCACGATGTTCTACCTGGTGGCGTACGGGTTCTCGGTGCTCGCCGCGTTCGCGGTCGTCACCCTGGTGCGCGACGGCGACGGGGAAGCCACCCATCTGTCCCGCTGGGCCGGGCTCGGCCGGCGGTCGCCGCTGTTCGCCGGGATCTTCACGGTGATCCTCCTCGCCTTCGCCGGTATCCCGCTGACCAGTGGGTTCACCAGTAAGTTCGCGGTTTTCGGGGCGGCCTTCGAGAGCGGGCAGACCTGGTTGGTGATCGCGGGCGTGGTCACCAGCATGATCATCGCGTTCCCCTACCTGCGGGTGGTCGTGCTGATGTGGCTGTCGGAGCCGGGCGAGTCGACCCCGGCCGTCTCCATCCCCGGCACGATGACCGCGGCCGCGCTCGGGATCGGCGTACTCGCGACGGTCCTGCTCGGAGTGGCACCCGACACGTTGTTGAACCTCACCGACAGCGCCTCCGAGTTCGTCCGCGCGGCGGGCTCGGCGGCACCGTAGACGGAGCCCGGGTGTGCTACCCGCCCGGCACCGGCCCGTGCCGACCGGTGCCGGGCGGTGTGGCATTTTGGAGGAGTGGTGAGCAGGGCTGACGCGCGGCTGGCGGTTACCCGCCCCGGACCGGACAGACTGGATCTGACCTCGATCGGCATCGACTTCGCGGACCCGGATCTCGAAGCCTCGGTGGCGGCTTCGCTGACGGTTGTAGAGGCGGAGTTGCGAGCATGCGTCGAAAGCGGTGACCCGTTCATCACCGAGGCGGCCCGACACCTGGTGGACGCGGGCGGCAAACGTTTCCGCCCGCTGTTGGTCGCCCTCGGGGCGCAGTTCGGTGATCCGACCTCCCCGCAGGTCGCCCGGGCCGCCGTCGTGATGGAGTTGACGCACCTCGCGACCCTCTACCACGACGACGTGATGGATGAGGCGGCGGTGCGACGGGGTGCCCCGAGCGCGAACGCGAAATGGGGAAACTCGCTCGCGATCCTGGTCGGCGACTACCTGTTCGCCCGCGCCGCGGACCTCGCCGTCGACCTGGGCACCGAGGCGGTCCGGTTGCAGGCCCGCACCTTCGCCCGGCTGGTACAGGGCCAGATCGCCGAGACGGTCGGCCCGCGAGGCGGGGCCGATCCGGTTGCCCACTACCTGCGGGTGATCGCCGACAAGACGGGGTCGTTGATCGCCACCTCCGCACGTTTCGGCGGCATGTTCGGCAAGGCGACGGGTCCGTGTGTCGAAGCACTCGAACGTTACGGGGAGACGATCGGGGTCGCCTTTCAACTCTCCGACGACCTGTTGGACATCGCCTCCGAGTCGGCCCAGTCCGGCAAGACCCCGGGCACGGATCTGCGGGAGGGGGTCCCCACGTTGCCGGTGCTCTACGCACTGGCCAGTGAGGACACCGACACCGCGTCGGTGCGGCTGCGGAATATTCTGTCCGCCGGCCCGGTCATCGACGAGGACCTGCACGCGGAGGCGCTTGGCCTGCTGCGCGACTCGCCTGCCCTCAAGCGGGCTCGGGAGACCACGCGGCGGTACGCGGACGAGGCGCGGGGGCATCTCGCCGTACTGCCGGATAACGCCGCCCGCCGGGCGCTCGAATCGCTGTGCGACTTCATCGCCGACCGGACCGGGTGAGTCTCAGCCGGTGTGCCGGAGCAACCTGCCGCCGACGAGCATGAGGCCGGCGGCGAGCAGCATCGCGGTGCCCGCCACCGTCCACATGACCTGGTAGCCGCTCTGCGCGGCGACCGCGCCGAGCAGGAGCGGGCCCAGGGCGGCACCCGCGTACACGCCGGTCTGGGTGACGGAGGTCGCCGCGGCGGGCGCGTGCGGGTGCAGTCGGACGACCGCGAAGTTCATCAAACCGGGCCAGGCCCAGCCCAGGCCGAACCCGAGCCCGACGCCGAGCATCATCGGTGCAGCCCCGTCGGCGGCGAGGAGCGCCAGGCCGACCGCGCCGATCACGAGCATGGCGGCGACCCCGCCGATCTGGCCCCCGCCGCCGCGATCGGCGATCGCGCCGCCGAGTATCCGGGCGGCGACGCAGACGATGCTGCCGAAGGTGAGGGTCAGCCCCGCCAGGCTCGGGCTGAGACCGCGGGAGGCGGCCGAGTCGACCAGGAACGTGCTGAGGGCGCCGGCGGACCCGGAGGCCAGCACCGCGGCAGCGGCGACCACGGTCAGGGCACGAGTGTTCCGCGCGCCGTTCTCGCTTGTGCGGGTCGCTACGGGCCGGCCTTCCGGTACGGCCGGTAGTGCGGTGAGGGCGGCCAGTGCGGCGGCGACGAAGGCCCACCGCCAACCGGCGGTGACCGCGATCGTGGGCACCGCCGCGCCGGCGAGCAGTGTGGACATGGGGATCGCGGCCTGTTTGAGGCCGAAGGACAGCCCTTGGCGTCCCGGCGGGACGTGGTGGGCCAGCACGCTGTTGCTCGACAGCTGTCCGAGCGCGTTGGCGACGGCGCTGGCGGCGAGCAGGCCGAGCAGCACGGCATACGACCGAGCGAGTCCCGCGATGGCGAGCATCGCGGCGGCGGAGAGCAGAATGCCGGCGCGGGCGACGGTCGCCGAGCCGTACCGCTCCACGAGGGCACCGGTCGGTATCGACGAGAGCGCGCTCACCCCGAAGTAGACGGCCACGGCCAGGCCCAGACCGGCGGGGGAGAAGCCCAGGTCGGCGCTCATCTGAACGGCGAGCCCGCCGACCAGGAAGACCGGGATGACCGAGGCGACGGTCGCCGCTACCGCACCCGCCACGGCGCGGGCGGGATGGATGGCGGCGCGGGCGGGATGGATGGCGGCGCGGTCGGGCATGCGGACCTCACGCATGTTCCGCTGATCCCGAAACGCGGGCGTTCTGCAACGGACCGTGGCGGTGGCGGGACGCGGTGTCGACAAAAATCTGGCACCCTCGATCCGAGAGGCATTTTCTGCAGGGCATGGTTCTCATATGGTGTAAGTCACCCGAAAGGTGGAGGTGGTTGTGCGCGACCCACTGGCGGAACCATCAGACCTTATTCGTAGCGTTTCTCGTGCGTTGCGGGTGCTGGAGTCGGTCGGGCGGGCACCGAAGGGCCTCACCGTGAAGCAGATCGCCCGCCGCTGTGATCTCACCGTCGCAACCACCTACCACCTGGTGCGTACGCTCGCCTACGAGGGATACGTCATTCGCCGGGAAGATGGTACCTACATGGTCGGTCTCGAGGTGGCCGACCGATATCGGGAACTGGTGGCGGCATTCCGCGGACCGTCGGCCGTCGGCGATGTGTTGCGTCGAGCCGCCTGGGACACCGGATACAGCCACTTCTTGGGTCGATTCGTCAATGGGCAGGTGGCGGTCACCGCCGTGGTGGAAGGTCCCCGGTCGCCGAACCAGGAGGATCTGGTGCCCGGGTATGTCGAGGCGGCGCACGCCAGCGCGCTGGGCAAGGCACTGCTGGCCACGCTCACCCCCGAGCAGCGGTTTCGCTACCTGCGCGAGTACGGGATGGCGCAGTTCACGCCGAACACCATCACGACGGTGGAGGCGTTCGAAGCGGATCTGGCCGCCGGGGAGCGGCGCGGCATGCACGTCGAGGTCGGACAGTACCGCAAGGGCCAGGCCGGTGCCGCGGTGCTGGTGGTCAACGACCGGGAGATCGAACGGCGGGTGGTGCTCGGCTGCACCCTGCCCGCGGCCGAGATGATGACCGCGGCGCGGGTGGTCCGCGGCAAGCTGTTGGAGACCGCCAAGGGCGTCGCCAACGCCCTGCGTCCGGAGGAGTGACCGTGTGTCGGGCTTGTACAAGCCCGACACACGGCCCTGCGGTCGGTCATGAGACCAGGTCCGCAAGGGCTTCCCGGTTGGCCCGCTGCTGTCGGGCGATTCCGACCAGCAGGCCGACCACGAACATCACGAACGGAGCGCCGACCAGCACCCAGCCGGTGGTGGACAGGCCGAAGGCCTGGGTCGTCGGATCGACGCCTTCGGCGGTGGTCCCGGCCAGCAGCCCGAACCGGGACATGAGCAGGTACAACCCGGCGGCGAGGCCGACCGCGGCGAGGGCGGGCGCCAGCAGGGTGTTCCACCGGCGGGTGTCGGAGCGGTCGCGGCGGAAGTAGACGATCACCGCGATCGATACGAGGATCTCCACCAGCACGACAGCGATCACCGCGACTCCGCTGAACCAGTAGAACATGTGCAGGATCGGGTCCAGCCCGGCGGCGATGAAGACGACGATCACCGCGAGGGAGATCGCCGACGTGGTGAAGGCGGCCGCCCCGGGGCCGCCGCGGCGGTTGACCCGGCTGAGCGCGGTGGGCAGCACCCCGGCGCGTCCCAGGGAGTAGAGGTAGCGCGCGGCGGAGTTCTGGAAGGCGAGCAGGCCGGCGAACAGGCTGGAGACGACCAGCCAGCCCATGACGGTGGCCAGCCACGGACCGACGTATTCCTCGGCGACGCCGAAGAGCACGGCGGCCGGGTCGGTCAGCGGAACGCCGTCCACTGCGGAGATCTCCAGCACCCGATCCACCACGTTGCCGCTGCCGAGCGCGCTAACCACGGCGAAGGAGGTGGCGGCGAACAACACCGCGATCACGCTCACCGCCAGGTAGGTGGCCCGGGGCACGTTGCGCTTCGGATCCCGGGTCTCCTCCCCGTAGATGGCGGTCGCTTCGAAGCCGATGTACGAGGCGAAGGCGAAGGCCAGTGCGATACCGGCGGAGCCGGCGAAGCCGCCGGCGAAGATCGCGCCGGGTGCGAACGACGCGCCGAGATCGAGCCCGCCCGGCCCGCCCCCGCGCAACAGCACCGCGACCGCGACCGCGGTCAGGGACAGCAGTTCGAGGATCAGCAGGACGCCGAGCAGTTTCGCGCCGCTGTCGACGCGGATCAGCGACAGGCCGAGGACCAGGGCCCAGGCGATGAGCACCCAGGTCCACCAGGGCAGGTCGATACCGAAGACGGCGGCCATCTGGCCGGCGAGCACGCCGCCGAAGAAGCCGAAGATGGCCAGCTGGATGGTGATGTAGGCGGCCAGGGACACGAAGGCCGAGCCGATTCCCGGGCCGATGCCGAGCCCGCGACCGACGTAGGCGAAGAAGGCGCCGGTGTTGGTCACCCGGTGGCTCATCGCCGCGTAGCCCACGCTGAACACGAGCAGGGTCAGACCGACGGCCAGGTAGGCACCGGGGGCGCCGGCACCGTTGCCGAGTGCGATGGCCACCGGTACGGCGCCGGTCATGCCGACGAGCGGTGCGGCGGCGGCCACGACGAAGAAGACGATGCCGGCCACACCGAGCCGGTCCCTGGCGAGTGTCTTGGGGGGTGAGTCGTGGGACGTCGATGTGGGCGACGCCACAGTTTCGTCGGTTGCCATCGAGGGCCCTTTCGTCATCGGCTAGAGGTTGACCACGAAGGTTAGGGCCCAAACGATGTCCGGGGAAGACCCTCAGACCAACTCGTGCCGCGGCCGGTCCGGAACGGGGTTCGCTGTCCGATTCAACCCGCTGCGGCGTCCCGCGTCCGCGAGCACGCCCCGGTAGTGCAGGTACCGTCCGGCCATGCCGACCAGGACCACGCCGACCAACTCGCCGTCGCGGTGGTAGCCGACCACCACCTCCCGGTCCAGATCGCCCTCCAACACGCGGATGTCGTCCACGCCGAGAGCGGGCGCACCGAACGACTGCAGCCGAACGTCGTACTGATCGGACCAGAAGGATGGGAGCGGGGCGAACGGCACGTCCGGCGATGGCGCGCCGGTCAGGTACGCGGCCAGCGAATGCCCCGCCTGTTTGGCGGTATCGGTGACCATCGTCCAATGCTCGACCCGGCGGGGCTCGTCGTCGAAGCGCGGATTGGGGAACCGGGTCACGTCGCCTGCGGCGACGACGTCGGGACGCACCCCGGTGCCGTCAACGACCCGCAGGAGGTTGTCGGTGCGCACCCCGTCGGACAGATCGAGCCCGTTGCCCTCCAGCCAGTCCACGCTGGGTGTGCAGCCGACGGCCTCCACCAGCACGTCCGCCGGCAGTAGGGTGCCGTCGTCCAGTTCGACCGCGGTGATCCGATCGTCGCCGACCAGGCGGACCGGGCGGCGGCCGAGGTGGAACCGTACCCCGTGCGCCTCATGGCGGCGCTGCAGGGCCGCGCCGAGCGCGGTGCCCAACGGGCGCTCCATCGGCACCGCCTCCGGCGCGACGACGTCGACCTGCGCGCCGATCCGGCGGGCCGTCGCCGCCGTCTCGCAGCCGATGAAGCCGGCGCCGACGACCACGACCCGGGCGCCCGGGACCAGCTCCGCCCGCAGGCGCCGCGCGTCGTCGAAGGTGCGGATCACATGCCGACCGCCGGTCGGCCCCGGCAGGTTCAGCCGGCGTGGCGTGAGACCGGTGGCGATGACCAGACCCGACCAGTCGATCACCTGCCCGTCGGCCAGCGTCACGGTACGCGCCGACAGGTCGGCGGCCATCGCCCGAATGCCCAACCGCCACTGCGCGTCGTGCAGCCGGCGCGGGATCCGAAACAGCAGGTCGGCGAGGTCGGGCACCTCGACGAGGGCC
>DASVCA010000031.1:0-21229 GCA_036381835.1 Micromonosporaceae bacterium
CTCGGGATCAGGAAGCGCTTCCGATGGCGGCTGCCGTACTAGGCTGCTCTGCTGTGGCGAAACCACCGACCTTGCGGGGCAAGCTGGTACGAGATCGCGTTCCTGAGATCATCCGGCAGGCAGGCTTGGTTCCCATCACCGAGCCTGCACCGCCCCATCTGCTCGGCCAGTATGTGGATGCCAAGCTGCAGGAGGAGCTGCACGAGTATCTGACCTCGGGTGACGTTGAGGAACTGGCCGATCTCATCGAGGTCTGCTTCGCCGCCGCGAAGTGCAAGGGCGTTAGCCCAGAGCAACTACTGGAGATCGCGCGGGAGAAGCGTGACCGACGTGGGGGCTTCAGCGAACGGATGATCTGGTTCGGCAACCACTCCGACCGATAGGGCTCGGCCGTGCAGTGAACTATTGGAAGTCCTGGCCCACCCGGCTCAACCCACGACCTGACCGCCGTCCGCACCCACGGCGTCATCGCCGCTGCCTCACGCGCGCAGGTCGAACTGCTGGCAGACAAGGGGTACCAGGGCGCTGGCACGGTGATCAGCCCGTACAAGAGTCGCAACCCCACCGTTGAGCAGAAGGCCCACAACCGAATGGTCAACAGCCTGCGCGGCCCCGGCGAGCATGGCTTCGCCACTCTCAAGACCTGGCGGATCTTCACCAAAGCCCGCTGCTGTCCTCAGCGGATAGGCCCGCCCCGGAAGCTTCGCGCCGCATCCCCGCCACGGCCGGCGGTGACTCGCGACGGCCGGATGTTCAACGGCCCCGACGAGGTACCCGTCCCCGTCTCCAAGAGCACCTGCCTGCGGGCCTGGCGACAGGCGCGGGAAAAAGCGCTGACCCCCGGCCCAGCAGCGGTCACCACTGGCCTGACGCCCGTACGATCCGCGGCACGGGAACGCCCCCTACCCTGTGTTTCAGCAGGTCAGGGGGCGTTCTCGCTGTTCGGCGCGGAGGGCGTGGGATTCGAACCCACGAGGACGGTCACCCGCCCTACCGGTTTTCAAGACCAGCGCCATCGGCCACTAGGCGAGCCCTCCAGAACCGCGGACGATCAGTCCGCCGTCGTGCCTAGTGTGCCACGACGGCACAGCGCCGCGTTGCAGGCATCATGGACCGTCGGTGGGTCCGGCGGCCGTCGGTCACAGCCGGCCGCACGGATGGGACCCGGCCCGCGGCCGGCGGACATGATGCGATAAGACCGGGCGTGATGCGATAAGACTTAGCTATGCGCGCGATCACGATCCCCGAGCCGGGCGGACCCGAGGTGCTGACCTGGGCGGAGGTCCCGGACCCTCAACCAGGCCCCGGCGAGGTCGTGATCGCGGTGCGGGCCGCCGGCGTCAACCGGGCCGACCTGCTGCAGCGGCAGGGACACTACCCGCCACCGGCCGGCGCGCCGCCGTACCCGGGTCTGGAATGCTCCGGGGTGATCACCGCAATCGGTCCGGACGTCACCGGGTGGCAGGTCGGGCAGGAGGTCTGTGCGCTGCTGTCGGGTGGCGGCTACGCGGAGCAGGTCGCGGTGCCCGCCGGCCAGCTCCTGCCGATACCCGCCGGGGTCGATCTGCTCGATGCCGCCGGGTTGCCGGAAGTTGCCTGCACGGTCTGGTCGAACGTCGTTCAGCTCGCCGGCCTGCGCGCCGGCGAGACACTGCTCGTGCACGGTGGCGGTAGCGGGATCGGGACCTTCGCTGTCCAGCTCGGCGCCGCCCTCGGCGCCACCGTGATCGCCACCGCGCGCCCGTCCAAGCACGACCGCATTCGGGAGCTGGGCGCCGCACACGTGATCGACTACACCAGCGCCGACTTCGTCGATGAGGTCAACCGGCGGGGCGGCGCGGACGTGATTCTCGACATCATGGGGGCGGCCTACCTGGGGCGAAACATCGAGGCGCTCGCCACCGGCGGCCGGCTGGTCGTGATCGGCCTGCAGGGTGGCCGCAAGGCGGAACTGAACTTGAACACGCTGCTGAGCAAGCGGGGGGCGATCTTCGCGACCAGCCTGCGGGCCCGCCCGACCACGGAGAAGGCGGAGATCGTACGGGGGGTACGGGAGCAGGTCTGGCCGCTGGTGTCGGCGGGACGGGTGCGTGCGGTCATCGACCGGCGGCTGCCCATGACCCAGGCCGCCGAGGCGCACCGGATCGTCGAATCCGGTGATCACCTGGGCAAGGTGCTGCTGACCGTGGCTTAGGTGCTGCCGGCTGGTGCCTGCCTCGGCCGCTTGAGAATCCGGGGGCCGGGCCCCTGTGCCGCGAGTCGGTCATCGGGGTTGTAGAGCGCGCACCGCTGCAATGACAGACAGCCGCAGCCGATGCAGCCGGTGAGCTCGTCACGCAACCGGGTGAGCAGCTCGATCCGCTCGTCGATCCGGGCCCGCCACCGCTGCGACAACCGCGCCCAGTCCGCTTGGCTCGGGGTGCGCGAGTCGGGCAGGGAATCGAGGGCTTCGCGGATCTCGTCCAACGACACTCCGACCTGCTGGGCTATCCGGATGAACGCCACTCGACGCAGCTCGGCACGTTCGTAGCGGCGCTGGTTGCCGGTCGTCCGGGTTGATCGGATCAGCCCGAGCCGTTCGTAGTAGCGCAGCGCCGAGGCTGCCACGCCGGATCGGGCGGCCATCTCGCCGATGGTCAGCGGATTCTGCATACCGCGCCTTGAGGTGAAGTCAGCTTCAAGTTGCATGGTAGCGGCATGACCGTGACGACCGCCGGGCGCGTTGACGTCGGCTTCGCCGACCGCCCGCCCACCACCGATTTCGCCCGCCTGCCGACGCTGCTGCGCCGGCTCACCGGGGACGAGAAGCATCAGCCGAGCTCGTACTCCACGCTGGATGTGCTCTGGGTGCTCTATGACCGCGTACTGCGGGTCGCACCCGACCGACTCGACGCCGTCGACCGCGACCGCTTCCTGCTCTCCAAGGGCCACGGTCCGGCCGCCTACTACGCGGTGCTCGCCGCCAAGGGGTTCGTGCCGGAGTCGTGGCTCGACGACCTGGCCGGACCCGACAGCAGGCTCGGCCACCACCCCGACCGGATGCTCGTGCCGGGGGTGGAGATCGGATCCGGGTCCCTCGGACACGGCCTCGGTCTCGGGGTCGGGATCGCGCTTGGCCTGCGGGCCCAGGGACTCGCCGGGCCGGGGACGCCACACGGCTACCGCGAACCGCGGGTGTACGTACTGCTCGGCGACGCCGAGTTGGACGAGGGCTCCAACCATGAGGCGATCTGCTATTCGGGGGCGTGTCGACTGGCGGGGCTGACCGCGATCGTGATCGATAACCAGTCCGCAACCCACAGTTGGGCACCGGCCTCGCCGAACACGGGGTACACCGCAGCGGTGCCTACCTACGGCCTGGACAGCGCACCCGCCGAGTCGGTCGGGATAGCGACCCGATTCCTGGTCAACGGATGGACCGCCGCCATCGTCAACGGTCGCGATCACGACGCGATCGAGGCCGGCCTGACCCGTTCGGACAGCCGGCGGCCGCACGTGGTGGTCGCCCGAGTGGAAGGCAAGCAGCATGCGTGAGACCTTCGTCGACACCATGACCGGTCTGCTCGCCGACGACCCGCGAACGGCGCTCGTGCTCGCCGACATCTCCGCCGACGCCTTCGCATCCGCGGCGCGGCGGCATCCCGACCGGGTCATCAACGTCGGAATCCGGGAACAGCTGATGCTCGGAGTCGCCGGCGGGCTGGCGCTGACCGGGCTGCGACCGTTCGTCCACTCCTACGCGACCTTCGTCGTCGACCGGGCGTACGAGCAGATCAAGCTGGATCTCGACCATCAGGGGGTCGGCGCGGTCCTGGTCAGCGTCGGCGCCTCGTACGACGGGGCTGCGATGGGTCGGACGCACATGTCCCCGATGGATGTGGCGCTTGTCGACACCCTGGGCGGTTGGACGGTGCAGGTGCCCGGCCATCCGGACGAGGTGCCGCCGCTGCTTGCCGCGAACGCGCGCCGCGACAGCTCCGTCTACCTGCGGCTTTCCACCCAGCGGAACGAGCGCGCTTGGCCCGGCGACGGCCGGTTGCAGGTGGTACGACGCGGCCATGCGGGAGCGCCGCTGGTCGTGGCGGTCGGGCCGATGCTCGATCCCGCACTGCGTGCCCTCGCGGGGCTGGACCTCACGATCGCCTACACCCACACGCCGCGACCGTTCGACACGGCCGGGCTACGCGCGTTGGCGGGCCGCGAGGTGATCCTCGTCGAGCCGTATCTCGCGGGGACGTCGAGCCGGGTCGTGGCCGAGGCGCTCGGGGACCGCCCGTACCGCCTGCTCAGCCTCGGTGTCGGCCGCGGCGACCTGCGCCGTTACGGCACGCCGGACGATCACGCGCGCTGGCACGGCTTGGACGCGGCGGGGTTGCGCGAGTCGATCAGCGCGTTCCTGGGCTGACCGAGGCGCGACGGGCACGTTCCCGGGTGAGGATCCAGACCGCTTCCACGCCGTCCTTCCAGGTGATCTTCTTGCCCTCTTCGCGACCCCTCGCCCGGTAGCTGATCGGAACCTCGTACGGGCGGATTCGGCGGCGCAGCAGCTTCGCGGTGATCTCCGCCTCCATCCCGAAGCCGGGCGAGCGGACGTCGAGCGAGCGGTACAAGGCGACCGGCATCAGCTTGAAACAGGTCTCCAGGTCACCGATGTAGGAGTTGAACAACACGTTGGCGACGGTGGTGACCACCTTGTTGCCGATCACGTACCAGAAGCTGTAGGCACTGTGGCTGCCGAATGTCCGATTCCCGTAGACCACGGTGGCCCGGCCGTCGAGCACCGGTTCGAGCAGCCGTGGGATGTCCTGCGGGTCGTACTCGAGGTCGGCGTCGAGGATGACCATGTAGTCGCCCTCGGCGCCGTCCACTGCGCTCCTGATCGCCGCGCCTTTACCGGCGTTACGGGGGTGGGTGATCACCCGGACCCGGGCATCGTCGAAACTGTCGAGTATCTCGCCGGTACGGTCGCGGCTGCCGTCGTTGACGATGATGAGCTCGATCTCGCAGGGGTAGTTGACCGACAGCGCCTGTTTCACGGCGTCCGCGATGCGTTCTTCCTCATTGAAGACGGGCATGAGGATCGAGAGCTTCACGGCGCTTCTCCACGGTGCTGACGGCAATCGGCGTCAGCGTAACGCGAGCGTGAGGTGGATGCACCAGGTCCGGTGCAGTGACACCTCAGGCGACGGTCATCGCGGCACATGGCAGCCCGTCGCGATCCGTTCGGCAGCCGGCAGGCCGCCCCCGAACGGTGACCGAGCGTTTGCCTGGAATGCGCGGTTGAGTAGCGCATCGAGGCGCCAGACTTGCTTCGGATGACCGACCTTGATCCAGAACCGCTCCCGCACCCCGTCGACGACGGTGGCCGCCAGCTCGACTCCGGCCATCCGTAGATCGGGGTTCCAGGTGACGTTGCTCAGGTGGCGCAGTTCGACGTTGAGGTGCAGGTGGAGCCGATGCATCAAGCGACTCTCCTGTGTCACGACCAGTCGACGCTGCGTCAGCAGCAGTAGGAAGTCCCCCCGCGGACGGGTGGGCCGGACGCAGCGGGTGACCAGGATGGCGGTGTCGTCGGCCGACACGCAGCGGCGGAGGAGTGGCAGATGCCGACCGATGGCCGGAATGGCGACGCCAGCCTCCGCCGCTGCCGGCAGGAACGTACGTGAGAAGGCGTCCATGCCGGTTCAACGATTCGTTATGCGGTTGTGATACGGGTAACAGTCGGGTTCAGAGCAGTTCCACGATCGTGGCGTTGGCCATGCCCCCGCCTTCACACATCGTCTGCAGCCCGTATCGGACGCCGTTGTCCCGCATGTACTGAAGCATCGTGGTCATCAGGCGGGCACCGGAGGCGCCCAGTGGGTGCCCCAGAGCGATCGCCCCGCCCCGCGGGTTCAGCCGGGCCGGGTCGGCCCCGGTTTCCGCGAGCCAGGCAAGCGGAACCGGCGCGAACGCCTCGTTCACCTCGTACACGCCGATTTCGTCGAGGGTGAGGCCGGCGCGGCGCAACACCTTCGCCGTGACCGGGATGGGTGCTGTGAGCATCAGGACCGGGTCGTCGGCGGCGACGACGGCGGTGTGGATGCGAGCCAGGGGTCGCAGGCCGTGGCGCTGCGCCCACTCCGATGTGGTGACGGCGACCGCGGCGGCGCCGTCGGAGATCTGCGAGGCGGATCCGGCGGTGACCATCCCGTCGGGCCGGAACGGCGTGGGCAGTTCGGCGAGCTTGGCGAGTGAGGTGTCTCGGCGGATCCCCTCGTCTGCCTCGATCTTGGTGCCGTCGGGCAGCGCGACCGGCGCGATCTCGGGTGCGAACGCTCCCGCGTCCTGCGCGGCGGCGGCCTTCTCATGGCTGGCCAGCGCGAACTCGTCGAGCTGGCGGCGGGACAGCCCCCACCGCCGCGCGATCAGCTCCGCGCCCACGCCCTGATTGAAGGGGATCGCTTCCTCCTCGGCGAACCCCTCGACGCCCCGATACCGCTTGCGGATCTGCTCGCCGTACGGGACACCGCCGGTCGCGCTCGAACCCATCGGGACCCGGGTCATCGACTCGACCCCACCGGCGATCACCAGGTCGGCCTGTCCGGAGACCACGGTGGCCGCCGCGAAGTGCAGTGCCTGCTGGCTGGAACCGCACTGACGGTCCACCGTCGTGCCGGGAACGGTCTCGGGCCAGCCCGCGGCCAGCACCGCGTTGCGTGCGATGTTCCAGGACTGTTCGCCGACCTGCGACACGCAACCCCAGACCACGTCGTCCACGTCGACCGGCTCGAAGCCGCTTCGCTCGGCGAGTGCCCGCAGCACATGCGCCGACAGATCAACGGGGTGTACCCCGGCGAGGGCCCCCTTACGACGCCCGATCGGTGTGCGAACCGCGCCGACGATGACCGCGTCTCTCATGATTACTCCCGGGTAACTTCGCCTGCATCGATCCTACGTCTCCCGCTCGCCGGGTCATCCGGTGGGTTTGTCGCGGGCGCGGGGTCAGGCGAGGAACAACAGCTCGGTGCGCAGCGCGGTCAGCAGAAGCAGCACAGCCAGGATGACGGCGGTGCCACCGGCTTGGAACAACGCCCGGTTGCGCCGGGGAGCGTAGGCCAACGCCACCGCGGTGACCGCGCCGGTGACGAGGCCGCCGAGGTGACCCGCGATGGAAATGCCGGGGACCGTGAAAGTGATCACCAGATTGATCACCAGGATCGGGATGACCGACGAGGTGTCCCGGCCCAGGCGGCGCAGGATGACGAACAGCGCGGCGAACAGCCCGAAGATGGCCCCCGACGCGCCGGCGGTGAGATTCGTCGGCTGGAAGTAGTACACCGCGACACTTCCGCCGAGGCCCGCCACCAGATACAGCGCGAGGAACCGAATCGGTCCGAGCGCTGCCTCCAGGGTGCGCCCGATGATCCACAACGCCCACATGTTCACCAACAGGTGCAGCAGGCCGTAGTGCAGGAACATCGAGGTGAGCAGCCGGTACGACTCACCGAACGCGACACCGTGCAACGGCCCGTCCTGCTCGTAGACGCCGTATCCGAGCATGCCGCCGTACAGGTGCAGCTCGGTGGCCCCGCCGAGCAGCCCGCCCCAGTTGCCGCCCGCCACCGCGCCGAGACCGCCGAGACCGGCGGCGAGCAGTGCGACCAGCACGTTGATCCCGATCAGCGCCTTCGTGACGTACCCGGCCTGGCCGGCGGCACCGCCTCCGAAGGCGGTGCGCACCGGCCGCTGGGTCCGCCGGCCCTCGGCCACGCACTCGGGGCACTGGTGTCCGACTGCGGCGTCGTGCATGCAGTCCGGGCAGATCGGCCGGTTGCACCGCACACAACGCACCCAGGTCTCGCGGGAGGTGTGCCGGTAGCAGACGGGCGTCGGCGGGGACTCATTCATGTGGGCAAAGGTACCCGGCCGGATCAGGCACCCGTCCGTTCAATCACGACGCGCTCGATCACCACATCGTTGAGCGGGCGATCCCGCGGGTCCGTGGGGGTGTTGGAGATCGCGTCGACCACCCGCGCGGATGCCTCGTCCGCCACCTGGCCGAAGATCGTGTGCCGGTTGTTGAGGTGTGGCGTCGGGGCCACGGTGATGAAGAACTGCGAGCCGTTGGTGCCGGGGCCGGCGTTGGCCATCGCGAGCAGGTACGGCCGGTCGAAGCGCAGGTCCGGGTGGAACTCGTCGGCGAAACGGTAGCCCGGCCCGCCCGTCCCGGTGCCGGTCGGATCCCCCATCTGGATCATGAAGTCGGCGATCACCCGGTGCGAGATGGTGCCGTCGTAGTACGGCCCGCTACCCGGCCGACCGGTGCGGGGGTCGATGTACTCCCGGGTGCCTTCGGCGAGTTCCACGAAGTTGCGCACGGTCTTCGGCGCGTGGTTCGGGAACAGTTCCAGGCGGATCGGACCGAAGTTGGTGTGCAGGGTGGCGTAGAGAGCTTCAGCCACGGGTGACTCCTCAACAGTGGAAGGGCCATATTCCACCCGGATCCTCCCATGTGCCCCGTTCCGGTCCTACACGGGCGTCCGACAGTGCAGGATGACCAGGAAGACAACACCAGGAGGTGGGGGACCGGTGTTTGGCATCCGGCGGCGCAGATCCCGCGGCGAAATCATCCGAACCGAACTCGGCGAGAGCTGGGATCACCTGATCCGGGCGGCCGGTCACGCGGCGGACGGCGTCGCCGCAACGGCCGGGCCGCGGGTCAGCGCGGCGCAAGCGTACGCGGCGCCTGCGGTGTCCAGGATCAGGAGAACCGCGTCCAACGGATGGAGTACGGCGGTGATGGCGCTCGCACCGCTCGTCGCCGGCGAGGCGGCGGAGCGGAACGGGGCGGGGCAACGCGCCGATCAGGTCCACACGGTCACCCGGAAGGCGAGGTCACAGGAGATGCGAATGAGGGGGATGCGGAACATGATGCGCATGTCGGGCCGCCGGACCGGTCGGTCGATGCGGATGCCCGGCCGCCGGACCGGCCGGCTGATGCTGATGCGGCGCACGGGGACCCAGCGGCGGTTGCCGCGGATGGCGCTCCTGCTCGGCGGAGCCGCGGCCATGGGCATGATGATCATGCGTCGGCGGCGGCAACGGCAGCAGTGGCAGGAGTACGACCCGGGACACATGGCACACCAGCAGGCACCGGAGGGCATGGGAGCGGCCGGCGGGTACGGGGTGTCCCAGGTTCCCGGCCCTGGGATGAGTGGGAAGCCCTCGACGACGAGCGTGGTCGCCGAGGAGCGCGGCCCGCAGGGCATGCACAAGATCGGCGAGGAGCGAGCGCCGCAGAGCCCGCGCAAATAGTGCGGTGGCGGTGCGCAGCTATCGCTGCGCACCGCCGACCGTCAGCCCCGTACCGCCGCGATGGCGTCGGAAAGCCGGCGCACACCTTCCTCGATCTGGTCGACGGTCACCGCCGAGTAGGCCATCCGCAGCGCGTGCTCACCGCCGGTGAGGAGGAAGTCGCTGCCCTTCACCACCGCCACACCACGCGCCGCGGCCTCGGGCACGAGTTTGTCGACGTGCACATCCTCGGGCAGCTCCACCCACAGGAAATAGCCACCGTCCGGCTCGGTGAATCGGGCGTCCGGTATGTGGCGGCGCAGCGCCTCCGCGAGCACTCGGGCGCGCTCCCCGAGGGCCGCGCGCACGGTGGCGATCGAGCGCTCCAGATCGCCGGAGACGCAGAACTGGTGGACGATCGCCTGGGCCACCATGCCGGGCGAGATGTAAAGGTTGGTCGCCCGCTTGGCGATGGCGGCGATCAGATCGGCCGGGCCGATCAGGTACCCCACCCGCACCCCGGGGCAGACCGTCTTGGTGAAGCTCGAGGCGTGCACCACCGTGCCGCGCTCGTCGAGCGAGAGCATCGACGGGAGTGGCTCGCCGCGGAAGCGGATCGCCACGTACGGGTCGTCCTCGAAGATCGTGAAGCCGTACTCGGCGGCCAGGTCGAGCAGCGCCCGGCGGCCGTCCAGGGAGAGTGTCACGCCGGCCGGATTCTGATAGTTCGGGATGATGTGGGCGAGCTTCGGGCGTACCCCTGACTCCAGCAGTCGCCGCAGTTCCTCGATGTCGATGCCGTCGGAGCGGACGGTCACCGCATGTACCTCGGCACCCAGCTGGCGCAGGTTCAGCAGCGTCCGGTCATACGTGGGACGCTCCACGACGACGGCGTCCCCGGGACGGACCAGGTGATCGAAGAGGAACGCGTCGGCCTGCAGTGATCCGTTGGTGATGAGTACCTGGTCCACCGCAACGTCGTACCGGTCGGCGATCCACCGCCGCAGCGGCTGGTAGCCCACCGACGTGCCATAGGCGGTGATGCCCGCCGGGTCTTGCTCGAAGGCGCGGGCGGCGGCCGCCTTCAGCCCTTCGACGTCGACGATGTCCAGGGACGGCGCCCCCCGGGCGAACGAGATCAACTGCTCGGCGGTCATGACTACTCAGGGTACGGCGACCTCTTGCGCTCGCGTCGGCGACTTGTGAGTGTCCGCATCCTGGACACCGCTCACCGCGCGGGCCCCGGCTATCCTGCTGCGGTAGCCGTCCGACGTTGGGGAGAATCGCAGGATGATCGGTTTGGTGCTGGCCGCGGGTGCGGGGCGGAGACTGCGCCCGTACACCGATCGCCTGCCCAAGGCGCTGGTGCCGGTCGACGGGGGGACCACGATCCTCGACATCGCACTGCGCAACCTCGCCGCGGTGGGGTTGACCGACGTCGCCGTGGTCGTCGGGTACGCCGCCGCAGCGGTGGAGGCCCGGCAGGCCGCGCTCGAAGACCGCCACGGGGTGAAGATCACCCTGGTGCACAACGACCGCGCCGAAGAGTGGAACAACGCCTACTCGCTGTGGCTCGCCCGGGAGCACTTCGCGCAGGGTGCGCTGCTGGTCAACGGTGACACGGTCCATCCGGTGAGCGTGGAGAAGACGCTGCTCGCCCAGCGGGGCCCCGCCGTGCTCCTCGCCGTCGACAACGTCAAGAAGCTCGCCGACGAGGAGATGAAGACCGCCTTCGACGCCCGCGGTCAACTCACCCGGATCACCAAGCTGATGGACCCGGCCGACGCGTTCGGCGAATACATCGGGGCCACCCTGATCGAACCGCACGCCGCCGCCGGACTCGCCGAGGCGCTGGAAGCGACCTGGCGGCGCGATCCCCACCTCTACTACGAGGACGGCTTCCAGGAGTACGCCGACCGGGGTGGCGAGGTTCGGGCGGCCACGATCGGCGCGGTGGACTGGGTGGAGGTGGACAACCACGAGGACCTGGCCCGGGCGCGGGAGATAGCGTGCCGCTACTAGCCCGGACGGTCAACACCCCGCTGGTGATCGAGGTCCGCCGGGGCGCGATCGCCAACCTCGGTGCGATCCTCGCCGACCAGCGCATCTCCGCCGACGGCGACGTCGCGGTGGTGGTCGGCCCGGGACAGGGTGAACGCATCCTCGAGCTGTGCCGCCCCGGCCTGCGGCGGGCCGACGTGTTCAGCGTCGCCGGTGGCACCCTGGACGCGGCGAACGAGCTCGGCGAGAAGCTGCGCGCCCGGTCCTACGACGCGGTGGTCGGCATCGGCGGCGGCAAGACCATCGACACCGCTAAGTACGCCGCCTCCCGGTACGGCATTCCCATGGTCTCGGTGGCGACCAGCCTGGCCAACGACGG
This sequence comes from Micromonosporaceae bacterium, assembly GCA_036381835.1. Classification (GTDB taxonomy): domain Bacteria; phylum Actinomycetota; class Actinomycetes; order Mycobacteriales; family Micromonosporaceae; genus DASULK01. The sequence goes on from DASVCA010000031.1 coordinate 11,657, forward strand.
GATCGCCTCCCCGGTCGCCTCCCTCGACCACGACGGCGGTAAAGGGTCGTACGGCGTACACATTCCGATCGCGATCGTGGTCGACCTGGACTTCGTTGACCACGGCCCGAACCGGCAGACCCGGGCCGGGATCGGAGACGCGGTCAGCAACCTCAGCGCGGTGGCCGACTGGGAGCTGGCCCATCAGGTGCGGGGAGAGCCGATCGACGGTCTCGCGGTGACCCTGGCCCGCACCGGCGCCGAGGCGGTGGTCAATCATCCGGGCACGATCGGCGACGACGCCTTCCTGACCACCCTCGCCGAAGCGCTGATCATGGGTGGGATCGCGATGGCGGTCTGCGGATCGAGTCGCCCGGCCAGCGGCGGCTGCCACGAGATCTCGCACGCCATCGACCGGCTGTACCCGGGCAGCGGATCCCATGGCGAACAGGTCGGGCTGGGTGCCACCTTCTGCACCTTCCTGCGGGGAGACCTCATCCGATTCCGGCAGCTGGCGACCTGCCTGCACCGGCACGACCTGCCCACCTGCCCGAGTCGGCTCGGGCTGACCGACGCGCAGTTCATCGAGGCGGTGGCGTATGCGCCGAAGACCCGACCCGAGCGCTACACCATCCTGGAACACCTCGACCTGGGGCCGGACGAGATCGCCGCGCGACTGGCAGACTACCGCCGTGCACTCAGCGACCACCTTGACTAAGTCTCCCCGGCCCGGGGTCGGCGAGTTCTACCGGAGCAACCGCGGTGGCGGGCTGTACAGCGAGGCGATCAGTCAACGCATCGGTGCGGTCTTCGCCGTCGTCGCCGACCGTCTCGGGCTGAGTCCGACCGCCCTCACGCTGACCAACCTCGCGATCGGGTTCGCCACGTCGATCACCTTGGTGGTGGCCGCCGGCCCGGTTGCCGCCGGCACCGCTCCCGCCTGGGCGGTCGGCCTGGTCGGTCTGCTCGGCTGGCAGCTGGCGTACGCGCTCGACTGCGCCGACGGCCAGCTGGCCCGGGTGACGGGCCAGGGCAGTCCGGCCGGGGCCCGAGTCGACGTGCTGTGCGACGTGGCCACCCAGATCGGGCTGGCCACCGCGCTCGCCGCGACGGCGATCGCCCAACGGCCGCAGACACCGATCTGGCTCCTCACGATCTTCGCCGGCTCGCTGCTGGTCAACCTGATGACGTCGGTCCTGCAGTCGGGCCCGAGCGCAGCGAGCATGGTGCCGTCGACGTCACTGCCCGTACGGCTGGTCAAACTGGTCCGCGACTACGGTGCGATAACCGCCGCGATCGGCCTGGTGCTGGTGCTCGCCCCGCACCAGACAGTGTGGGTGATCGTCGCACTCACCCTGGTGAACGGCGGTTTCCTGCTGGCCAGCATCGCCTTCGCCGCCCGCGCCGCCGCCCGCTCGACGACCGCGCGCGGCTGATCGGGGCGGTCAGCCGCGCACCGCGGCGTACACGTCGAGCAGCTGTCGGGTCACCACGTCGGGGTGGAACGTGCGCTCGTAGCGGGACCGGGCCCGAACGGCGAGTGCCTGTGCGCCGTCCCGGGCCACCGGCAGGGCGGCGGCCAGCGCCGCCGGCTCGGGCGGCACCACCCAGCCGGCCGGCTCCGGCCCGTCCACACCGAGCTGGTACGGGATGCCGCCGAGCGCGGTGCCGAGCACCGGGCGACCGGCGGCCAGTGCCTCGATCACCACGGTCGGCAGGACGTCGTGCACCAGCGACACGGCGACCACCACCGCCGCCTCCCGCATCGCCGCCTGCACCCCGGCCCGATCGAGCGGACCGAGGAACCGCACGTCACGGCGTTTTGCGGCGGCCTGCTCCGCGCGCGGGCGAAGCTCGCCGTCGCCGACGATGCGCAGCGTGCCGAGCGCCCCTTCCGGATGCCGCCGCCAGGCGTCCAACAGCAGGTCGAGCCCCTTCTCGGGGGAGAGCCGCCCGACGAACAGGAAACCCTCGCCGGGCGGGCTCGGCGGTCCCGGGTCGGGGGCGGAATTGGGTTTGACGACGATCCGCTGCGCCGGCACGCCGTACTCGACGAGGTGGTCGCGGATCGCCGAGGTGAGCGCGATGAACCGATCCACGGAACGCCAGGTCGGCCGGTGTACCGCCAACGCGGTCGCCATCACCGCGCTCTGCGCCCGGGAACCGCGATAGCAGCCGTGCCGTACCGCCGGGACCGCCACGGCGTGCCCACGGCAGTCCTGGCAGATCCGCCCGGCGCGGAAGTAGATGCCGGACGGGCAGACGTGTCGGTAGTTGTGCACGGTCTGCACCACGGGCACGCCGTACCGGTGCGCCGTGCGGATCACCCACGGGGAGAGGAGCGGGTACGGGTTGTGCAGGTGCAGCACGTCCGGGCGGTGTGCGGCGATCAGCCGGCTCAGGTCCCGCTGGGCACTCGGCGCGTAGATCGGCGAGATCGGTAGCAGCGCCTTCGCGGTCTTCGGCAACGCCGGGATCTCATCGGAGCTGCGCAGGAAGGGCAGCACGTCGATCCCGGCGGCGGTGAGCTGCTCGATCTCCAGGTCCACGATCGTGTTCTCGCCGGACGGCTGTGCCGACCGGTACCGGTTGTGCGCCACGACCACTTTCACGGTTCCGCACGCTACCGTTGGTCGGGTGCCGGAACTACCCGAGGTCGAGGCGCTCGCCGCCTACCTCCGCGAGCGTGCCGCCGGCCACGAGGTCAGGCGGGTCGACGTCGCATCGATCAGCGCGTTGAAGACGTACGATCCCGCACCGACCGCCTTGGTGGGCCGAGCTGTCGCCGACGCGCGCCGCCACGGCAAGTTCCTCGACCTGGTCCTGGCCGGCGACCTGCACCTGGTGGTTCACTTCGCCCGAGCCGGTTGGCTGCACTACCGGGAGTCGCTGCCGACGACGCCGCTGAAGCCGGGTAAGGGCCCGATCGCGCTTCGGGTCGTTCTCGACGACGGGTCCGGGTTCGACCTCACTGAGGCGGGCACCCAGAAGAAGCTTGCCGTGTACGTGGTCGGCGACCCGGCGCTGGTGCCGGGCGTGGCGCGGCTCGGCCCGGATGCGTTCGGGGTCGCCCCGGATCTCTTCGCTGAGCGGATCCGTCGCCGACGAGGCCAGCTCAAGGGTGTGCTCACCGATCAGGAGGTGCTGGCCGGGATCGGCAACGCGTACTCCGACGAGATTCTGCACGCGGCGCGGCTGTCCCCGTTCGCAGTCACCACCCGGCTGACCGATGAGCAGATGACCGCGCTGTATCAGGCGGTTCGGCAGGTGCTGGGGGACGCCGTCGACCGGTCGGTCGGCCGACGCGCGGCTCAGTTGAAGGGCGAGAAGCGTTCCGGGCTTCGGGTGCACGGGCGAACCGGGCTGCCTTGTCCGGTCTGTGGCGACCTCGTCCGTCAGGTGTCCTTCGCCGATTCAAGCCTGCAGTACTGTGCCGGCTGTCAGACCGGTGGCCGGCCGCTGGCGGATCGACGCCTGTCCCGACTGGTCCGGTAGCGGCTTCGGCGGGTCTGCTCTGCGAGTGGTCAGCGATCTGGCGCCGATCGCATTCGTCGGTATAGTGAAGCCCGGCCACTCGGCCCACTTTCGAAGCGATCAGGGTTCCCATAAGACGACAGATGGGCGTAATGTCCCCCAGGCAAATGTCTGCCCGAGCCGCGTGGGAACCTGAACGGTGGGCGACCTGAGCCGTACGGCGAGTGGGCGGAACGTGCCCTGCGGGAGGACCTAGGTGAGGTGACCACGAGCCTCCAGCATCCGGTGATTCGTGCCGACCGGACGAACGGTGTAGGCCACGTCGACAGCTTCGAGATTCAGCCGCCGACGCCGGCCAACGGCGTGCCGCGTTCGGCTTGGGCACCGCCGCGGCGCCGCCTTTCTCGGTGGCACCGCCCGTACATCCTGCTCTTGGTGGTGCTCGATCTGGTCGCCGCCGCGATCGGCAGCCTCATCGCGGATCTGCTTTTCGAACAGGCCGCTTCGGGCTTCTCTCGCGACAATCCGGTTTGGTTCCTGACCGTAGCTTATTTGCTACTCCCCGTAGGATGGTTGATTCTCCTGTGGGGAAACGGCGCCTACGACCGGCGCCATCTCGGGCTCGGAACCGAGGAGTTCAAGAGCGTCATCCGGGCGTCCATCGCCGTCATAGCGACGGTTTCGTTCCTCGCCTTCACCACCAAGACCGACTTGTCCCGCTACACGGTCGGCACGGCCCTGCTCAGCACCCTCGTCCTGATCCTGCTCGAACGCATCGTGGCCCGGTCGGTGCTGCACGCGGTGCGCAGGCGCAATGGGCACGCCACCCACCGGATGGTGCTCATGGGCACCCTGCCCGACGCTCTCTCGGTCTACCGGGCGGTCACCCGCAGCCCGGCCGCCGGCCTCCTCCCCGTGGCGATCTACCTCACCGACGGGTACGCCGCGGCCCGGGGTATCGAAACCCCGGTGCCCGTCTACGCCGGCCGGGACGTGCTGAGCCTGGTACGCGAGCTGGGGGCCGACACCATCGCGGTGTGCGGCTCCGCCGGTGGTGAGCACGGGGAGCTGCGCCGGCTCGCCTGGCAGCTGGAGGGGTCCGGGATCGACCTGATCGTCGCACCGCAGCTCACGGACATCGCCGGCCCGCGGGTGCACATCCGCGCGATCGAGGGCCTGCCGCTGCTGCACGTCGAGGAGCCGACCCTGTCCGGGCCGGCGCTGTTGATGAAGAGCCTCATCGACCGAGTGGTCGCCGCGGTCGGACTCGTGCTGCTGGCGCCGCTGTTCCTCGTGATCGCGATCGTCATTCGGCTCTCCGATCCGGGTCCCGTCTTCTTCCGCCAACTGCGCGTCGGACACGAGGGGCGCACCTTCCGGGTGTGGAAATTCCGCACCATGTATGTCGATGCCGAAGAGCGCCGCGCCGCCCTGATCGAGCAGAACGAGTCCGACGGGATGCTCTTCAAGATCAAGCATGACCCTCGGGTGTTCCCCGCCGGCCGGTTCCTGCGCGCCTCCTCGCTCGACGAACTGCCCCAGTTGATCAATGTGCTGAAAGGCGAGATGTCCCTGGTCGGTCCGCGGCCGTTGCCGGCGGATGACGGTGACTACCTCGGCGATGTACGGCGCAGACTACTGGTACGCCCCGGCATCACCGGGCTCTGGCAGGTGTCCGGCCGGTCAGATCTGTCCTGGGACGAGGCGGTACGCCTCGACCTCTACTACGTCGACAACTGGTCCCTCGCGTACGACCTGAGCATCCTCTGGCGCACCATCGGCGTGGTACTCGCCCGCAAGGGCGCGTACTAGCGCCACACCTGCGGGGATGGCCGCGATGCTGACACAACGGCAGGGGGCACCACGCAGAACAGGTCACCCGCGACCCGCCGGAGAGGTGGCCGGGTGATCGCCGACCTGACCGCGGCGGTAGCGGTGATCGGCCTGGTCGGCGCGCTGGGCGCGGCGATCTTCGCCGTGGTTCGTCGCCGCGCCCGCCAGGACATCGCCACCCCGGCCCAGCGGGCCACCTACCAGGTCCTGCACGCCGCCGGTCTCGCCGCCGAACCGCTGCGCGCCGGCCTGAACCGGGTGAGCGCCGCACGGGCGGTGCGCCATCTGCGCGCGCTGGTCGGCTCGGCCGGGCTCGGGCTCACCGACGGTACCGAGTTGCTGGCCCTCGACGGGTACGGCGACCACCACGGCGAGCAGCTGGCCGCGGCCGCCCGTAAGGCCATTGCCGCGGACCGATCCACGGTGCTGCGCTCCGGTGAGCTGATGTGCGAACGGATCGACTGCCCGGTCCGAGGTGCGATCGTCGCACCGCTGACCGGGCCGGACGGACGGGCCGCGGGGGCGCTGGTGGCGGTAGTCGATGAACCCCCGGCCCCCGGGCTGGTGCAGGCCGCCCTGGAGACCGCGACCTGGGTCGGCACCCAGCTCGCCCTGGCCGAACTCGACTCGTCGCGGCAACGGCTGGCCCGGGCCGAGATCCGGGCGCTGCGGGCACAGATCAGCCCGCATTTCATCTACAACGCGTTGACCGCGATCGCCTCGTTCGTCCGTACCGATCCGGAGCAGGCCCGCGAACTGATCCTGGAATTCGCCGAGTTCACCCGCTACTCGCTGCGCGCCCACGGCGAGTTCACCACACTTGCCGAGGAGTTGCGTTCGATCGACCGCTACCTGACCATCGAGCGGGCCAGGTTCGGTGATCGGCTACAGGTTCGTCTGCAGATCGCTCCCGAGGTGCTGCCGGTCAGTCTGCCCTTCCTGTGCCTGCAGCCGCTGGTCGAGAACGCGGTCCGGCACGGGCTGTCGCGCAAGCCGGGCCCGGGCACGGTGAGCATCGAGGCGCGGGATGCCGGCGCGGAGTGCCACATCACGGTGGAAGACGATGGGGTCGGCATGGATCCGGCCGTCTTCGCGATGCGGTTCGGCGAAGTCGCCGCCGACCCCGCGCACGATCCCGGACAACACGTCGGCCTGTCGAACGTCGACGAGAGGCTACGCTCCGTGTTCGGTGATCAGTTCGGTCTGGTCGTGGAGACCGCGCCGGGCGCGGGGACGAAGGTGAGCATGCGGGTGCCGAAGTTCCACCGGGATGTGCGGGCGAGCGCATGACCCCGTTCCTTCGCGTACTCGCCGTCGACGATGAGCCGCCCGCCCTGGACGAGCTCGCCTACCTGCTGCGCTCCGATCCCCGAGTGGGCCGGCTGCACACGGCCTCGGATGCCACCGAGGCGCTGCGGGTGCTCCGCGACACCGACGTGGACGTGGTCTTCCTCGACATCCGGATGCCCGGCCTGAGCGGCATGGAGCTGGCCCGGGTGCTGGGACGCTTCGCCCGACCGCCGGCGGTGGTGTTCGTCACCGCGTACGACGAAGGTGCGGCCGATGCGTTCGACCTCGGGGCGGTCGACTACGTGCGAAAGCCGGTGCGGGCCGATCGTCTGGCCGAGTCGCTACGCCGGGTGGTGCGCTCGCGTGTGGTGCCGTCCCATCCCAGCGTGGCCCAGGTCGAGGACGAACCGACGATCCCGATCGAGTTGGCCGGTGTCACGCGGCTGCTGCCCCGCAGCGCCGTGCACTGGGTCGAGGCCCAGGGTGACTACGCTCGGCTACACACGGCGGAGGGCTCGCATCTGATCCGCGTGCCGCTGGCGACACTCGCCGAACGGTGGGCGGATGCCGGCTTCGTGCGCATTCACCGGTCGTACCTGGTGCAGCTGCGTCTGATCACCGAGCTGCGGACCAAGAGTTCCGGGTGTGTGGTAATCGTCGACGGCAACGAACTGCCCGTCAGCCGCCGGCACACCCGGGAGCTCAAGGACAAGCTGATCCGCTCCACCAAACACGACTGGTACCGCTGACCGGAGTCCCGGAAACGGGCAAGCAGCGGCAGGGTCTGTCGATTTAAGATCATCGACTATCCGCCGAACCACTGGGGCGTACCGTTCGGCGAGAAGCCTTGCTAATCGCCCCAATACGAGATGGGGAGCAAGATGCGACTGACGGGCATAAGTCGCGCCTTATTGGTCGGCGCGATGATCGCCTCAGGCATCGTGGCGGGGTCACCCCCCGCGCAAGCGACGAACGGCTCGATCACCGGGCGACTGACCACAAGTGAGGGCACCGGCGCGGCCTACCACTGGGTGCAGGTTTATACGGATGAGGGCGGCTGGGTCGGCGGGACGTATACCGACGAAGACGGCAACTACTCCGTCAACGGATTGACCGGCGGCTCGTACGTCCTCGCGTTCGGCGCGGACGGCGGCGCCGAGCAATACCACCGCCAGAAGACGAGTTTCTGGGAGGCCGACCGGGTCCAGGTAACTGACGGGCAGACGACCAGGGTCGACGAACAGCTGCTGGCGACCGGCACCATCACCGGCCGCATCGTGGACGCGGACGGCAATCCGAAACCGTTCATCTCCGTCCAGGCTGCGGACATCGGCTCATGGAGATTCGTCTACGGGAGTACCGATGCGGATGGGACCTACCGGCTGCCGGTGCTACCGGGCCGCTACGTGGTCTCGTTCCAGCCGATCGATGGGTCGTATCAGGCGCAGTACATTCCACAGCAGTTGGACGAGAGCTCCGCAACCGCCTTCGAGGTGACCGCGGGGGCAGAGGTCGTCGCGAACGACACGGTGCTATCCACCGGCAGCATCTCCGGGCGGCTCACCACCGCGTCGGGCGAGCCGCTGGCGGGTGCGTGGGTCAATCTGAGCACTTCTCAGGGGAACAGCGCTGGCGTCTACCAGGAGACGGACGGCAACGGCGAGTTCACCGTCCCGGCGGTCTTCGCCGGCTCCTACAAGCTCGATTTCTGGACCGCTGACTACAGCCGCAATCAGTACTACAAAGGAAAGCTGAGCTGGGAGACTGCCGATCTGGTCACGGTCGAAGCCGACCAGGAGACCCGTATCGAAGACAGCCTGTTGGCGACCGGGTCGGTGCGCGTCTTCGCTGTTGACGCCAACACCGGCGAGGCCATCGCGGACTTCTGTGTGGATGGAGTGTGCAGCAACGGCACCGGTTCCGCGTTGGTGACCGACCTGCCCGCGGGAGAGCACCGCCTATTCATCTACACCGAATCCGACACGCATATGCACACCACGGCGACGGTACAAGTGCAGCCGGAGACGACGATCGACGTCACCGTGGAGCTGCGCCCAGCCGCGCGCATCACCACCACTGTGATCGACCGGCAGACCGGGACGCCGGTGGCGGATGTCTGCATCGTGCCGGTCAAGCCCAAGGATGCTCTTCTGCCGGACGCCCGCCCCTTCTGCAGCGACAGCACAGGTCGGGTCACCATCTCCCGGCTCGACGCAGGCTCGTACAACCTCTTCGTTGACGCCACTCAGACGTCCTATGGAATGCAGTGGGTCGGCGCGGACGGCGGTACCGGCGACCAGCGGGAGGCGGTGACCATAGTGGCGGAAGCGGGGACAACCGTGACCGCACCCCAGGTCAAGCTCGATCCGGCGGGCACGATCGCCGGACGAGTGGTCGACGGGGCGAATGGTTTGCCGCTATCCGAGGTCTGGATCAGCCCGCTGAACTCGCATCCGGGAGTCGGTCCGTCGCTCGAGGTCCGAACCGACACGGAAGGTCGGTACGAGTTCACCGGGCTCGGGCCGTACGAGTGGCCGTTGCTGTTCCAGCGGCACGGCTATGCCCCACGGTGGTCGGGCGGGACGGGTAACCGTTACCAGGCGACGAAGATCCAGGTCACCTCGGGCGAGACCAGTACGCACGATGAGACGCTCACCACGGGCACCGAGGTGACCGGTAGCGTCACCGATCAGGGCGGCGTACCGGCCGACCACGGTTTCGTCATCGCACGCAACGCCGTCACCGGCGACATCGTCGGTGTCGCTTGGGCGGAGAACGGGCAATACGACATGCCCGTGCTCGGTAAGCAGGCCGTCTACTTCACCTACGACCTGACCTTCGGTGAAGGCTTCTACCAGGGCACCTACCCGTCGCCTAAGGGCCGATCGGCGGGCGACCCGGTGCACACCCGGGTGTTCCCGGTGCCGATTTCCGGCAGCTTGACGGTGAATATCCAGGTAGACGTCAACTGACGTGTGTCGGGGCCGGTGGTTCTCC
>DASVCA010000032.1:0-12052 GCA_036381835.1 Micromonosporaceae bacterium
AGGAGAAGTGGAGTAACCGGAGGATGAGCAGCAGCCCAACGCCGACCACGCGTACCAAGGTCCTGCTTGTCGACGATCACGACCTGATCCGCAAGGGCCTGCGCCATGCCTTCGAGCGGGATCGGCAGTTCGAGGTCGTCGGTGAGGCCGGGACGGCAGCGGAGGGCATTCGTCAAGCGGGTGCTCTGCAACCCGACGTCGTGATCATGGACCTGCGCCTACCGGACGGAAGCGGCCTGGAAGCGACCCGTACCCTGCGGCAGTCCAATCCCTCGATGGGCATCGTCGTGCTGACCATGTACGCGGGGGACGATCAACTGTTCGGCGCGTTGGAGGCCGGGGCGAGCGCCTTCGTGCCCAAGACCGCACCCGCCGACGAGGTGGTGGCGGCGGCACGGCACGCGGCCTCCTCCCCCAGCGCGTTCACCGCCGCCGACCTGGCCGAGGCGATGAAGCGCCGGTTGGCCCCGTCCGGCCCGCAACTGTCCCCCCGGGAGAGCCAGGTGCTCCGGCTGCTCGCCGACGGGATGAGCGTGGCCGGCATCGCCAAGCAGCTTTTCGTCAGCGAGTCCACCGCCAAGACGCACATCTCGAAACTGTACGAGAAGTTGGGGGCAGCCAACCGCGCCCAGGCGCTGATGACCGCGCTACGCCTGGGCCTGTTGGAGGCGCCGGACGCGCCGAAGTTCTGACCGACCCGACCGGCTAGCCGGCCAGGAGTTCGGTCATCAGGCGGGCCTGCGCCTCCCAGCGCCACTCCCGCTCCACCCAGACACGCCCCGCCGCACCCATCCGGCGAGCGAGTTCACGGTCGCCGAGCAGGGTCGCCACCCGATCGGCGATCTGCTCCAGGCTCCGGCCGTCAACCACGTATCCGGTCTCACCGTCGCGCACCGCATCGGGCGCGCCGCCGGAGTCCCCGGCGACGACGGGCAGACCGGTGGCCGACGCTTCCAGGTAGACGATGCCGAGCCCTTCGACGTCCAGTCCCCGGTTGCGGGTGCGGCACGGCATGGCGTAGACGTCGCCGGCCGCGTAGTGCGCGGGCAGCTCGGCCGTCGGAACCGAACCGGTGAAGACGACATCGCGCTCCACCCCGGCCTGGCGCGCGAGGCGTTCCAGCGTCCGCCGGTACGGCCCGCCCCCCACGATGAGGAGTGCGGCGTCGGCGACCCTGCGGCGGATCTCCGGGAGCGCCCGGATGAGCGCGTCCTGTCCTTTGCGGGGTACGAGCCGCGACACGCAGACCACCACGGGCCGGTCCGCGAGGCCGTAACGGGCACGGACGGGGGCACCGTCCACGCCGGGGTGGTAGTCGTCCACGTCCACGCCGGGGGCGAGCCGGCGCAGCTCGGTCAGCCCGTCCAGGACAGCGGCCAGCCGGCTGCGGGTGTAGTCGCCGAGGTAGGTGACGACGTCGCTGTCCCGCCCGATCCGACGCAGCAGGGCACGGGCACCGGGCACGGCTGCCCAACCCACCTCGTGACCGTGGGTCTGCGCCACCACCCGGGCGATGCCGGCCCGCCGGCGCAGGCCGGCCGCGAGCAGCCCCAGGGGCGCTGCGGCGCCGAACCACACCGCCGTGCAGTCGTGCGCCCGGGCCAGTTGTGCCGCGCGCCTGGCGACCGCGGGCGTGGGTAGCAGCACGGTGGTCGGTTCCCGGACCACCTCGAACGGCTGTTCCGCGTCGAACCGCTCCGCGCCCCGCCAGGTCGAGGCGTAGACCACCACCGAACCGGGTGGCTGACGGACGGCCAGGTTGTGCACGAACGACTGGATGCCGCCCACTCGGGGCGGGAAATCGTTTGTGATCAACAGCGTGCGTCGCGGCACCGGCCGGTGGGAGCCCGCCGCCGGGACGGTCACGGTCGCCCTCCCCGCGCCCACATCCGGGCCGCGGCGATCCGCTCCACCGTGGAAGGGTGTGTCGCGGTGTAGAGGTACTCCCAGCGGGGCGGGTCGGGGTCGGCCAGGTTCACCGTCGACAGCCGCCGCTGCATCGCCTCGAACGCGGCCGGATCCGCGGTGAGCGCCAGCGCGTGCGCGTCGGCTCGGGCCTCGATCCGGCGGGAGATGAGGGCGGACACCGGCGCGGCGACCAGACCGACCAGTGTCAGCAGCGCGACGAGCAGCGGGAACGCCCGGGGTTCGGCGATCGATTCCACGCCGGCCAGGCGCAACAGTGGGCGCCAGGCCCCGATCAGGTACAGCCCGATGACCGCGACGGCGGCGCCCAGGGCGCCGGTCAGCGTCCCGGTGAGCACATCCCGGTCCTTCACATGGCCGAGCTCGTGTGCCACCACGGCGACCACCTCCTCCGGCGGCGCCTCCCGCAGCAGCGTGTCGTACACGACGATCCGGCGGGTCGGACCGATGCCGGAGACGTAGGCGTTGACCGTTCGGGTACGCCGTGAGGCGTCCGCGACCAGCACATCGCGCACAGGTATCCCGTCCCGCTCGGCGAGCATGAGCAACTGGGTACGCAGCGGACCCGGCTCCATCGGGGTGAACCGGTTGAAGATCGGCTCGACGAGGACGGGCAGAACGAAGGACAGCAGCACCACCAGGGCGGCGGCACCGGTCGCGGCGAGGGCCCACCACCAGTGGGACGCGAACCGGGTCACCGCGTAGAAGCCGAACAGGGCGATGCCGCCGATCACCGCGCCGACCCCGTACGACTTGATTAGGTCGATCGCCCAATCGCCCCAGCCTTGGGTGGACAGCCCGTACCGGGTCAGGATGGTGTGCCGCCATGCGGCTATGGGCAGCGTGATCAGATCGGCGACCAGCACCACGGACAGCCCGCCGAGCACGGCCTGGGCGATCCAGTGGTCACCGAACGGTCGGCCGGCGAACTCGACCAGCTTGGCGCCCAGCGGAGTCAGGCCGAGCAGCACCGCGACGGCCAGCCCGACGAGCAGTTCCGCGTACCGACCCGGCCGCAGCTTCCCACGCAGCTCCCGCCCCCGCGCGATTTCCGCGTCCGGCAGGTCCCGCAGCGCCGCCAACTGCTCGCTGCGGGGCGGAGGCGTACGCTGCCAGGGCACCGACGTCAGCGCTGTGACGATGAGGGCGACGGCCAGGACAAGGAACGCGACGGCCGCCCACGCCCGAGGGCTCATGTCGTCGCCTCCTCGCGTGAGTACGTCCACGCCGGAATCCGCACACCGGCGGGCTGCCCATCCTATTGTCCGCGGGTAGCGCGCGGATCGGCCCCTCCGGGAGTGGTGTGGGAAGCGCTGAGTCGCGGGCGAGCCGCGCTATGCCGCCCGGCGCGGATAGGAAGGGGGGCGACGTCGTCGGGACGTCGAGACGGTCAATACCTCGACGGTGAAACCGGCCCGGCCGAACACCTCGATCGCCCGGCGTTCGTCGGCGTTCAGACGTCCCCGCTGCGGCGCAGCGAGCACCACGCTGCCCCGGCAGCCCGCGCATGCCGTGCCCCGAACCGCACACCTGTCGCAATCGACGAGCATCCGTGATCCCTCCCCGCAGGCCCACCATCCCGCCGTCGTCGTACGACGACCGTCGGTGACGCCGACGCTAGGTGTCGGGTACGACAGATTCGACCCGGGTTATCCGACTGCGTCCCCGCCGCGGCGCGTGGATGGGTCAGGCGCGCTCGAGTCGACGCAACAGCGAATCGGCGCCCATCGAATAGGCCCCGTGCCGGCGCACCCCGTCGGCGACCTCCCGATCTGAGGAGACCACCACGACGGGCCGGCCACGCGGCTCTTCCCGGACCAACCGACGGATCAACTCATCCGCCGTCTGACCCTTATGGGAGAAGAGCACCCGCACGTTGCGGGGATGCGGCGGCAGGCCGTGGACCCGCTCCGCGCCGTCGAACACCACCGTCACCTCGTCGCCGGTCTGCGCCGCCAGCCCGGCCAGACCGGCGATCAGCCGCTTGCGCTGCTGTTCCAGGGACATCTCGCCGAATCCCCGTTTGGTGACGTTGTAGCCGTCCACGATCAGATGAGCGCGGGGCAGGGCGAGCAGATCGTCCAGGCGGGCGGGGTCGTCGGTGTCCAGCGCCCGGGCGGGCGCGGCGAGGGTCTCCGGCTGTGCGGCGTAGGCCTGCGCGACCACGTCTGCGGGCAGTCGGTCCGCCGGTCCGAGGGCCAGCTCCCGGCGCAGCCCGGCCGCCGCCTGCCCGATCGTCTCCAGCAGCAGCCACAGCCGGGCGTTGTCGATCGCCCGCGCCTCCTTCGCGGTCTGCCGCGCCGCGCCCGCGGCCGACTCCGCATCCGCCAACCTCGCACGCAGCCGTCGCAGCTCGGCCTCATGGTCCGCCCTGGCCCGGTTGGCCCGGCCGCGTTCGGTGGCCAGCAGCACGTTGGCTCTGCGCTCACGCGCTCGGACCTCACGCAGCTCCCGGGCCAAGGTGCGGGCCTCCTCCCGTAGCTGGCCCAGCTCCTCCCGGACCCGGACCAGCTCGGCCCGGAGCTTGTCGGCTTCGACCTTGGCCACGGCCCGGTCGTGCTCGGCGCGGGCAGCCCGCTGCTCGGCCTCCCGGATCAAGTCCTGTACGGCGGCGTTCTCGACCTCGGCACGAAGCTCCGTGCCGACCCGCTCGATCAGTTCCCGCCAGCCTTCGGGACGCGCCAGGTAGGCGAGCGCAGCGACCTCGGTCGGTTCCGCGGCCGCGGGGGGACGCCCGGCGCTGACCGCCGCACCCAGCTCACCCGCCTGTTCCAGTACCCGCGCCGCCACCCCCTGCCGGAACAGCGGATCATCGGCGAGCAGCGCGGCGATCACCGCACCACCGAGGCGCGCCCGCCGGTTGGGCGCGAATCGGGCCACCCGTCGCACCGGTGCGGGCAACTCCTCGGCCGACAGCATGGGCAGCACCGCGGCGGCCAAGGTCACCACCCGGTGCCGGACCGGTTCCGGTAGGACGGGCTCAGGGGCCTCAGCCCCGCTCTGCGTCGACGGGGTGCCCACGGCGACAGCCTGCGCGTCTGCGGGTTCGGCGGCTTCGGTGCCGTCCGACGGGCGCAGGTCGCTCGCCGGCGTGGGCGGACGTTCGGCAGCCGGATCCGGACGGGACATGGGTCAAGTCTCCCACCGCGGACACGGCATCGCCGAGCCGGCCGAGCGCCCTAGCCCTGCGTAGATCGGTTCCTCACCCCACGTGATGGCAGTCAGGTGGTGTCATACGTCCCGCCTACGGTGTGGTCCGTGACTCGACCGGCGTACGTCCAGGACACCCTCGACGGTCTGCCTGCGGCGCGGGTGGAGGTCGATCCGGCCGCGCCCCTGCACGAGATCACGTTCGTCGTGGTGGACCTGGAGACGACCGGTGGCGGGCCGGACGACGGCCGCATCACCGAAATCGGTGCGGTCAAGGTACGCGGCGGCGAAGAGTTGGGGACGCTCGCCACCCTGCTCAATCCGGACGCGCCGATCCCGCCGTTCATCACCGCGCTGACCGGCATCACCCAGGCCATGGTCGCCCCCGCTCCCCGGATCGAGGGGGTGTTACCCGGCTTCTTGGAGTTCATCCGGGGTGCCGTGCTGGTCGCCCACAACGCCCCGTACGACGTGGGCTTCCTCAAGGCGGCGTGCGCGCGCTGCGGCTACGCCTGGCCCGCGCCACCTGTGCTGGACACCGCCGCGCTCGCCCGACGGGTGCTGGCCGGCGACGAGGTGCCCAACCGCAAGCTCGCCACCCTGGCCGCGTACTTCCGCACCCCGCACCAGCCCACCCACCGTGCCCTGGCCGACGCTAAAGCCACCGTCGACGTGCTGCACGGGCTGATCGGCCGGCTCGGCGGTCTCGGGGTGCACACGCTCGGCGACACGATCGAGTTCCTCAAAGCGGTCAGCCCGGTGCAGCGGCGCAAGCGGTATCTGGCCGACGGGTTGCCGCGCGTCCCCGGCGTGTACATCTTCCGCGCCGGCGACGGACGGCCGCTCTACGTCGGCACCTCCCGGGACGTCGGCACCCGGGTCCGGTCGTACTTCACGGCGAGTGAGAAGCGGCCCCGCATCCGCGAGATGCTCGCCGCGGCCGAGCGGGTCGAGGTGATCGAGTGCGCGCACGCGTTGGAGGCGGAGGTACGGGAGCTGCGGCTCATCGCCGCGCACGCGCCGCCCTACAACCGCCGGGCCAAATACCCGCAGCGCATGGTCTGGCTGAAGCTGACCCGGGAACCGTACCCTCGGCTGTCTCTGGTCCGGGCCGTCCGCCGGGACGGCGCCACCTACCTCGGGCCGTTCTCCTCGCGGCGAACCGCGGAGTTGGCCGCGGCCGCCGTCCACGACGCGGTACCGCTGCGCCAGTGCACACTCCGACTGTCGACCCGCCGCCCGGTCGCCGCGTGCGCACTGGCCGAACTCGGTCGCTGCCTGGCCCCCTGCGAACACCGGGTCTCCCCCGCCGAGTACGAACGACGGGCGGTCGAGCCGTTCCGCTCCGCCGTCGCCGACGACCCGCAGGAACTGGTCGACGTGCTGGCGGCGCGAATCGAGACGCTGGCGCAAGCCCGGCGGTACGAGGCGGCGGCGGTGGTGCGTCGTCGGCTCGCCGCGCTGCTGCGGGCGGTGGTGCGGATGCAGCGGCTCGTCGGGCTGACCCACATCCCCGAACTCGTCGCGGCACGCCCCACCGATCAGGGTGGATGGGAGCTGAGCGTCGTCCGGTACGGCCGCCTGGTCGCGGCCGGCACGGTCCCGCCGGGTGCCCACCCGCGCGCGTCCATCGATCCGATCCGCGCGACAGCGGAGACCGTCCTGCCCGGGCCGGGGCCGCTTCCCGGGGCCTGCGCTGCGGAGACGGAGCGGATCCTGTCCTGGCTGGAACGTCCCGAGACCCGGTTGGTGGCGGTGGACGTCGGCTGGGCGTGTCCCACCCGGGGCGCCGCCCGGTTCATCGAACTACTCACCAAAATGGAGGCAGCAAACTCGACCGATCGCCCATGAGCAACTGTCCAATCGGACCACGACTGCTCATTTAGGCTGTGAGAGAAGTGAATTACTGACGACAACGTCCCGATTCCGGTCGACTCATGGCGACCGGTTGAGACCGGCCGGTGGAGGAGGTGTCTCGGGTGGACCTCGACGCCGGCCGCGATGCCGCCGTCAAACGCGTCCTGCCGACCCGCGGCAGGGAGATCCCCCTCAGTCGCCGCCTACGATCGTTCCTGTCCTGGCCGGTCGCCGGTGACGATCCGGTCGCGTACCTCGTCCGCACCCACCGGAAGATGCACCCGCATGCGGACGTCGACGTGCTGCGCCGGGGATACGTGATCGCGGAGACGATGCACCGCGGGCAGTTCCGCAAGAGCGGCGACCCCTACATCACGCATCCGCTGGCCGTCGCGCAGATCTGCGCCGACCTGGGCATGGACACCACTACCCTGGTCGCCGCTTTGCTGCACGACACGGTGGAGGACACCCGCTACACCCGCCAGGCGCTCACCGACGACTTCGGTCCCGAGGTCGCCCATCTCGTCGACGGCGTGACCAAGTTCGACAAGGCGTTCTACGGCAAGGCGGCCGAGGCGGAGACCATCCGCAAGATGATCGTCGCGGCGGGCAAGGACGTCCGGGTACTGATCATCAAGCTGGCGGACCGGCTGCACAACATGCGCACGCTGGACGCTCGCTCCCCGGCCTCACGAGCGCGAATCGCTCGGGCCACCCAGGAGGTGCTGGTGCCGCTCGCCGACCGGCTCGGTATCCAGAAACTCAAACGGGAACTGGACGACACGGTGCTCTTCCACCTGGAGCCGGAGGCGTACGCACGCATCGATCAGCACGTGCGCAACCGCCCGGGGTGGAGTGAGTATCTCGCCACGGTGACCCGGCAGGCGCGGAGCGCGCTCCGACGGAACAGGCTGGCCGTACGGGTGGAGCCGCGCTCCCGGCACTACTACTCGATCTGGAAGGACACCGTCGCCGGCAACCACCCCGAGCCGTTCGACCTGCCGCGCATCGTGGTCGTCGTGGACGGCCCGGCGACCGACTGCTATGCGGCGCTCGGTGTGCTGCACGGGATGTGGCGGCCGGTCGCGGGCCGGTTCAAGGATTACATCGCCTCCCCGAAGCACAACCTCTACCGTTCCCTGCACACCACCGTGATCGGCCCCGCCGAACGCTCGGTCGAGGTGCTCATCCGAACCGAGGGCATGCACGAGACCGCCGAGTACGGCATCGCCGCCGACTTCCGAGGCGGGCGGGCGGGCCCGGCGGCACGCGCGCGCCAACTGGACTGGCTGCAACGGGTGCTCGACTGGGAGCAGGAGGCCACCGATCCCGCGCAGTTCCTTCAATCGCTGCGCCACGACCTCGCCGAGGCGGAGATCACCGTCATCGCGGACGGGCGCCGACTGGTGCTGCCGGCCGGCGCCACGCTGGTCGATCTCGCGTACGAGTTGGACACCGCTACCGGCGATCGCTGCGTGGCGGCGAAGGTGAACGGCCGACTGGTGCCCCTCTCCTCGCAGTTGCGCGACGGCGACGTCGTGGAGATCTTCACCTCGACGGGCGACGGCGCACCCGGTCCCGTCGGGCCGCAGAAGGAGTGGCTCGATTTTGTGAAGTCGCCACATGCTCGGATGCAGATCAGCCGCTGGTTCGCCGACCACGACGAGCCCGGCCTCACCATCGCCGACAAGGTACGCCTGGGCCGTGCGACGGTCTGGTTGGCGCTGCGTCGAAACGGCCGCTACCTGGCCAGTGAGCAGCCGCTGGCCAAGTTCGCGGAGCAGCTGGGCTACCCGGACGTGGAGACCCTGCTGGTCGCCGTCTTCGATCGGGCGCTCGATCCGGAGAAGGTGGCCGAGCAGCTCATCGCAATGGTGGACGACCTCGCGTGAAACGGTGCATGCGGTATCTGCGGGACGGGGCTCTACCCTCTAGCCTGGCTTCGTGACTTCCCGCCGCTCCCCTGCCCGCTGGTTGGCCTATGGGATCTTCTACCGTCTGCCGCTGCCGCTGCGCCGTCGGCTGGTACGGCTGTTCGTGCACAAGTACACGGTGGGCAGCGTGGTGCTGCTGCGTGACTCCGAAGCGGACAGCCCCGGCCGCCTCCTGCTGTTACGCCAACCCCCCGGCCGGGCGTGGGGACTGCCCGCCGGGCTGCTGCAACGCCGGGAGGCGCCGGTTGCGGCAGCGATTCGCGAACTGGGCGAGGAGACCGGCATCCGGTTGGCTCCGGAGCAACTGCGTCCGGCCGTGCCGAACGCGGTGGTGCACCTGCGCGGCTGGGTGGATATCGTCTTCGAAGCCAGCGTGCCGGCCTCGACCACGCCGCTGCGCGTCGACGGTGCGGAAGTCCTGGAGGCCGGCTGGCACCCGATGGACGAGCTGCCTCCGCTGACGACGGCGGCCGCCCGGCTGCTGGGCCACTACGGCATCGGCCCGCTCGCCGAGCGGACGGTCGGGGCCCCGCCCGATGCTCCGGCCGCCGAGACGGCCGGCTTCGACGAAAAGCCGCGCTCGGAGCTGCGTCCGTGACGAGCGGTGTCTGCGCGGTCGTTCTGGCCGCCGGTGAGGGACGGCGGCTGCGTCCGCTGACCGATCGACTGCCCAAGGCGTTGTGCCCGGTCGGCAACGTCCCGTTGCTCGATCGCGCGCTGGCCCGGGTAGCGGGGCTGGGCTTCACCGGTCCGCGCTCGGTGGCGGTCAACGCCTGCTACCTCAAGGAGTCGGTGGTTGCGCACGTCGGCGACCGCGCACACCTGTCGGTGGAGCCGGACGAGCCGCTCGGCACGTCCGGCGGGTTGGCGGCGTTGCGGGACTGGGTCGACGGACGCGGGGTGCTGGTCGGCAATGCGGACGCCTACCTCGCCGCACCGAACGCCGACCCCGGTGCCGACATCGCCGCTCTGCTGTCCGGGTGGGACGGGGAGCGGGTGCGGCTGCTCGGCGTTGCGGGAGCCGGGCCGAAGGCGCCCGGCAGCTTCAGCGGCCACTGGTTCGCCGGGTTCTCCCTGCTGCCCTGGCGATACGTGCGCGACCTGCGGGCCGAGCCGTCGGATCTGGTACGCACGGTGTGGCGGCCGGCCGAGGCGGCCGGGGACTTGGACGTCGTCACCTTTCCGGGCACCTTCTTCGACACCGGCACGGTGCCGGACTACCTGGCGGCGAACCTGCACTGCGCTGGAGACGGAAACCTGGTGGATCCGACCGCGACGGTGACCGGCACCTGCCGTCGGTCGGTGGTGGGTGCCGGCGCAGTGGTGCGGGGACGGGTGACCCGGGCGGTGGTCTGGCCCGGCGCGATCGTCGCCGCGGGCGAACATCTGACGGACGCCATCCGGGTGGGCCGGGACCTGACCGTCTCGGCCCACCGGCACGGCTAGCATGACCTGGACGAGAGGAGCACCATTGATCACCGCGATCGTGTTGATCGACTGCGCCACCGACTCGATCCCGGAGGTGGCCGAGGCGTTGGCGGAGCTGCCCGGGGTCAGCGAGGTCTACTCGGTGGCCGGTGACGTGGATCTGATCGCTGTGGTCCGGGTGCGCGAGTTCGAACAGATCGCCGAGGTCATCGCGGGCCGGATCTCCAAGGTGCCCGGAGTCGTCAACACCGAGTCGCACATCGCGTTCCGCGCCTACTCCCGACACGACCTGGACGAGGTCTTCGCCATCGGGCTGGCCGACGCCGACTGAGCCGGCATTACCGGCCGGTAACTTTGCTCTACCCTGAATGGGTGACCAACGCGCCGGACTACGCCCAGGACCACCTCGACCGCGGCACCGATCGAATCGGACTGCACATCTACCCGGAACCCGACTGCTCGCCGAATGCCCCGGTCGTGGTGATCTGGCCCGCGATGGGAGTGCCGGCCGGCTACTACACCCGTTTCGCCACGGCGCTGCGCAAAGCGGGGCTCGCCGTCGTCGTCGCCGAGCTGCGCGGCACCGGGACCAGCACACCGCACCCGAGCCGGGCCTCCCGCTACGGATACGCCGAGCTCGTCAGCGACGTCGCCGCCGTGCAGGAAAGCCTCAAACCCCGGCTCGACGGTCGACGTCGGATCCTGCTCGGGCACTCCCTGGGCGGGCAGCTCACCCTGCTGCACACCGCGCTGGCCGAGAACCCCATGGTGGACGGCCTGGTGCTGGTGGCGACCGGACTGCCGTACTGGCGCAGCTACCCGGGCTCGCTGCGACGCCACGGCCTGCGCTGCTTCACGTCCGTGCTGTCCACCGTGACCGAAACGCTCGGCGTATGGCCGGGCTGGGGCTTCGGCGGGCGACAACCACGCGGGGTGATCCGGGACTGGGCGCACATCATCCGTACCGGCCGCTTTCCCGTCATCGACGGGGTGGACCCGGAGCCGGCGTTACGCGCGGTACGCGTACCCGTCCTCGCCGTGGACGTGGAGGGGGACTGGCACACCCCGGCCCACACCCTCGACCTCATGTGCCGCCCGTTGTCCGCCGCGCCCCTGGTTCGCGAGTGCTACCGCACCGAGGAGGCCGGGTTCCCCATGGACCACTTCTCCTGGGTACGTGCCGGTGACCGGCTGGCCGGTCGAGTCGCGCGGTTTGCGGCTGAACCACCTCAGTGAGACGTCGGAACCGTTGCCGTCCCGCCGGAGAAGCCGTTGCCGGCCTACCCATCGGGTAGGCCGGCAACGGTCCGGTTCAGCTGCCGTTCGGAGCAGGGACCGCCGGCGGGGTCTGCTCCTGCTCCGGAGTGGGCTGACCCGGGGTCGGTGTCCCAGGCTCGGGTGTGCCAGGCTCACCCGGAGTCGGGGTGCCCGGAGTCGGGGTGCCCGGGGTCGGCGTGCCCGGAGTCGGGGTGCCCGGGGTCGGTGTGGCGGTGGCACCCGGCGGGACCTGCACGCCCATCTGGCGGGCCAGATCCATCAACGCCTGGTGGTGCTCCCGCAGGACCGGCAGGGCGTCCTCCGCCACCCGCTTGACGCCCGGGTCGGTGCCCTGGGCAACCTGCGTCTCGGTCGCCTGAATCGCCTGCTGATGCGCGGTCATCTGGGTAGAGACCCACCGCTGGTCGAACTCGTCCCCGGCGAGCCCGTTCAACTCGTCCAGAATTCGCCGCTGCTCCTCCGACGGCTCATTCGGCAGG
>DASVCA010000033.1:0-4826 GCA_036381835.1 Micromonosporaceae bacterium
GTGAGCTGGAACTGGTGGTGAAGGACCTCGGCTCGTTCCTCGGCCGGCTGCCGCTGGTGGCCGGGGCGACCATCGATGGTGACGGCAGCGTGGTGTGCCTGCTCGATCTCCGCGAGTTGGCCGGCCGCCGCGGGACGGGCGCCCCCACCCCGGAGGCGGCCCCGAACGACGAGCCGTCGCTAACGTGCGCCGCCCGCGCGCCGCGGGTGCTCGTTGTGGAGGACTCGGTCGGGGTGCGGGAACTGGAGCGGGTGATCTTGGAAGGCGCCGGCTACGACGTGGTGACGGCCGTCGACGGGCTCGACGGCATGGCGCGGCTGCGCGACCAACCCGCCGACCTGGTGCTGGCCGACGTCGAGATGCCCCGCATGGACGGCTTCGCGCTGACCCGCACTATCCGCCGGACCCGGGGCCTGGAACAGGTTCCTGTCGTGATCATGACATCGCGCGGCGACGAGACGGACCGCCGGGCGGGCCTGGAGGCCGGTGCGAGCGCCTACCTGCTCAAGAGCGATTTCGACCAAGGCGAACTGGTGGATACCGTCCGGCGACTGGTCGGACGGTGAAGCCGGGCGCCCCGGCGGCCGATGACTAACCGGTAGCCCGCCGAACTGGAGAACCAGAACATGCCAACCGTGGTGATCGCCGACGATTCCCCGACTCTGCGCCGGATCGTGACCAGCGTCTTGACCCGCGAGGGGTTCGACGTGGTGCCGGCCGAGGACGGCGTCGCCGCGGTACAGACGGTGTTCCGCGTCCAGCCCGATGCGGTGGTGCTGGACATCCAGATGCCGCGGGTCTCCGGATATGTCGCGGCCCGGCTGCTCAAGGATGACTGGCAGACGGCTGACATCCCGATCGTGCTGCTGACCTCGCTGGACGCGGCCAGCGACCGCTACTGGGGCGCGCAGGTCGGGGCGGACCACTACCTCACCAAGGACTTCGAGGCGCCGCAACTGGTGGCCGCCGTGTCGGACGCGATCCACGCCGCCGAACAGGCGCGCGGTGGCCGTCCGGTGCTGCGGGCGGGCCCGGTCGAACTGGACGCCGACGACGTGCTGTCGCGGGTGTGCGATCTGCTGGACCGCAAGCTGTTCGAGACGTCGGTGGCGGCCGAGGTGACCGCGATCGCGGCGACCGGGCACGGGTTCGAAGGCACCGTGGCGCAGGTCCTCGAGGTGCTGCAGCGGTTCGTGGACAACGATTTGGCGGCCGTACTGCTGCTGGAGGAACGTTCCGCCTACGTCGCGATCGCCCGGGAGGCTTCGCACGCCCATTACGGCGACTTCGTGTCCGCAGCAGTGGACGCGCTGAACGCGGCGGCCGGCGCTGCCGTGTCGGTGGCCGACCTGGACCTTCGGGTCGCCGACGCTAACGGGCTGCTCGGCGCGGACGACGAAAGCCGGATGGCGACCTTCGCATCGATGCCGCTGCGGGGGCATCGCGGTCAGGGTGGGCAGGTGGTCGGCGTGCTCGCGCTCTCCAGCGCGACCAAGAACGCGTTCTCCGAAACCGCACTGTCCACCTTGAAGTTGGTCGAGGACGCGGCTGCCATCGTGATCGACAACGCGCGGCTCGCGCTCGCCCACATCGCGTGAGCTAGCTGGCCGCCCGTTAAGCTCGCGATCGTGGCGGTCGAAGACACGGAGTTCCCACCAACTGCACCCGTCTCGACCACCGAATTCCGCCGGGTGGTGGGAAACTTCGCCACCGGCATCGCGATCGCGGCCACCACCGACCGCGGGATCGACCACGCGATGACGGTGAGCGCGTTCACCTCGGTCTCGCTCGACCCGCTCTTGGTGTTGATCTGCGTCGAGAAGACGGCCCGATTCCACCAGGCGGTCTCGAACAGCGGCGCCTGGGCGCTGTCCATCCTGGCCGAGGACGCCGAGGCGACCTCGCGTTGGTTCGCGGAGAAGGGTCGGCCGACACAGGCGCAATTCGCCGGCTTTCCGCGCTACCCCGGTCCGGCGACCGGGATGCCGGTGCTCGATGGTGCGATCGCCGTGGTGGAGTGTCGCACCTGGTCCTGGCACGACGGCGGCGACCACGACATCCTGCTCGGCAGTGTGGTCGGCGTCTGGGCCGCAGAACCGCCGCGCGGCCCGCTGCTGTACCTGCGGGGCAGCTACCGCCGTCTCGCCGACTAAGGCTCAACAGGCCAGATCGGACGAGATCCGTCGCGTACCATGACGTGACTTCCCGCTACCCGCAATGTCCCGCTATCCGGCTGTCCCGCTACCCGGCTGTCCCGCTAACCCCATGTGGAGAGACTTCGTCGTGCGCCGTGTTCCTCGCCCCACGTTGCTCATTGCGCTCGGCGGGGTGGTGGTGCTGGTGGCGCTCGCCTACGGGATCGCGTTCGCCGTCGTGGGTGGCGGCGTGCCGCCGAACACGACGGTCGCCAGCGCGTCGATCGGCAAGGTCGCGATCGGCGGCATGTCGCCGGCCGCCGCGGAACGCAAACTCACCGCGGAGCTGGGCCCCACCGCGAAGGCGCCGATCCCGGTCGTGGTCGCCGACGATCGCCGCAGCGTCGACCCGGCCCGGGCCGGGTTGAGCTTCGACGCCGAGGCAACCGTGGTGGCCGCCGGCACCCGCAGCGCCAACCCGCTGAGCCTGCTGAAATCGATCTTCGGCCACCGAACGGTCGCGCCGGTGACCGCAGTGGAGACAGCGTCCCTGTCGGCCGCCCTCGACCGACTCGACGAGTCGCTGGCCGACGGGGAGGGCGGCAGCATCCGCTTCGACGGCATCACGCCGGTAGCGATCCCGCCGGTCAAGGGCACCGGCCTGGTGAAGCACGAGGCGGCGGCGCTGCTGCGCGGGGCTTACCTGAAGACCGCCGAGCCCGTCGAGCTCCCGACGCAACCGGTACCCGCGGCCGTCACCGCGGACGCCGTCCAGCGCGCGATCGAGACCATCGCGAAGCCGGCGGTCGCGGCGCCGATCACCCTGCTCGCCGGGTCCACGCCGGTTCAAATCACACCGCAGGTCATTGCGGCCAACCTCACGTTCGCCGCCCGCGACGGGGAACTTCATCCGGTGGTGGACGGTGCCGGCATCGCCGCGGCGCTGAACGACAAGCTTGCCCCGGCGACGGCACCAGCTCGGGACGCATCGTTCGACCTGTCGTCCGGCAAGCCGGTCGTCGTCCCGGCGGTGGCGGGCAGCAAGCCGGACCTCGACAAGCTGGGCCCGGCGATCGCGGCCGTGCTGGCTGACCCGCCGCCGCGGCAGCTCGTCGTGCCCACCGCCCCGGTCGCACCGTCCTTCACCACGGACGACGCGAGAAGCCTTGGCATCAAGGAGAAAGTCAGCAGCTTCACCACCCACCACCCGTGCTGCGCCCCGCGGGTTACCAACATCCACAAGATGGCCGACATCGTCAACGGCTACATCGTCAAACCCGGTGCGACCTTCAGCCTGAACCAGGTGGTCGGCGAGCGGGATCGGGCGCGCGGCTTCGTCCCCGCCCCGATGATTTTCAACGGGCTGTACGTCGACTCGATCGGCGGCGGTGTCTCCCAGTTCACCACGACGATCTACAACGCGGTCTTCTTCGCCGGGTTGAAGGACGTCGAACACCACACGCACAGCTACTACATCAGCCGTTACCCCGCCGGCCGAGAGGCGACGGTCTCTTACCCCGAGCCGAATTTCATCTTCCAGAACGACACCCCGACCGGCATCCTCATCCAGACCTCGTACACCGGTACCTCGATCACGGTGACGTTCTGGGGCACTAAGTACTACGACATCACCTCGACGTCGAGCGCCAGGTACGCGTTCACCACCGGCGGCGTGCGCTATAACACGCGGACCGACTGCGAGCCGGCGTCCGGCAATCAGGGTTTCCAGATCGACGTCACGCAGACGTTCAAGAAGGACGGCGCCGTGGTGAAGACCAAGACGCTGCACACCCGGTACGACCCGGAGCCGGTCATCATCTGCGGCCCAACCCCGCCTCCGTCGCCAGCCAGCGCACCGGCCAGTTCGCCGGCGCCCAGCGCGTCCGCCCCGCCTGACGGAAGTTAGCGTGCCGGCCCGTTTTCTGTTTCGCCGCTCCAGCACGCAAACGATCTGCCATACGTAGCTGCACCCGGGCGGTGGGTTGAGGGGGGCCGGCGTTAGCGGCCGACGTCGCGGGCGAGGTCGACGCCGAGCAGTCGGTCGGCGTAGGCGAAGGTCTCGAACTTCGCGCCGGCGCTCACGGACTCGTCGTGCTCCAGGTCGCGAAGTACCTGCAGGGCTTGCGGCGTCGCCAGGTCGTCCTCGAACGCGGCGGCAAGCCGGTGCACGTACGGCATCGACACCGGGGCCCCGGGCGAGGTCGCCCAGGTGGAGACCGCCGCACGCCAGCCGGCCAGCGTGGCGCCTGCGGCATCCGCCCGCGCCGCGTCCAACCGTGCCGGGTCCGGGTAGTGGAATTCGAGCGCGGCCAGCCGCAGCACCAGCGGATCCTGATCCGTCGCCAGCTCGAGCGCGCCGATCTCGAGTGCGCAGGACCCGCCGTCGCGGCAGCCGATCACGACATCCGGTGGCTCGGCGTTTCTTCCGGCAGCAATGGGCGGGTGAATGTTCCAGTCGGCCAGCCCGTCGACGTCCGGGCCGACCGACGTCACCAGCGGTGCCCGGCCGTGCAACACCGTGCGGGCGCGGCGGATCAGGTCTGCGACGAGCATCGCGCGTAGGCCGCCGCTACAAACCTGAACTCGCCCCGGCCCGAGACCGGCGAACTCGTGTGGCCGGCCGGTGCGGGCGTCCCGTAGTCGCATCATCTCGTGGACCGCGTGAGGTAGCTGTGGTGAACGGTGAATCCG
>DASVCA010000034.1:0-3143 GCA_036381835.1 Micromonosporaceae bacterium
CCCCGGCCGTCGGCGGGTCGAGTCGACCGAGATCAGGCGAGGGAGAGGAAGAGCTTCTCCATCTGCTCGAGGTCGGCCCGCTGATCGTCGCCGTTCTGCTGGGCGGCGACGCACTGCTGCAGGCCGCTTGCGATGATCTTGAAACCGGCTCGGTCCAGCGCCCGGGACACGGCCGCGAGCTGGGTCACGACCTCGGCGCACTCCCGGCCGGACTCGAGCATGCCGATGATGCCGCGGATCTGGCCCTCGGCACGCCGTAGGCGCTTGATGACGTCCTGGACCGCGTTCTCATCGACCTGCATGGTGGCCCTACCTCTCGACTCGACCAATCAGCCTACCGCTCGATGGGAGATCGGCCGCCCCTGCCGATTCCCTGCCCGAATGGTCCGACCTGACCGGTTGCCGCTGACTCGGCTGTCGTAACATACTCGAACTGGTACCCCCCAGGGTATTTCTGGGGGTGGGGAGGAGGCAGGGGCGTGCTGGTGGACCGCAGCGGGACGCGGTGCCGGGGTCGCCGACGTCGCCGCCCCCGTGACCTTCTGAGCAACCCAATCGTCCCGGTGGGCACCGGGTCGAACCGAAACCCGAGATCACGAAGGAGTACTTCATGAGCGGCAAGAGCACAACCCCCGCCATCGACGTGGCGACCGCCCGCGCGCTGCTGGCCAACAACCCGGACACCCTGATGGTCGACGTGCGCACCCCCGGTGAGTACGAGGCCGCGCACGTGCCCGGATCGATCAACCTGCCGCTGGATCAGGTCGACGAGCACCTGGACCGCATCGTGCGGGACGCCGGCGGCCGGCTGCTGCTGATGTGCCAGTCCGGCAACCGTGCCACCCAGGCCTGCACCAAGCTGGTGACCGCCGGGTTGAGCAGCGCCACCGTCATCTCCGGTGGCATGAACGCATGGATCGCCGCCGGCGGACCGGTCGAGCGCGGGCGCGACCGCTGGGGCCTGGAGCGGCAGGTGCGCCTGGTCGCCGGGTCCATCGTGCTGCTGTCCGTCCTGGCCAGCCTGTGGTGGGAGCCGGCGAAGTTCATCGCCGCGTTCATCGGCGGTGGCCTGGTCTTCTCCGCGGTCACCGACACCTGCGGCATGGGCATGCTGCTGGCCAAGCTGCCCTACAACCGGGGCGCCAAGACCGACATCAACGCCTCCCTGGCTCGGCTGCGAAAGGAGGGCGCACGGGCGTGAACGCCGGATACCCTCAACAACACCGCACCGGACTGGCCCGGTTCCTGCCGATCCTCGGCTGGTTCCGTGAGTACAACGGCGGGGTGCTGCGTCATGACCTGATCGCCGGTCTGACCGTCGCGGTCATGCTGGTGCCGCAGAGCATGGCGTACGCCGCGCTGGCGGGCATGCCGCCGGTGACCGGCCTGTACGCCTCGATCGTGCCGCTGCTGGTCTACGCGATCCTCGGCACGTCGGGCTCCCTGGCGGTCGGACCGGTCGCCATCACCGCGCTGATGACCAGCGCGGCCCTGGCCCCGCTCGCCGACGGGGATCCCGGCCGGTACGCGGCGCTGGCGGGTCTGCTCGCGGTGCTGGTCGGCGCGGTCCAGGCGCTGATGGGGCTGCTACGCCTCGGCGTGCTGGTCAACTTCATGTCCCACTCCGTGCTGTCCGGCTTCACCTCCGCCGCCGCGATCGTGATCGCCGCCAGCCAGATCAAGGACCTGCTCGGCCTCAAGGCCGGACGGGCGGAGACGTTCCCGGAGATCGTCGAATCGGTATGGCATGCCGCGACGACCGCGCACGGACTGACCATCCTGGTGTCCGCGGTGAGCGTCGCCGCGCTGGTGCTGCTGCGCAAGTACCTGCCGAAGCTGCCCGGCGCGCTGATCGTCGTCGCCGGCGTGACCGCCGCCAGCGCGGCACTGTCGTTCGGCGACCGGGGCGTGAAGATCCTCACCGAGGTGCCGAACGGGCTGCCCGCTCCGGCGCTGCCGTCGCTGGCCTGGTCGGACATCCAGGTCCTGCTGCCCGCAGCGGTGGCCATCGCCCTCGTCTCCTACATGGAGGGGATCGCGGTCGCCAAGGCGCTGGCGGCCAAGTCGCAGCAGAAGGTCAACGCGGACCAGGAACTGGTCGGTGTCGGTGCCGCCAACATCTCCGCCGGCATCTTCCAGGCCTTCCCGGTCGCGGGCGGATTCTCCCGCAGCGCGGTGAACTTCTCCGCCGGCGCCCGCACTCCGGTGGCGACCGTGATCACGGCGGTCGTGGTGGCGCTCACCGCGCTGCTGCTGACCCCCGCGTTCTACCACCTGCCGAAGGCGGTGCTCGGCGCGATCGTGGTCGTGGCCGTCCTCGGGCTGGTGGACCTCAAGGGCGCGACGCGCATCTGGCGGATCCGACGGGTCGACGGGCTGGCCCTGGCGCTGACCTTCGCGGTCACACTCCTCCTCGGGGTGGAACCCGGGCTCGCCGCGGGCGTCGTGTTCAGCCTCGCCGTCTTCCTGTGGCGCTCCGCCCGGCCGCACACCGCCGAACTCGGCCAGGTCCCCGGCACCGACGCCTTCCGGAACGTGGCCCGCTACACCGGCCTGGCCACCGATCCGCGGGTTGCGATCCTGCGGGTGGACGGGCCGCTGTACTTCGCCAACGCGACACAGTTGGAGGATCGGCTGCTGGCCCTCGCCGAGGAGCGGGAGGGGTTGACCACCGTCATCCTCGACGCCGGGGCGATCAACGACGTGGACGCCGACGGCATTCACGCGCTGGTCGAGCTGCGCGAGCGGCTCAACGACCGCGGTGTGACGCTGCACCTGGTCACGGTGCGCGGCCCCGTACGCGACCTGCTCGAGCGGGCCGGGGCGTGGGGATCGCTGCGCGAGGCCGGCCTGGTGCACCGCGACGTCCCCGCCGCGCTACAGGCGGTCGGCGTCGAACTCGGATCCGGGCGGCGTGCCACGTCGGACCGTTCGCCCGTGCCACAGGAGGTGTACTGATGAGCGGGCGCTTCGCCACCGTGCTCACCTGCATCGACGGGCGCATCCAGCGCCCGCTCGATGAGTGGGTGCGCCAGCGGCTCGATGTCGAGTACGTCGACACGATCACCGAGCCCGGCCCGGACGCGGTCGTGGCCGGCGGCGGCGAGCAGCAGTTGGCTGCTCTGCTGCGCAAGGTGGAGGTC
>DASVCA010000035.1:0-26738 GCA_036381835.1 Micromonosporaceae bacterium
CCCGCCAGGACATCGGCTCCACGAAGACGGCAGCGCCGCACACCGTGCATACCATCTCGTCGCAGTCGGCGCCGTGCCCGTCAGCGCAAGGCGGCGTCTCGAACAGCGTCCGCGCCTCGCAGGTGTCGCACCACAGTTCGCGCATCGGTCGCCTCCCCCGCCGCCGCACCGCGGTAGCGGGTAATACGTACCGCATCGGTGTGACAGGCCCACCGCCGGCGACCCCGGACGTGTCGGCGCCCACGCATCGGCAGCCCTGGCGAGATCCTGCTCGTCGGCATGCGAACGGGGTGCCCGCGCGTTGCGGGCACCCCGTTCACGGCAAGGTCGATCAGCGGCTGGAG
Organism: Micromonosporaceae bacterium; assembly: GCA_036381835.1. Lineage (GTDB taxonomy): Bacteria > Actinomycetota > Actinomycetes > Mycobacteriales > Micromonosporaceae > DASULK01. The sequence continues at coordinate 345 of DASVCA010000035.1, forward strand.
AGCTCCTCCTGCGACCGCCGCCCGACGGACTCCGGCTCCCGGGCGTCGACCGGCTCCTCCACCGGCCGGAAGAAGCCACGGACGGCCGGGGCCAGCGCACCCAGGCGGTTCATCTTCTTCGGCACGGTCCAGCCGACGTACTCCAGCTGGCTGTGGCCGTGCTCATCGACGGGCCCGAGCGGCTGATGCACCTCCTCGTAGCGCCCGTCCGGCAACCGCCGGATGATCCCGGTTTCCACCCCGTGGGCCAGGACCTCCCGGTCGTGCTGCTGCAGGCCGAGACAGATCCGGTGCGTGACGTAGTAGGCCAGCGGCGGCAGGATCAGCAACCCGATCCGACCGGCCCAGGTCATCGCGTTGAGGCTGATCGCGAACTTGTCGGCGACCACGTCGTTGCCCCCGGAGATGGTCAGGACCAGCCAGAAGGTGATGGCCATGGCACCGAGGCCGGTGCGGACCGGCACGTCCCGCGGACGCTGCAGAAGGTTGTGGTGTCCGCGGTCCTTGGTCCACCTCGCCTCGATGAAGGGGTAGAAGACCATGAGCATGGTCAGGATGCCGGGCAGCAGCACCGTCGGCCAGAACAGCGGCGGGATCACATACCCGTCACCGATGGGAATGTTGATCTCCCACGGCGGCATGAGTCGGGTAGACCCGTCGAGGAACATCACGTACCAGTCGGGCTGGCTCGCGGCGGAGACCACCGCCGCCTCGTACGGACCGAACAACCAGACCGGGTTGATCTGGAAGATGCCGCCTAACAGCGCGATCACACCGAAGACGGTCATGAAGAAGCCACCCTGCTTGATGGCGTAGCGCGGGAACATCCGCTCGCCGACCACGTTCGAGTTGGTCCGGCCGGGACCGGGCCACTGGGTGTGCTTCTGCTTGAACACCAGACCGAGGTGAGCGGAGATCAACGCCAGCAGCAGACCGGGCACGAGCAGTACGTGCACGATGTAGAGCCGGCTGATGATCATCGTCCCGGGGAACTCGCCCCCGAAGAGCGACGAGGTCAGCCAGGTGCCGATCACCGGAATGGAGAGCATGATCGCGGAGGCGATCCGCAACCCGGTCCCGGACAGACCGTCGTCGGGCAGCGAGTAACCGGTGAAACCGGCCAGGAAGCCCAACCAGAACAGCAGGACGCCGATGATCCAGTTGGTCTCCCGCGGCTTGCGGAACGCACCGGTGAAGAAAATCCGCAGCATGTGCGCCACGATCCCGGCCATGAACACCAGGGCGGCCCAGTGGTGCATCTGCCGCATGATCAGCCCGCCCCGGACATCGAACGAGATGTCCAGAGTGGAGGCGTACGCCGCCGACACGTGCAGGCCGCGCATGGGGGCGTAGCTGCCGTCGTAGGTGACCTCCTCCAACGACGGCTCGAAGAAGAAGGTCAGGTAGGTACCGGTCAGCAGCAGGATGATGAACGAGAAGAGCGCGATCTCACCCAGCAGGAACGACCAGTGGTCGGGGAAGACCTTGTTCAGCAGTCGCCGCAACGGCGTCGACGCCTGGAACCGGTCGTCGAGGCCGCCCGCCACCTTCCCCGGCAGTGCTGCTACGTCCATCTTTCGGCGTTTCACGGCCGCTCCCAGAAGTCAGGTCCGACGGCTTCGGGGTAGTCCGACGTGGCCACGAAGAAGCCCTCCTCGTCGACCGTGATCGGCAGCTGAGGCAGCCGGCGGCTCGCCGGGCCGAAGACCGGCCGGGCGTTGTCGGTGACGAGGAACTGCGACTGGTGGCACGGGCACAACAGACGGTTGGTGTCCTGCTCGTACAGACTCGCCGGGCACCCCGCGTGCGTACAGATCTTCGAGTACGCGATGTAGTTGCCCCACATGTAGTTGGTCTTGCCCTCGCGCTCGTTGGCCTCCCGGGCCCGCCGCGCCTCCTCCTCCCGGAGGTGGATCAGCAGGGTCGCGGAGTCCGCGGCGTACTTGTTCGTCGTGCCGTCCGGAATGCCGGGGAACGCGGTCACCTGACCGCCGGGGCTCACGTCCTCGGGCCGGATCGGCGTGCCGCTCTCCCCCACCAGCCGCACCAGCCGGCCGTCGCGGGGCTGGAAGCCGGTGGTGAACATCTGGTTGTTCCGGTGCGGGTCGGAGATCAATCCGCCGACCAACGGCGCCGCGGCCACCGCGCCGACCGGGGCGAGCCCCGCCAGCAGCGAGATACCGAGCAGCGGACGCCGCTTCACCCCGAGTTCGTCCGCCATGTAGCGGAGGGTCTCCCCGGTGATCTTGCGATCGTCGGCCGACGACGGCTCGTCGTGCCGCTGCTGGATGGACACCTCTCGCGGCAGCAGCTTCTTGCCCCAGGTGAGGATGCCGAAGCCGATGCCGAGCAGCGCCACGCCCAACGAGATGCCGAGCAGAGGCGTGTAGAACTGCCAGTTCTCGGCCCGGAACTCCCACGGCCACCAGATGTAGACGACCAGGAAGGCGGTCGCGGCGAGACCGGTCAGCAGGAACAGCGACGCGACGGTGCGGACCAGACGGCGTTCGGCCTTCGTGCCCGGCACCGGGAACGGCGGCTCGTAATGAACGATCTCGATGTCGTCCCGTCGGGCGCCCTCCCGCACAACCTCGAAGCGGGAGATGTCGGGGTCCTGCACGTTCACCGGCCCCTGCTCGGCTTCGTTCGAGTGCGTCTGGGTGCTCATGACTTCCCCGCAATCCACAGGCTGGCGAAGACCAGGGCCACCATGCCGACCAGCGATACGACGATCGCCTCAGTCACCGGGCCGTACCGGCCCTGGCCGAACCCGCCCGGATCCTCCTGGTCCTTCAGGGTGTCCTGGATGTAGGCGATGATGTCGGCCTTCTGATCCGGTCGAAGCTGGTTGTCCCCGAACACCGGCATGTTCTGCGGACCGGTCAGCATGGCCGCATAGATCTGCCGGTCCGTCGCCGGCATGAGGGTCGGCGCGTACTTCCCGCTGGAGAGCGCACCGCCGCTACCGCCGTACGCGTGGCACGACGCGCAGTTGATGCGGAACAACCGCCCACCTTCGGCGACGTCGCCGTCCGCCCCGAGGTTCTCACCCTCCGGCAGCTGCGGGCCACCGCCCAACTCCTGGATGTACTGCGCAAGCTGGCGGATCTCGTCGTCGCTGAACACCGGCGGCTTCCGCGCGGCCTGCGCCTCCTGCCGCGCCATCGGCATGCGGCCGGTGCTCACCTGGAACTCGACCGACGCTGCGCCGACCCCGATCAGGCTCGGTCCGCGCCCTTCCACGCCCTGCGCGTTGCGGCCATGGCAGGAGATGCAGTTGACCTCGAAGAGCGCCTTGCCTTCCTGAGCTGCGGTCGACAGCTGCGGGGTGTCCTCGGCTGCCGCACCCGGCGCGAAGGCGGCGTAAACACCGCCGGCCAGGGTCAGCGCGGCGAGCAGCCGCAGCGCGGTGCCGAGTCGGCGGCGGGCCTTGCCACGTGGCACGGCCCGCCCGCGGCGCAGCCGCGCGAGCGGACCGCGGTGGGTGTCATGGGTCATGGCTGTCCTTACGGTTCCTTGATTCACGGTCGAAGCGTCGGCGCCGAGCGTGGCGACATCATGATCACTGGAGCCAGTAGATCATGGCGAAGAGAGCGATCCACACCACATCGACGAAATGCCAGTAGTACGACACGACGATGGCGGCGGTCGCCTGTGCGGGGGTGAAGCGACCCATCGTGGTACGGATCATGTAGATGATGAACGCGACGAGACCACCGGTCACGTGCAGGGCGTGGAACCCGGTCGCCAGGTAGAAGATCGAGCCGTACCCGTCCCGGTTGATCTTCACCCCGTGCTCGACCAACTCCCGGTACTCGTTCAGCTGACCGAGTACGAAGATCAGGCCCAGCAGGAACGTGACGGTGAACCAGCGACGGAGCGCGTGCGCGTCGCCCCGCTCCGCGGCAAACACCCCGAACTGGCACGTCACCGAGGAGATCACCAGGATCGTGGTGAACGTCAACGCGTACGGGACGTTGAGCACCTGGGTGTGCTCCGCCCACTGCTCGGGCACCGCCGCCCGAATCGAGAAGTACATCGCGAACAGGCCCGCGAAGAACATCAGTTCGCTGGAGAGCCACACGATCGTGCCGACGCTGACCATGTTCGGCCGCGTCTGGGAGTGGATCCGGCTCTTGTCAATGGCTGAGGCGGCAGTCACGCGGTCATTATTGCCCGTGGCCGTGGGCTGCGATCGGCGGGGTCCGGAACTTGCGCCACCTAATCTCGCCGGACACCTGCGGGAGACGCCCGGACCCGTGCCCGCCGTCGACGGCGCGACGCCCCGCGCGGTTCGTCAACCGGGAACCGGAAGCGGTCGGACGGCAGCCGATCCGGCCCGACGGGTACGATCGGCCTCAGCCTTGGTCGGTTCGCCCGGACCGGGCCCGATCCGGCCCGGCGGGACACACCTTCGACGCGGGAGCCATGCGACCGATGACTGTTCACACCGTGCTGCTCTACAGCGACGACCCGCAGGTCCGGGACCAGATGCGCCGCGCGGTCGGCACCCGACCGGCCGCCGGTCTGACCGTCGAGTTCGTCGAGGCGGCCAGCTACGACGAGTGCATCCGCCTGGTCGACCAGTACGAGATCGACCTGCTGCTGCTCGACGGGGAGGCACAGCCGACGGGCGGTATCGGGATCGCCCGACAGATCAAGGACGAACGCGCGGACGCCCCGCCGATGTGCCTGGTCATCGCCCGAGCGGCGGACCGTTGGCTGGCCGCGTACGCCGAGGTCGAGGCGACCCTCATGCACCCGCTCGACCCGGTGACCACCGGACAGACCGTCGCTCGGTTGCTGCGTGCCGGTCGCGGCGACGCGAACGCGGCAGCCTGACCCAGCCACGACCTCGGCCTCGCACACTGGATGCCGGGACGCGAGGATCCCCGACGACTCGGCGGGCGGAATGGAGGCAGACGATGGGTGGTCGCAGCTGGCCCGCCCTGCTCGGCACGCTGCTACGTGGGGAGCAGTTGTCGAGCGAGGACACCGCCTGGGCGATGGACGAGATCATGTCGGGGTCGGCGAGCCCGGCGCAGATCGCCGGCTTCGCGGTGGCGCTACGCAGCAAGGGCGAGACCTCGGCCGAGTTGACGGGCCTGGTGGAGACGATGCTGGCGAACGCGGTGCCGGTGGCACTGCCGCCCGAGCTGCGCGCGAGCGCGGTCGACATCGTCGGCACCGGCGGCGACCGCGCCCATACGGTGAACATCTCCACCATGGCCGCGATCGTGGTGGCGGGCGCGGGCGTGCCGGTCGTCAAGCACGGCGGGCGGGCGGCGTCGTCATCGTGCGGAGCCGCTGATCTGGTGGAGTTCCTCGGCGTCCCCCTCGACCTCGGCCCGGAAGGCGTGGAACGCTGTCTGCGCGAAGCCGGCATCGGCTTCTGCTTCGCGGCCCGCTTCCACCCCGGCATGCGGCACGCCGCGGGCCCCCGGCGCGAGATCGGAGTGCCTACCGCCTTCAACTTCCTCGGGCCGCTGACGAACCCGGCCCGCCCGAAGTCGGGTGCCATCGGATGCTTCGATCCGCGGATGGCGCCGGTGATGGCCGGTGTGTTCGCCGAACGCGGTGACTCCGTCCTGGTCATGCGCGGCGAGGACGGGCTCGACGAGTTCAGCACCGCCGCCCCTACCCGGCTCTGGGTGGTGCACGACGGGAAGGTCCGGGAGACCGTCGTCGACGCGGCCGACCTGGGAATCGCCCGCTCCGCACCCGGTGACCTGCGAGGCGGTGACGCCGCGTTCAACGCGGAGGTGACCCGCCGCCTGCTGGCCGGTGAGCCGGGCCCGGTGCGTGACGCCGTGCTGGTGAACGCCGCCGCCGCGCTCGCCGCTCGCAACGGGCTCGGCCCTGCGCTTGAACCGGCGCTTCAGGACGGGCTACAGCGTGCCGCCGAATCGATCGACTCAGGGGCGGCCGCCGCCACGCTCGGCCGCTGGATCGAGGTGGCTCAGGCCGCCCGGACAGCGGAAGGCGGCCGGTAGCCGCACGGCCCAGCACACATCCCGTTCGGGCTCACCCGACGCAGAACAGCGACGAGGCCTGTCCGATCCTCGGGATCGGACAGGCCTCGTCGCTGTCGGTCGCGTCGTTCAGTGCTCGGCGGTGCGGCGGGTACCGGTGTAGTACTCGAAGAGCAGACCGCAGACCGCGAAGGTCACGGCGATCAGCCCGCCGACGATCAGCCACCACAGCCAGTAGGAGAGGCCGATCGCGGTCAAGGCCGCAGCCACGGCCAGCCCGAACGGCCAGTAGCTACCGGGGCTGAAGAACCCGACCTCGCCCGCGCCTTCGGCCACTTCGGCGTCCTCCCGGTCCTCCGGTCGCGGCTCGATCCGGCGAGACACGAACCAGAAGAAGCCCCCGCACATCGCACAGAGCGAGGCGGCCAACGTGAGGCTGACGACGCCGATCCACTCGATCTCGCCCCAGGCGAGGTGCACCCAGTAGGCGTAGATGCCGGCCGCCGCGTACAGCACAAGCGCGGACAAGCCGAAGATTCGCCACTCCGTCTTCATGCCAGTGCTCAGCTCCTCGCCTAGTTGTTGAAGTTCTGCGCTTCCCGGCGCGTGTCGAAGACGTCGGTGGTGACCGCGTACGGCTCCTCACCGATCGCGCTCAGTGCCTCCTGGGTCGACCGACCCGCCTGCATCTGCGCGATGAACCGCTCGTACTTCTCCGGCGAGACCACCCGAAGCTCGAAGTTCATCATCGCGTGGTAGGCGCCGCACAGCTCGGCGCAGCGGCCGACGTACGCGCCCTCCTGCTGGAGCTCGTCGACCACGAACTCGGTCTTGGCCTGCTCACCGGGGAAGACGTCACGCTTGAAGATCAGCTGGGGCACCCAGAACGAGTGGATGACGTCATTGCTGCTCAGCTCGAAGCGGACCGGCTGCCCCGTCGGCAGCACCAGCACCGGGATCACGTCCGAGCTGCCGGTCGTAGAGACGACCGTGCCGTTGTCCGACTGCGTGCCGGGCTCGACGTAGTTGAACTGCCAGTTCCACTTGAAGGCCACGACCTCGACGGTGATGTCAGCGGGCTTGTCGGTGTCGGTGACGTCGGTCTGCACCAGCGCCGTGTAGAAGAAGAGGACGGAGACGATCAACACCGGGGTGACAGTGTAGAGAATCTCCATCGGCATGTTGTAGCGGGTCTGCACCGGCAGTTCCTCACCGCGCTTGCGGTACCGGAAGATGCACCAGAAGATCAGCGCCCAGACGAAGACGCCGACCGCGAGAGCGGCGATGACGGCACCGATCCACAGGTCATACATCCGGTTGGCCTGCGGCGTGATGCCGCCCTGCGGAAAGCCGAAGCTGAACGCCCGGTCGATGTCACACCCGGTCAGGAGGGTGAGCAGCGTCGCCGCGACACCCAGCCCGGCGAGCCGGACACGTCTACCGGCCCTGGGCCGTACATCCGAACCCCTTGCGACCACCTGGTCCTGCCCCTCATCAGTTGCGGCCGTAAGCCACGACCCGTCCTTGCGAACGCCGCCGCACCCGGTTTGTGGGCCGGCGGCAACAGGTGTCACCGTCGGTCGCAGATTACTCGACCAGGTAGTCGCGGGGAGCCCGGGGGTCGCAGACAGGGGCCAGCGAATGCGATTCGACCGTTTCGCGCTACGGTCGGAGCCGTGAGCGGGGTCTACTTCGACGCGGCCACGGCCGCCCCACTGCATCCGGTGGCACGGCAGGCGCTGCTCGCCGCGCTGGAGGACGGTTGGGCCGATCCGGCGAAGCTCTACACCCGGGCCCGCCGGGCCCGCCAACTGTTAGACGCGGCCCGAGCGACGACCGCCGAGGTGCTCGGGGCACGCCCCGACGAGGTCTTCTTCACGCCCAGCGGCACCGCGGCCGCGCACGCAGCGGTACTGGGCGGACTGGCCGGCCGCCGCCGCGCCGGCCGGACCCTGGTGCACTCGGCGATCGAGCACTCCGCGGTGCTGCACGCCGCCGAGCGGCACGTTCGCGACGGCGGGCAGGCGGTGGCGGTGCCGGTGGATCGGCTCGGCCGGCTCGACCTGGATGCCTGGGCGGCCGCGGTCCGCTCGCCGCATGTGGCGCTGGCCGCGCTGATCAGCGCCAGTCACGAGGTGGGCACCGTCCAGCCGGTCGCCGAAGCGGCCGCCGCCTGCGCCGCCGCCGAAGTGCCGCTCTACGTGGATGCGGCCCAGTCGGTGGGCCGGATCGCGGTGGGCGACGGCTGGTCGATCCTGTCCGCCAGCGCGCACAAGTGGGGCGGTCCACCCGGCGTCGGTGTGCTGGTCGTACGCAAGGGAGTGCGCTGGGAGTCGCCGTACCCGGCGGACGAACGGGAGGGCGGGCGCGTCCCGGGCGCGCCGAACCTGCCCTCGATCGTCGCCGCCGCGGCCGCGCTGCGGGCGGCGGCCGCCGAGGCGGCCGGCGCGGCCGCGCGCCTGTCCGCGCTGGTCGACCGGATCCGGACCACCGTCGCCGCGACCGTGCCGGACGTCGAGGTGGTGGGTGAGCCGGTCGATCGGCTTCCCCACCTGGTGACGTTCTCCTGCCTGTACGTCGACGGTGAGGCGTTGTTGCACGCACTGGACCGGCGAGGCTTCGCGGTGTCGTCCGGTTCGTCGTGCACATCGTCCACGCTGCGCCCCAGTCATGTGCTGGAGGCGATGGGCGTGCTGTCCCACGGCAACGTACGGATCTCATTGCACCGGGACACCACCGAGGCGGAGGTGGATCGGTTTCTAGCGGAGCTGCCACAGGTGATCGCGGACCTGCGGGCCCAAGCCGGGGTGGCGGGGCTGTGAGCACCGCGGCTCACGTACCGGCCGAGGTGCTCGACTGCCGCGGTCAGCGCTGCCCGCTGCCGGTCATCGCGCTGGCCCGGCGCCTGCCGCAGCTACCGGTCGGCTCGGTGCTGCGGGTGCTCGCCGACGATCCGGCCGCTGCCAACGACATCCCGGCCTGGTGCCGGATGCGGTCCCAGGAGTTCGTGGGCGCAGGCACCGTCGACGGCTCCCCCGCCTACGACGTGCGCCGCCTCGCCTGACGGCGAGGCTCATCGACAGAGGTCGCCGGGGGTGGCGGTACCGCCCCCCCCGGCGACCGGTCAGACGTTGGCGATGAACAGCGCGGGGTTCTCGATGCAGTCGGCGACGTGCCGCAGGAACCCGCCCGCGGTTCCGCCGTCGCAGACCCGGTGGTCGAAGGTCAGGCTGATCTGCGTGACCTTACGCACCGCCAACTGCCCGTCCACCACCCAGGGCTTCTCCACGATGCGGCCCACCCCGAGCAGCGCGGCCTCCGGATGGTTGATGATCGGGGTGGAGCCGTCGACACCGAACACGCCGTAGTTGTTCAGCGTGAACGTCCCGCCGGTAAGCCGTTCCGGAGGCAGCGCACCGGCCCGCGCGTCGGCGGTGATCCGGGCCAGCTCCTCGGCCAGCTCCCAGGTGGTGAGCCGGTGGGCGTCATGGACGACCGGCACGACCAGGCCCCGGTCGGTCTGGGCGGCGATGCCGAGGTTGATCCGGCTCGACTGGACGATCCGCTCGTTCTCCAGGTCGACCCGGGAGTTGAGCTCGGGGAACCGTTGGAGGGCGTTGACACAGATGCGGGCCAGCAGCGCGAGGATGCTGACCGGCCGGTCCGGCCGAGCGGCGTTGATCGCCGCCCGGGTCGCGACCAGCTCCGTCGCGTCGACGTCCACCCAGACGGTGACCTCGGGGATCTCCCGACGGCTGCGGGAGAGCTTCTCTGCGATGACCCGGCGCACCCCGCGCAGCGGGATGACAGTCTCATCCGCGGCGGGGACGGGCGCGGCCGACGCGGTTCGGGCCGCACCGGCGCGGGCCGCGATGGCCGCCTCCACGTCACTGCGGCGGACGACGCCGGCGGGGCCGCTACCGGTCAGCGCTGCCACGTCGATGCCGTGGTCACGCGCCAGCCGTCGCACGAGCGGGGAGATGACCAGTGGCGCGGGCCGGTCGGCCGAAACGACATCCGCCACGGGTTCGCTCACCGCCGGTGCGGGCGCGGGACTTGCGCCGGTCGACTCCGCCGGGCCCGCTTGGCCCGGGACGACCCGCCGCCGACGCCGGCCCGACCGGGCGTGCCCGGTGCCGTATCCGACCAGCACGTTGCCGGAACCGGCCCGCTCCTCCTCCCGGTATTGCGCGTAGGCGTCCGGTTCACCGCCGGCCTCCGTCGCCCCCACGGCATCCACCGGGGCGACGGTCAGCAGAGGCTCGCCGACCGGGCGGACCTCGCCGGGTTTGCCGTGTAGGGCGACCACCTTCCCCGCGTACGGGCAGGGCACGTCCACGACCGCCTTCGCCGTCTCCACCTCGACCACGATCTGGTCCACCTCGACGAGGTCGCCGACGGCGACGCGCCACTCGACGATCTCCGCCTCGGTCAGGCCCTCGCCGAGGTCGGGCAGCCGGAAGATCTGCTCGGCGGTCATGCCACACCGCCCTGGGCGGGCACCTTGGCCGCGAGCCAGCGGGTGTCCGGCTGGTCGTCCCACTGCAGCCGGGCGACGGCGTCGAGGATCCGGTCCACTCCGGGCAGGTGGAGGTGCTCCAGCTTGGGAGCCGGGTAGGGGATGTCCAGGCCGCTGACCCGCAGCACCGGGGCGTGCAGCGAGTGGAAGCAGCGCTCCTGCACCCGGGCGGCGATCTCCGCGCCGACCCCCGCGAAGCCCTGCGCCTCCTGGATCACCACGCACCGGCCGGTGCGGCGGACCGACGCCATCACGGTCTCGTCGTCGAACGGCACGATGGTCCGCAGATCGACGACCTCCAGATCCCAGCCCTCGTCGCGGGCGGCCTCAGCCGCGTCGAGCGCCACCGGCACCGCCGGCCCGTACGCGACGAGCGTGGCATCCCGGCCCGGTCGGCGCACCACCGCACGCCCGAACGGCTCGGTCCGCGCCGGCAGGTCCGCCTCGTCGCTGGAGAAGTAGAGCTTCTTGGGCTCCATGAACACCACCGGGTCCGGGTCGGCGATCGCCTCCCGCAGCAGCGAGTACGCATCGGCGACGGTCGCTGGCGTGACCACCTTCAGCCCCGGGGTGTGCGCGTAGTAGCCCTCGCTGGAGTCGCTGTGGTGCTCGACGCCGCCGATGCCCCCGGCGTAGGGCACCCGGATCACGATCGGCACGCTGAGCGCCCCGCGGGTGCGGTTGCGCAGCTTCGCCACGTGCGAGGCGATCTGTTCGAAGGCCGGATAGGCGAAGGCGTCGAACTGCATCTCCACCACCGGACGCAGGCCCGACATCGCCATGCCCACGGCGAACCCGACGATGCCCGACTCAGCCAACGGAGTGTCGAAGCAGCGACGGTCGCCGAAGGCGGCCTGCAACCCGTCGGTGATCCGGAAGACCCCGCCGAGCTGCCCGACGTCCTCGCCGAAGACGATCACCCGCTCGTCCTCGGCCATGGCGTCACGCAGGGCGGTGTTCAGCGCCTTGGCCATCGTCGTGGCTGCCATCAGTGGTTCATCTCCTCGTCGAGGGCGGCCAGCTCAGCGCGAACCTGCTCGCGCTGCTCCAACAGCTGCGGCGTCGGCTCGGCGTAGACGTGGTCGAACAGCGACAGCGGCACCACCTTCGGCTCGGCGTTCATCCGCGCGCGCAGGTCGGCGGCGAACGCCTCGGCCTCGTCCCGGATCGCCGCCACGGCCTGATCGTCGAGCACGCCGGCACCGCGCAGATAAGCCTCCAGCCGGGCGATCGGGTCCCGCTCCGCCCAGGCTTCCACCTCGGCGGCGTCCCGGTACCGGGTGGCGTCGTCGGCGTTGGTGTGCGGCTCCATCCGGTAGGTGTGCGCTTCGACCAGGAACGGTCCGTTGCCGGACCGAGCGTGCTCCACGGCCCTGGTGAGTACCGCGAGGACCGCCATCGGATCGTTGCCGTCGACCTGCTCGCTGGGAATGCCGTAGCCGACGCCCTTGTACGCCAGGGACGGCGCGGCGGTCTGCCGGGACAGCGGCACGCTGATCGCGTACCGGTTGTTCTGTATGAAGAACACCACCGGGGCACGGAACACGGCGGCGAAGTTGACCCCCTCGTGGAAGTCGCCCTCGCTGGTGGCCCCGTCTCCGATGAACGCCAACGCGACCGTGTCGCGCCCCTGGTACGCCTCGGCGTACGCCAGGCCCGCCGCGTGCACGGTCTGTGTGGCCAGCGGGGTGCACTGCGGGGCGGTGCGGGTCGCCGTCGGGTCGTAGCCGCAGTGCCAGTCGCCGCGCAGCAGGGTGAGCACCTCGACGGGGTCGATGCCGCGCGACACCAGGGCGACGGACTCGCGATAGGTCGGGAACACCCAGTCGGTGGGGCGTACCGCCAGGACGCCACCGACCTGGCACGCCTCCTGTCCGCGAGACGACGGGTAGACGGCGAGCCGGCCCTGCTTGGTCAGGGCCGTCGCCTGCAGGTCGAAGCGGCGGCCGATGACCATCCGTCGGTACAGTTCCCGCAACTGGTCAGCGGGAGGTTCGGCATAGTCGGATTCGGTGATCCGGTTACCGGACTCGTCCAGTAGTCGGACCGGGTCCGGGCTCGGCAGAAGGGGGCCGGCAGGGTCGGGCCGCCGGGATCGGGCACGGCCCGTCGCGCTTGCCCTGCGGAGCCCCTGAGGCGTGGTCGTCACGAGGGGACCTCCTGGACGATGGATGGGGCCTATGCTGCCCGTCTCGGGATCGTTGACTCAACATCCGCCGAGAATTCGGGACACCTGACACGAGGGGGCCGCTCAAATGGGCCAGAACTCCGATTTCGACCCGGCGTTGCCCACACCAGCAGGACGATCGGCCCGGGCGCTCGACGAGGTGGATCGTCACATCATCAGCCTGCTCGTTCAGGACGGCCGAATCTCGATCAGGACCCTCGCCGAACGCGTGCACGTCTCGCGCAGCAACGCGTACGCCCGCCTGCAGCGACTGATCGCCGACGGGGTGATCAGCGGCTTCCAGGCCCGGATCGTGCCGGAGCGCGCCGGGCTCGGCACCTCCGCCTACGTCGGGCTGACGATCCGGCAGAACACCTGGCGTGAGGTGTCGGCCAGCCTGGCCCGGATCCGCTACCTCGAGCACGCCGCGCTGGTCGGTGCCGACTATGACGTCCTGGCCCTGGTGCGGGCACCGGACAACGCCACGCTGCGGGACGTGGTGCTCAACCAACTGCAGCGCATTCCCGGGGTGCTCTCCACCCGGACCTGGCTGGTGTTCGAGGAGTTCGACGGGCTGGGCACGCCCTGGAGCTGACCGGACGGGTCAGGGCAGGAGGTGGGCACGGACCTCGGCCGCCGCGGCGTCGCCGTACGCCTCGCCGAGGCGCTTGATGAACAGGTCGGGCTGCACCTCGTACTCCTGCGTGCCGACCGTCTCGAGCACCAGCGTGGCGAGCAGCGCCCCGACCTGGGCGGCTCGTTCGAGGCTCAGCCCCCAGGCGATCCCGGTGAAGAAGCCCGCCCGGAACCCGTCCCCCACCCCGGTCGGGTCGGTGGCGACCGGGGTGGGTGCCGCCGGGACCCGGATCGGCTCGATGTCCCGGCCGGTGATCTCCACGCCGTCCTTGCCCCGCGTCGTCACCCGGATCCGCACCCGGTCGAGCACCTGTGCGTCGCTGAGGCCGGTCTTGCTCTCCAGCAACGACTTCTCGTAGTCGTTGGTCAGCAGATAGTCGGCTCGATCGATCAGCTTCAGGACATCCTCGCCGTCCATCCGGGCGAGCTGCTGGGAGGGGTCCGCGGCGAAGCGGTAGCCGCGGCGACGGCACTCGTCCGAGTGCCGCAGCATGGCGTCCGGATCGTTCGCCGAGACGATGACGAGGTCCAGGCCGCCGACGCGCTGCGCCACCGGGGCAAGCTCGATGTTGCGCGCCTCGCTCATCGCGCCCGCGTAGAACGAGGCGATCTGGCACATGTCCCGGTCGGTGGTGCAGACGAACCGGGCGGTGTGGGCGATCTCGCTGACGTGCACCGAGTCGCAGTCCACCCCGTGCCGTTCCAACCAGGAACGGTAATCGTCGAAGTCGGTGCCGACCGCGCCGAGCAGGATCGGACGCAGCCCGAGCCGAGCCATGCCGAAGGCGATGTTGGCGGCCACTCCCCCGCGCCGTAGCACCAGATCGTCGACGAGGAACGAGAGCGACACCCGGTCCAACTGGTCCGGCAACAGCTGATCGGCGAATCGACCGGGGAAGCGCATCAGGTGATCGGTGGCGATCGAACCGGTGACGGCGATCTTCATGGCGGCTCGCAAGGGTCGGCGACTGATGCTCGCCGGGTCAGCCTACCCGTCCGAGGCTCGCCGTGTCCGTGCCGAGGCGGACGAATTCGGGGCCGCCGCGTTCGCGGCGGCCCCGAACGGCGGACCAGGATCGGCCGGGCTCAGCTGAACGAGTCACCGCACGCGCAGGAGTTCTGCGCGTTGGGGTTGTCGATGGTGAAGCCCTGGGCGTCGATGCGGTCGGCGAAGTCGATGGTCGCCCCCGCCAGGTAGGGGGCGCTCATCCGGTCCACCACGACCTCGACACCGTCGTAGTCGGTGACGATGTCGCCATCGAGGGAACGGTCGTCGAAGTAGAGCTGGTAGCGCAGGCCCGAGCAGCCACCCGGCTGAACCGCGACCCGCAGCCGCAGGTCGTCGCGCCCCTCCTGCTCGAGCAGAGCCTTGACCTTCTGCGCCGCCACATCGGTAAGGACGACGGTGTTCGGCTTCGACTCGGTCGTCTCGGACTGGATCGACGTGCTCACTTGAAGTCTCCCTGCGCCGGTGCGGTCGCTTATCCGCAGCGGACCAACGTTAGCCCGCCGGTCGCCTATTCCCAATCATCGCCCATACTACGCCGCGACGGCGGATCATCATCCGCGCCGGGCCGGTTCGGCGCGGGCGTCTGCCGCGCCGTGCTCCACCGTCGAGCCAATCGGGCGGACAGGCCACGCAGGCCTTCCGCCGGACGCGTCATCGCCGCCCGCCGTCCCTCCTCGCCACCGCCGAAATAGTCGATCAGGCTGTGCGCCTCGGTCACCCCGGCCCCCGTTGCCTCGTCGGCCGCCACCCCGACCCGGCCGGCGACGACCAGGCAGGGCAGGTCCCGCCGCCGTGCCGCGCCGGCCACCCCGGCGACGACCTTGCCCCGCAGCGACTGCCGGTCGAACGATCCCTCCCCGGTGATCACCAGGTCCGTCGCGTCGAGTGCGTCGTCGAGTCCGGTCAACCGGCGGACCAGCGCCATCCCGGATTCGCACCGTCCCCCGACGGCGAGGAGCGCCGCGGCGATGCCGCCCGCGGCACCGCTGCCGGGCCTGGCGGCCAGTCCGGCCGGGCAGGTCGGGAGCGCTTCCAGCACCGCCGCGAATCGGGTCAGGGCGGCGTCGAGGCGTACCACGTCCGCCGGCGCGGCACCCTTCTGGGGACCGAAGACCGTCGCCGCCCCGTGCGGCCCGGTCAGCGGATTGTCGACGTCGACCGCCGCGATGAGCGCCACGTCCCGCAGCCGGGGCGGACCGTCGAGCCCGGCGACGGCGGCGAGCGGACCTCCCCCGTACGGTAGGGCGTAGCCGGCGGCGTCGAGCGGGACCGCACCGAGTGCGGCGAGCATGCCCGCCCCGCCGTCGATGGTGGCCGTTCCGCCCAGCCCGACCACGATCCGCCGAACCCCGGTCTCGACCGCCGCCGCGATCAGCAGGCCGAGGCCGTACGACGTGGTCGCCGTCGGGTCCCGTTCGTCCTCGGCCAGCAAGTGCAGGCCACATGCCTGGGCGCTCTCCAGATACACGGTATCGCCGACGATGAGGAGCTCGCCGGTGGTCGGCCGACCGAGCGGATCGGTGGTCGCCACCGCGAGGCGCCGGCCGCCGAGCGCGGTGGCCAGAACGTCCAGGAAGCCGGGTCCGCCGTCGGAGAGGGGGCGCAGCACGCACCGGTCGTCGGCGGCTGCCGCGCCCCAGCCGTCCCGGATCGCTGCGGCCGCCTGCGGCGCGCTCAGGGTGCCGGCGAACTTGTCCGGACAGATCAGGACCCGCACGAACAGACAGTGTGGCAGCCCACACAACTCATCGATGCGCCGTTGGTGCGACCATGGGAGGCGTGACTTCGAGCTGGGTTGAACCGTCCCCTACCGCAACCGCCCTGCTGCTGCTCGGCCGGGGTGCCGATCCGTCCGCCGAACGAGGTGTGTCGTGTCCCGGGGAACTGCCCGAACCGAGCGATCCCGAGCTGGTCGCCAGGGCGGCGGCCGCGAAGGAACGGCTCGGCGGGCGGGTGTTCGTGCTGGGGCACCACTATCAGCGTGACGAGGTGATTCAGTTCGCCGACGTCACCGGCGACTCGTTCAAGCTGGCCCGGGAGGCGGCGGCGCGCCCGGAGGCGGAGTACATCGTCTTCTGCGGCGTGCACTTCATGGCGGAGAGCGCGGACATCCTCACCAGCGACGCCCAACGGGTGATCCTGCCCGATCTCGCCGCGGGTTGCTCGATGGCGGACATGGCGTCCCTGGCTCAGGTGGAGACCGCCTGGGAGCTGCTGGCCGATCTCGGTCTCGCCGAGGACACGGTGCCGGTCACATACATGAACTCCTCCGCCGACATCAAGGGCTTCGTCGGGCGCAACGGCGGGGTGGTGTGCACCTCGTCGAACGCGAAGCGGGCCCTCGCCTGGGCCTTCGACCGTGGCCGGCGGGTGTTGTTCCTCCCCGACCAGCACCTGGGCCGCAACACCGCGGTTCGGGAGATGGGCTTCGGGTTGGACGACTGCGTGCTCTACGACCCGCACAAGCCGAACGGGGGCCTGACCGCGCAGCAGCTGCGGGACGCGCGGATGATTCTGTGGCGCGGCCACTGTTCCGTGCACGGCCGCTTCACGCTGGACAGCGTCGAGGAGGTACGACAGCGGGTTCCGGGCGTCAACGTGCTGGTCCACCCGGAGTGCCGGCACGAGGTCGTGGCCGCGGCCGATCAGGTGGGCTCGACGGAGTACATCATCAGGACGATCGAGGCCGCGCCGGCCGGCTCCGCCTGGGCGGTGGGCACCGAGCTGAATCTGGTGCGGCGGCTGGCCCTGCGGCACCCGGACAAGCAGATCATGTTCCTGGATCGGACGGTCTGCTTCTGCTCGACGATGAACCGGATCGACCTGCCGCATCTGGTGTGGGCGCTTGAGGAGTTGGTCGCCGGTCGGGTGGTCAACCAGATCACGGTCGACCCGACGACCGCTCATCACGCCCGGCTCGCGCTGGACCAGATGCTCGCGCTGCCGTAGCCGCCGGCAAGCCGGTACGGAGCGACCCCGAATCGTCACTCACCGTATCGCACCGAGTCCGGTTCCTGCTTTCCTCTCCGATTCGGGCGGTCTGGGCGATGCCGATCTCGTCACACAGCGCTATGCTGCCCCGGACGCGAACGGCCGATGCTCTTCGCCCTGGTTTGCTGGCTGGCCACCGGCGGTTCGGATCGGGCACATACCGACATGCGCGGAGGTTAGGTTGACCCACGACGTCCTGGTCGTGCACGGAGGAGCCCCGTTGCGCGGACAGATCCGGGTCCGCGGGGCGAAGAACCTGGTCTCCAAGGCGATGGTCGCGGCGTTGCTCGGTGATACGCCCAGCCGCCTGTTCGACGTGCCTCGTATCCGCGACGTGGAGGTGGTCCGCGGTCTGCTGGAGCTACACGGGGTCCGGGTCAGCGACGGCGACGAGGACGGCGAGCTGGTGCTCGACCCGGTAAGCGTGGAGAGCGCCAGCACCGACGAGATCAACGTGCACGCGGGGTCGAGCCGGATCCCGATCCTGTTCTGTGGTCCGCTGCTGCACCGTCTCGGTCATGCCTTCATCCCCGACCTCGGCGGCTGCCACATCGGCCCGCGGCCGATCGACTTCCACATGCAGGCGCTGCGGCAGTTCGGCGCGATGGTCGACAAGCGACCGGAGGGGCTGTACCTGACCGCACCGGACGGCCTGCGCGGGACCAAGTTCGAGCTGCCCTACCCGAGCGTCGGCGCCACCGAGCAGGTGCTGCTCACCGCGGTCCTGGCCGACGGCGTGACCGAGTTGCGCAACGCGGCCATCGAGCCGGAGATCATCGATCTGATCTGCGTCCTGCAGAAGATGGGCGCGATCATCACCGTACGCGACAACCGGGTGATCGAGATCCAGGGCGTGTCCCGACTCGGCGGCTACGTCCACCGTCCGATACCCGACCGCATCGAGGCCGGCAGCTGGGCTGCCGCCGCGCTGGCCACCCATGGTGACATTGAGGTGATCGGCGCACGGCAGGCCGACATGATGACCTTCCTGAGCGTGTTCCGCTCGGTCGGCGGTGCGTACCAGGTCAACGACCCCCGGCCGCCGCGCAACGGCCGTCCGGGCAGCGAGGGAAGCATCCGCTTCTGGCATCCGGGCGGCGAACTGCAGGCGGTGGCGATCGAGACGGACGTGCACCCCGGGTTCATGACCGACTGGCAGCAGCCCATGGTGGTCGCACTGACCCAGGCCCGCGGGTTGTCGATCGTGCATGAGACGGTCTACGAGCAGCGGCTGGGTTACACCGCGGCGCTCAACAAGATGGGTGCGACGATCCAGGTCTACCGGGACTGCCTCGGCGGCACCCCCTGCCGGTTCGGGCGACGCAACTTCAAACACTCCGCGGTGATCGCCGGACCCAGCAAGCTGCACGGTTCGGAGCTGGAGATCCCGGATCTGCGCGCAGGCTTCAGCCACCTGATCGCGGCGCTCGCCGCGGAGGGCACCTCCAGGGTGTACGGGGTCGATCTGATCAACCGCGGTTACGAGGATTTCGAGGCCAAGCTGTCGGCGCTCGGCGCGCACATCGAACGTCCCTGAGGGGCTCCGACGACCGCCCCCCGTGTGGCGGATCGACGTACCGGGATATGCACCGCACCCCGCCGGTTGGCTACCCTTCATGAGTGCCGTTGCCGTTCCGTCGCAAATCCACCGACCTCGTCGAGGACGCCGTCACCGAGGTGACGGCGGAGGAGAAGATTGCCGAGACCCGATCGCGCCGCCGTACGCCGAGCAAGCGAGAGCTCGGCAAGGCGACGCCGAAGCGTCCGCCGGCGAACCCGCGGATCGCCGCCAGCACGAAGCCCCTGACCAAGCAGGAGGCACGGGAGCAACGCCGACGGCTGCGCGCAGAGGCGGCCGAGGAGTACCGCCGGGAGGGCGGTCCCCGCGACCGTGGCCCGGAGCGGGCGCTGGTCCGTGACATCGTCGACTCCCGGCGCACCATCGGCACATGGTTCTTCGCCGGTGCCCTGATCGTGCTGATCGGAGCGAACCCGCAGGTCATGCCGCCGATCGTGGTGCTCGCCTCGGAGCTGGCCTGGGCCGCCCTCGGGATCGGCGTGATCATCGACTCGGTGCTGATCAGCCGCCGGGTGAAGAAGCTGGTGCACCAGCGCTTCCCGAAGACGCAGGAGCGGATGGGGTCGCTGTACCTCTACGCGATCATGCGGGCGATCACGTTCCGGCGGATGCGGGTACCGACTCCACGCGTCAAGATCGGCGACCCGGTCTGAAGCGGCCACGCACCGACCGACCGCTCAGGGCAGACCGAGCAGACGCAGCCCCGCCGCGGTCGCCGCGGCGGCGACGATCACCAGGGCGAACGGTGCCCGACGCCAGGCGAGGAAGACACCGACCAGCACCCCGGTCGGCCGGGCCACGCCGGCCAGGGCACCGCCGTCGAGCAACGCCGACGTCGCGGCCAGCGCGGCGAGCAGGGTTGCCGCTGCCATCGGCAGCAGCCGCTCCAGCCAGGACGGTAGGTTGAAGCGGTCCTGCAGGATCACCCCGGCGAGTCGGAGGGTGTACGTTCCGACCGCCAGCGCGAGGATCACGGCGATCAACATGGTGGTTCTCCCGTCTCCGACGGCCGATCGCGCGGCACAGGGTCGCACGCCTCGGCCGGCCTGCCGGGAGCCGGCCCGATGGTCGCCCGGTATGCCGGCAGAGTGAGGACGACGAGCCCGACCAGGGCGAGCAGGACGGGCAGGCCGGCCGGAAGGAACGGCGTGGCCAGGACCGTGACGAAAGCTCCCAGCAGGACGACCGCCCGCGTCGACCGGTCCCGCAACGACGGCAGCACGAGCGCTAGCAGGCCGGCGGGGAAGGCCGCGTCCAAGCCGAGTGCTGCAGGGTCCCCGACCGCCCCGCCGAGCAGCACGCCCAGCACGGTACCGGCGTTCCAGCAGAGGAAGACGGCCGCGCCGGCGGACCAGAAGGCCCGGCGCCGTGCCGCACCGGGAGGCTGTGCGAGGGAGAAGGCGACCGCCTCATCGGTCATCAGGTGACTGCCGAGCAGTCGGTGCCAGCGTCGGTCGCCGAACGTTCCGGTGAGCGCCAGACCGAACGGCAGGTGTCGAGAATTGATCAGCAGCCCGCCGAGTACCGCAGCGACGGGGTTGCCCGCGCCGATCAGGCCGACGGCCATGAACTGGGCGCCGCCGGCGAAGACGATCGCGGACATCGCGACGGGCGCCCACGCGGGGAGGCCGGCGGCGGAGGCGATCGCACCGAACGAGGCACCCACACCGAGCATCGCCGCGCCGAGCGCCAGGAGATCTCGCGACGACGGGGCTGGCGGCGGCGGCGTAGGCACGCTCAGAATACTGAGCACGCGAGAAGCGTTCGTCAAATCGAACGGGATGCCTTATGAAGCGAACAGCCAGCGGCCCTTCTCCGCTGCCCGCCATCGCGGCGGCCGTCCGCCGGGAACGGACGCGCGCCGGCATGTCCCTGACCGAGCTGGCACGCCGTGCCGGAATCGCCAAGTCGACCCTTTCTCAGCTCGAGTCGGGTGACGGGAATCCCAGCGTGGAGACCCTGTGGTCGCTCGCGGTCGCGCTCGGCGTCCCGTTCAGTCGACTGCTCGGCCAACCCGCGCCCTCCGTGCGGGTGATCCGCGCCGGCGAGGGCTCACGAGTGTATGCCGAGCACGCCGAACTGGTCGCCACCCTGCTCTCCGCCAGCCCGCCGGGCGCCCGCCGGGATCTGTATCTGCTGGAACTGGAACCGGGTGCCGGCCGTACCGCCGATCCGCACCTGCCGGGCACCGTCGAGCACCTGATCGTCGCCGCCGGCCGGATGCGCACCGGGCCGGCCTCACACCTGGTCGAACTCGGCGCCGGCGACTACGTTTGCTTCGCCGCCGACGTCCGACACCGCTACGAGGCCGTCGAGTCGGGAACGGTCGCGGTGCTCCTGATGGAGCATCGGTAACGGACCGCCGCTGAGACGAAATCGGCGGCATTTAGTCGCATATATCCGGATTACGCCCCGGCATGGGTTCCGGAAATCGGGCAGCCCGGTAGCGACGACCAGGCAGACGTCGTTACCCTCCAAGCGCGACCCACGCCACAGCGGGCCGTTCCGCTCGTGGCTGTTGCAGCGACTCCAGTTTCGGCGAGGTGACAATCCGTGATCGAGCGACGCGCGTCGTGCCACCGGCCGCGTCAGGCGCTCGACAGCCTCCTCCGGCCGAACGACATCCAAGGCTTGCACTGGAGCCAGGCGTGATCGGCGAGCACGACCACTGGCGGAAGGGCGACGAGCCGGCGTGGGTGCACGAACCCACTGAGGAGTGGGCACCCACGCACCCGGCACAGCGCTACCCGGGGCACGTACCGGAGCAACTCCGCCCGCGACGGACTCCGCCATCGCGGGCTGCGGGCCGGGCCAGGGTCGGCCCACCACCCGGCCAACCCACCACCCCGCCGCCCCCGCCACCGCAGACCACAGATCGTCAACCGCTCGCGGGGCCGTTCCCGCCCCGTCAGGGCGTACCGGGGCCGGGATCCCCGGCGGCGTTCGTCCCACCCGACGCACCCGTATCGCCGGTGCCGCGCGGTCCGGGCGCTGCTCAGCCCCCACACCAGCCACCGCGGCAACAGCATCGACCGCCGACGGGCCGCGCGGTGCCGCCCGGACGGGGGCACGACCAGCCGAGTCCGATCCCGCATCCCCGACCCCACCCGACGCGTCAGGAGCCCGGTCACCCGCCGGTCCCACCGCGCCCCCACGGCCGGTGGCAGCCCGAGCCGCCACCGGCACCCGGGCCGGACGGGTACGGCGACGACACCCGGCACCCGACCACGGAGTCACCGCGACCCGCGCATCCCGCACCCGGTATAGACGTGCAATGGCAAGTGCCACCGGTGCACGACGAACGGCCGCGGCGAGAACCCACCGGCAACGGGTGGTTCCGACCCGCCCGCCCCGCATCCGACACATCGGGGGGCGAAGCGCCAGTGTCCGGGGCACCAGTGTCAGGGGCACCGGTCTCCGGGGCACCAGTGTCAGGGGCACCGGTCTCCGGGGCGCCGGTCACAGCAGCGCCCGTCTCCGGCGCGCCCGTCTCACCGGCACCGGCCGAGGGACCACCGGAGTCCGAGGTGCCCGCACCCGCCTCCGGTGCACCGGGAACGCCGACCGACGACCCGGTCTCCGGCCCACCCACGGGCTCGGCTGCACCCGAGGACGAATCCAGACCGGCGACGGTGCCGGTGTCCGGTGAGCCTGCACCCACCGAGCCGCCCGCCGAACCGGTTTCCGCACCACCACAAGCCCCGCCAAGCGAAAGACGGGAGGAGGACATGCCCGACCAGGTGCCGGCATCCGAGAAGACGGACGCCGCCGGGCCCGGCACGCAGACGGTCACGGCGAGCCCCGACACGGTGCTCCCGGCCGGCCCCGCCGCCGGTGCCGCGACCGCGCTCGCCGCCCCCACCATGCTGGCGCCGATCGTGCGCCCCAGGGAGGAGCCGGATGCCGAAAAGCTGGACGGGGCGAGCTCAGCACCCGCCGAAGCCGAGGCAGAGCCCGCGCAGCCAGAACAGGATCCGGAGCAGGTGCTCGCCTCGTACCAGTGGCGGTTCCACCCCGAGACACTGCGTGAACTGGTCGAGAACCCCGATGACCTGCGCACGATCCGCGACGGGCTGAGCAAGAAGCTGGAGAAGGCGACCGACAACGCCGCACGCGCACGGCTGTTGAGCCTGCGCGCGGTGGTCTCGCGGATCCTCGGCGATCTGGGCAAGGCGCTCGCCGACGCGAAACTCGCCGTGTCGCACGCGGAGGCCACCGGTGAGCTGCGTCGGATCGCCATCGCGCAGGCGCGACTGGCCCACGTGCTGCAGTGGCGGGGCGACTTCGCGGAGGCCGATAAGCTCTTCGCCCAGGCCAACTCCCCGGAGCTGCCGGACCGGCTGCGCGCGACCATGCACGAGCACGCCGGACGGTCCTGCTACGACCAGGGCCGGTACATCGAGGCGTGCAACCACTTCGAACGGGCTCTGGAGCTACGCCGCGTCGAGGACCCGGACCTCATCGCCCGCACCGAGCTGGCCCTGGACGCGGTGCTGGCCAGGGTGGCGGAGAACGGTTGGGGTCCGTACCCCCGCAGCCAGGAAGAGATCCTGCAGGTACACCGCCCGCCGGTGGCGACGTTCAGCGAGCGGTACCAGCGTTGGGGCTACGCCGACGCCGACGGCGAGCTTGTGATCGCGCCGAGCTACGCGGACGTGCAACCGTTCCGCGACGGCGTGGCGTGGGTACGGCGGCCCGAGGTGGCGACCTGGGAACTGATCGACGAGTCCGGTGAGCTGCTCATCGACGCGGCCGACGGCTACCTCGGCGTCAGCTCCTTCTCCGAGGGGCTGGCCTGGGTCTCCCGGGACGGCACGGGGTCCTGGGTGGCGATCGACAAGTCGAACAAGGTGGTTATCTCGACCGGATTCGACGATGTCCGCCCGTTCCGCAAGGGTGTGGCCGCGGTCCGCCGGGGTGGCTGGGGAGCGGTCGACACAACCGGCAAACTGGTGCTGCCCACGCGGTACGCCGCCTTCGCCACAGCGCTGATCGACGGACGGTACGTCGACGGTTTCACCGACGAGGGCCTGGCGATCGTCGAGGTCGACGGGCGCAAGGGTGTGGTGGACCGCAACGGCAAGGTCATCGTGCCGCCCGCGCACCCGGCGCTGGTGATCCATCCGGTCGCCTTCCTGATCGGAGACGGCACCGGCCGGTGGGGCGCGCTGGATCGGCGGGGCGATCCGCTCATCGACGCGGTCCACCGTAGCCGTACCCACGTGCTCGACGAGATCGAGCGCCTGCTGGCGGACACCACCCCGGTGCTCTGAGCACGATGGTGCGGGTCGACTACGACGGGCGCCGGTGGTCCGGCTAGGGTCAGATCATGGAATATCGGCACCTTGGTCGCTCCGGTCTGCTGGTGAGCGAGATCTCGTACGGCAACTGGATCACCCACGGCTCCCAGGTCGAGGAGGAGGCCGCACTGGCCTGTGTGCGCGCCGCCCTGGACAACGGCATCACCACGTTCGACACCGCCGACGTGTACGCCGGCACCCGCGCCGAGTCCGTGCTCGGCAAGGCGCTGCGCGGGGAACGTCGGGAGGGGCTGGAGATCTTCACCAAGGTCTACTGGCCGACCGGTCCCGGCCGCAACGACTGCGGCCTGTCCCGCAAGCACATCATGGAGTCGATCAACGGCTCGCTGCGGCGCCTGCAGACCGACTATGTCGACCTCTACCAGGCGCACCGCTACGACTACGCCACCCCGCTGGAGGAGACGATGGAGGCGTTCGCCGACATCGTGCACTCGGGCAAGGCGCTCTACATCGGCGTGTCGGAGTGGCGCGCCGAGGAGATCCGGGCGGCGCACGAGCTGGCTCGTGAGCTGAAGATCCAGCTGGTGTCGAATCAGCCGCAGTACTCCATGCTGTGGCGGGTGATCGAGGCCGAGGTGGTGCCCACCTGCCAGGAGTTGGGCATCGGGCAGATCGTCTGGTCGCCGCTGGCGCAGGGGGTGCTGACCGGCAAGTACCTGCCGGGGCAGCCGCCGCCCGTCGGCTCCCGGGCCACCGATGAGAAGTCGGGGGCGACGTTCATCGCCGCGTGGCTGACCGACGAGGTGCTCACCGCCGTACAACGGCTCAAGCCGCTCGCCGAGCAGGCCGGGCTGAGCATGGCGCAGCTGGCGATCGCCTGGGTGCTGCAGAATCCGAACGTCTCGTCGGCGATCATCGGCGCCAGCCGGCCGGAGCAGGTGCACGAGAACGTGCAGGCGGCGGGCGTGACACTCGACGCCGATCTACTCAAGGCCATCGACGAGGTCCTCGAACCGGTGGTCGAGCGCGATCCGGCGAAGACGAAGAGCCCGTCACAGCGCCCGACCCGCTGACCCCGCCCCCCGCACCGTTATTGCTGAGGAGCGGAGGGCGGTCACGGCGACGCGGGCAGCAGGCTCATCCGGTACTCCACCCGGTCGTCCTCGACCAGGACCACCGTGGCGACGCCTGTGCCGGCCAGGTCCCGCCAGGTCTGGCCGATCCAGGATTCGGCGTCGGACTGGCTGCTGAACGTCTCGGTCGGTCCGTTCACCGGCTGACCGTCGGCGCCCTCGTACCGCCAGCTCCACGCCATGTCGCATCCTCCAATGTGCAGGTGACCGAGATCCTTGATCGTCACCAGCCTAGTCGCGGGAGGGGGGCGAGGCGAGACGGCGAAAACGACACGCGCAAGCCCCGCACACCCGCAGCGGGCGGGACTCGTAAGGTACGGACATGTCCGTTGATGGGTGGAACACCGCTCTGGTGCTCGGCGGAATCCGATCCGGCAAGTCAGCGTTCGCCGCTGCCCTGCTCGCCGACGAGGCGAACGTCCGATGTGTCGTCGCCGCCGCCGACGGACCGAGCACGGGCGGCCCGGTCGCAACAGAGTTGCGTCGTCCCGGCTGGATGGTGGAGCAGTCCGGCGAACCGACCCGGCTCATTCACCTGATCGCCGACGCGGCCCCCGGTGAGACGCTGCTCATCGACGACCTCGCCGGCTGGGTCAGGCGACTGATCGAGGTTCACTCCCCGACCGAGGTGACCGCCGCCATCGACCGGCTCGCCAGCGCGGTCCACGCCTGTCGGGCCCGGCTCGTGCTGGTGAGCGCCGAAGCGGGGCTGACCGCGCCGGCCGCGCTTGCGGCAGCGGACCGGGTCTTCGTCGACACCCTCGCCACCCTGAACCTGGCCGTCGCCCGGGCCTGCGACACGGTGACGCTGGTCGTCGCCGGTCAGCCGATACGACTCCGCCCGTCCGCGCAGGTGCCGCAGCCGGTCGCCGGCGACCGCTCGGCAGCGCCCACCCAGCCCGTGCCGTCCATCGCCGCCGACTCGGCCACCGGTCGGCAACTCGACGTGCCGGCACCCGCAGCCGCCGCCGACGCCTGGACCGCGCCGACCGCGGTCCTGCCGGTGATGTCCGGGGCCGAGCCGGTCTTCGAACCGGGGATGGACCTGCCCCTGCCCGATGAAGGGTCCGCCGCCCAGGCACTCGACCGATTGGCGACCCTGGACTTCCCCGGCGGCGGTCTCGGCG
>DASVCA010000036.1:0-5985 GCA_036381835.1 Micromonosporaceae bacterium
CGGGCGGCGGTGACGCCGCCCGGCACCGCCGTCATCCGGCCGCCCCGGGCACCAGCCGGGCGGCCACGTCGGCGCAGGCCCGCGCGCCGTACTCGAGGCCGCGCTCCGCCGGATAGCGGGTGAGGACCGCCATCGCCCACCGGTCCGCTACGGCCAGGCAGTTGACGTGCCACTCACCTTCGCTCTCCACGACGATCCAGCCGTTCTTGATGCCCACCCCGGACTCCTGCAGACCGGCGGGCAGCCCGTCGATGATGCCCCACCGTCCGCCGTACGGCTGGTCGACCGGGTCGATGCTGCCACGGACCATGGCCATCTCACGTCGTACCCAGTCGGTCCAGGCCGGTCCAGCGGCCCGGCCATCCGTGACGCACCTGCCCAGGCGGACCGCGTCACGGGCGGACATCCGGACGCTGCGCCACCGGTCCCCTTCGATCACCGTGTCGGTGAGGCCGCAGGTCGAGATCATCCGGCGCAGTTGTCGGCGTCCACCGGCCGCCTGGTAAAGGTCGTTGGCCGATCGGTCGTCGCTGTCCCGGATGGCCCGGCTGGCCTTGTCCAGTTGCGCCTGGCTGGGCGTGTCGCCGCGGTCGGCTGCCTGGCGCAGGAAATCCGCCACGATCCACACCTTGACGATCGAGCCGGGCCAGGTGAGTGCGGAGAGGTTGTCCGATCCCCAGAGGTGCCCGTCGGCGTCGAGCACCGCCCAGGAGAAGAAGGTGCCGTCGAAGTTCACCTGGACCGCCCCGTCCGCCGGAGCTTTCGGTGCCACGGCCGCCGGGTCGACCTGCGGGGGTCGGTCCGGATCGGTCGCGCGGGAGTCGGCCGGTGCCCGCGGCCGATCCGCGGCGTCCGGCAGGATCAGCGCGATACCGCCGCTGATCAACGCGGCGAGGATCGCGATGAGGGCAAGCAGCCAGGGCCGCGCGGACCAGGATCGCGGCTGCGGATCGGCGTAGCGGTGTCTGCCCGGCCGCGGGGCGAATGCCCGGTCGGCAAGATCCGGACGTTCGTCGAGGTCAATGATCGGAGATTGCACTGCCACTTTCTCGCCCGCTCCCGTCCCCGGCTGGCGCCGACGAGCTCATTGACTCGAAGGCGATGCTTTCTGACAAAGCCAACGGATCGGGTGTCTGGTATGTGACGGGCTTATCCGGCGAAACGTCGTCCAGTCGAGATTGGTACGTTGCCTCGCCCGATGGCAAGCTTGAACCCCATGAGTCGATCAATCGCCGTGCGCCGCCTCACTGCAGTCGGTGTCGCCGCCCTTGTCCTCGTCGGCGGCACGTCCTGCGTACCGCCCTCCGAAGCAGAACCGGGCGCGTCGGTCGGACCCACCAGGGGCGGCTCGCCGCAGCAGGCTCGGGCACTGCTCGACCAACTGACCGTGGCAAGCAGCGCAAGCATGCGCGGCTACAGCCGCGAGCGCTTCCCGCACTGGCGCAAGACCGGTGACAACTGCAACGTGCGGGACACGGTGCTCGCTCGGGACGGTTCGGACATAAAGTTCGAGGGCTGCAATGTGATCGGCGGTCGGTGGCTGAGCCGGTACGACGATCGAGTCCTGACCGATCCACTCGACGTGGACATCGACCACATGGTGCCGCTCGCCAACGCCTGGCGGTCCGGCGCGAACGACTGGGACGACCGCCGGCGTGGCGAGTTCGCCAACGACCTGGACCGGCCGCAGCTATTCGCCGTATCGAAATCAAGCAACAGAGCCAAGGGTGACCAGGACCCGTCGCAGTGGAAACCGCCGAGCCGCGACGACTGGTGCCAATACGCTCAGGACTGGATCGCGGTCAAACACTACTGGCAACTGTCGATCACCACAGCGGAGAAGTCCGCCCTCGACGACATGCTGGAGACCTGCCGATGACCGATGTCGACAACACACAGAGCCGGACCACGGACATCATCGCCGGCCCCGGCGGTGTGATGACCGACGAGGTCGGCGTCATCACGGGCGAACTGACCCTGCGCACCGAACTCGTCGAGGGCGAGGTGACCCTCCGGGTGCAGTACAAGGACGCCGACGAGTGGTACGTCGTGACCGGCGGTCGCACCCGACTCGTCGATCCCGCCGACCTCGATGCGGTGCATACGATCGCGGTCGGGCTGCTGCACCGCCCGGAGGGTTGACCGGCGGCTTGGAGGCCGACGCCCGTCCGGCCCGGGACCGGACGGGCGGTTCAGCGACAGCCGGAGTGCCGGTAGGGTCAGCGGGTCGGGCCCGGCTCCGCCCCGGCCGGGGCCGGAGTCGCGGCCTCCCGGTCCTCCGACCCCGCCGGTCGCCCGGCCCCGTCGTCCGGCCGTAGGGTCCCGTCGGCGATCTGCTCCGCCCAGTGGCAGGCGACCCGACTCGCGCCGATCTGGCGCAACACCGGTCGTTCCTCCCCGCACCGGGTAGGTTGCGCCCACGGACAGCGGGTGTGGAACCGGCAGCCTGCGGGTGGATCAGCCGGTGAAGGCAGGTCGCCGGCGAGTAGGATCCGCTCTCTGCGATCCTCGAGCTCCGGATCGGGAATCGGGACCGCGGACAGCAGCGCCCGGGTGTAGGGATGCAACGGTTCGCGGTAGAGACGGTCGCTCGGCGCCTCCTCGACCAGCGTGCCGAGGTACATCACCCCGACCACGTCGGAGATGTGCCGGACCACGGCCAGGTCGTGAGCGATCACCAGATAGGTGAGCCCCATCTCCTGCTGCAACTCTTCGAGCAGGTTGATGACCTGCGCCTGAATCGACACGTCCAGCGCGGACACCGGCTCGTCGGCCACGATCAGTTCCGGGCCGAGCACCAGCGCCCGTGCGATGCCGATCCGCTGACGCTGCCCGCCGGAGAACTCGTGCGGGTAGCGGGAGAGCGCCCACCGGGGCAGCCCGACCGCGTCCAGCGTCTCAGTAATGATCTTTCGGCGCTCGGCACGATCTCGACCGATCCCGTGCGTCTGCAGCCCCTCCACCAGGATGGACTCGACGTTCTGTCGGGGGTCGAGGCTGGACAGGGGGTCCTGGAAGACCATCTGCATCCGGCGGCGCATGGCGCGTAGCTGCGCGGGTGGCAGCGTAGTCAGGTCGGTCCCGTCGAACCTGACCTCGCCGGAGGTCACCGGGTTCAACCGCAGGATCGCCCGACCGAGCGTGGACTTGCCGCACCCGGATTCGCCGACCAGGCCGTACGTCTGCCCTCGGTGGATGGTTAGGTCCACGCCGTCGACGGCCTTGACGTGCCCTACGACCCGGTCGAAGAACACTCCCTTGACGATCGGGAAGTGCACCTTGAGATCGCGGACCTCCAACAGCGGCTCGGTCACGCCTCCTCCTTCCCGCGCTGCTTGGGCATGGCCGCACCGGACGTCACTGCCGGATCTTCGGCCTCGGCCGGCGGTTCGGCGTTCGTCAGCCCCACGGGGTTCACACACCGGTGATGCCGCCCGTCGTGCGTCGGCACCAGATCGGGTGGCTGTCCGACGCAGGCGTCGGTCCGGTGATCGCACCGCGGCGCGAACGCGCACCCGTCCGACCACGGCAGCACGTCGCGGACAGAGCCGCGGATCGGGGTGAGCGGCTGTCCGCGGTCGGCGTCGAGTCGGGGGATCGAGCCGAGCAGTCCGACGGTGTACGGGTGGTGCGGCGCGGCGAACAGCGGGCGGCGTCGGGCCGTCTCCACCACCCGACCGGCGTACAGCACGTTGATCATGTCGCACATCCCGGCGACCACGCCGAGATCGTGCGTGATCATGATGAGCGCGGTACCCGAGTCTCGTACCAGATCCTTGAGGAGTTCGAGGATCTGCGCCTGGATCGTGACATCCAGCGCCGTGGTCGGCTCGTCTGCGATGAGCAGCCGCGGCTGACAGGCGACCGCCATGGCGATCAGCGCCCGCTGGCGCATTCCCCCCGACAGCTGGTGCGGGTACTCCTTCAACCGCCGCCGAGGGTCGGGGATGCCGACCCGGTCAAGCAGTTCGGCCGCGTGCTTCGCGGCGGTCTCGCCCTTCATCCCGCGATGGCGGGTGAGCACCTCGGTGACCTGAACGCCGATCGGCACGACCGGATTCAGCGAGGAGAGCGGATCCTGGAAGATCATCGCGATGTCCCGGCCACGGACGTCGCGCATCGTCCGATTGTCCAACTGCAGCAGGTCGGTGCCGTCGAAGACCGCCTTCCCTCCGACCTGCACACCCCGCTTCGGCAACAGCCCCATGATGGCGAGCGAGGTGACGCTCTTACCACAGCCGGACTCGCCGACCAGGCCGATCACCTCGCCGGCGTCCACCGTGAACGATACGCCGTCGACGGCTCGCATCGGGCGCTGACCGCGCCGGTTGAACACCACCGACAGGTCGCAGACCTCAAGAAGCGCCATGCCGAATCCTTCTCACTTCCGTAGCTTCGGGTCGAGGGCTTCGCGCAGCGCCTCCCCGAGCAGCGTGAACCCGAGCGCCGTGATGACGATCCCGGCTGCCGGATAAAACGCCCACTCCGGGCGTACGTCGAGATACGCCTGGGCGTCCGCGAGCATCACACCCCACTCCGGAGTCGACGGATCGGGATTGCCGAGCCCGAGGAACGACAGCGCGGCCGCCTCGATGATCGCGGTGGCCAGGGTCAGCGTGGCCTGGACGATCACCGGACCGAGGGAGTTCGGCACCACGTGGCTGACCGCGATCCGCCATCGCGGCACGCCGATGGCCTGCGCCGCGAGCACGTAGTCGCTGTTCGACTGGGCGATCATCGAGCCGCGCAGCAGCCGCGCGAAGATCGGAATCTGCACGACCCCGACCGCGATCATCACGGTGAGCAGGCTACGGCCGAGCAGGGCCGCCACGCTGACCGCGAGCAGCAGGCTGGGCAGGGCGAGCAGCATGTCGGTGAGACGCATCAGGGTGTTGTCGACCCACCGTCCCACCCGGCCCCCGAGCCCGGCCGCCGCGCCCGAGATCGCGCCGAGCAGCGCACCGACGGTGAATCCGAGCAGGGTTGCGACGACCCCGACGAGCAGCGTCTGCCGTGCCCCGATCACCAGCCGGCTGAAGAAGTCCCGGCCGAGGGCGTCGACACCGAGCCAGTTCTCCGCTCGGGGGCCGGGAAAGATGCCCTGGGCGACGCTCGTCTCCTCACGCCAGGTCTGCGCGGTCGGACTGTACGGAGCCAGGAGCGGCGCGATGATCGAGAGGAGGAGGAAGAGCCCGACGATGACCGCCCCGACGATCGCGGTCGGGTTGCGTCGCAGCCGGGCGAAGGTCTCCTGCCAGAGGCTGCGGCCGGCCTCGTCCGCCGCGGCCAGCTCGGCGAGTCGGTCGATCTTCTCGGCCTTCCGGCCCGGGGTGACCAGCTTCATCGCACCCTCACCCTCGGATCGATCAGGCTGTAGGAGATGTCCACCAGCAGGTTCACCATGACGTAGATCAGGGCGAAGATCAGGACGAAGCCCATCAGGCCCGGGTAGTCGCTGTAGAAGATGGCGTCCTTGACGAAGGAGCCGACCCCGTTGAGCGCGAAGACGCTTTCGGTCAGGACCGCTCCGGAGAGCAGGCCACCGGTGAGCAACCCGATCGCGGTGATCACCGGCAGCAACGCGTTGCGCAGGATGTGCCGGTTACGGACCACCTGTTCGGTCAGCCCCTTCGCCTCCGCGGTACGCACGTAGTCCTCACCGAGCACCTCCAGCACGCTGGCCCGGGTCATCCGCACGATGATCGCCAGCGGGATGCTGGACAGCGCGAGCCCGGGCAGGATCAGGTGCAGCAGGGCGTCGGCCACCACATCCCACTCCCGGGTCATGATGCCGTCCAGCACGTAGAAGCCGGTGATGTCGGTACGGTCGAGCCCGGCGGTCAGCCGGCCCTGGGTCGGCAGCCAGTGCAGGGTCAGAGCGAAGACGTACTTGAGTAGATAGGCCAGGAAGAACACCGGGATACAGATGCCGAGCAGGGAAGCCCCGACGGACGTGCTGTCGAGCAGGCTGCCGTGGCGGCGCGC
>DASVCA010000037.1:0-2670 GCA_036381835.1 Micromonosporaceae bacterium
CGCGCGGTCCTACCGAGGCGGCTGTCAGCACGCTGGAGACCACGCAGAACCACCCGTTCTGGGATGTCGCTGCTGACGAGTGGGTCGACGCGGCGGACCTGGTCCCCGGCCGATCGGTCGTCACCAGCCCGACCGGTGAGCTGCAGCTCGTCGTCGCCGTCGACAACTACACCGGCGCCGCCGAGATGCGCGACCTCACGGTCGCCACCATCCACACCTACTACGTCTTCGCTGGGACGACGCCGGTCCTGGTCCACAATAACGATGACGACGACGCCCCAAAGTTTTGTCAGCTTCCCCTGTTCGTCTTCAAGGACGGCGAGGCGTCGTCAGCCGCCGAGCGGGCGGCGAGCGTGGGGGGCAACATGTCATTCCAGCCCGTTCCGAGGTCGCTACGTGAAGCCATGATACAGGCGCATATCGATGCCACGCCGCCGGGCCAAATCCCGGTCTTTACCTGCTGGCGGTGTGGCCATTCGACGACCAACCCGGCCAATATCCATATTGGCCACGTCAATGTCCCAAGATCTCGGGGAGGCAACCACAACCCCGTCAACCTCTGCTTCGAGGGAGCGGCCTGTAACCTTAGCGCACAGGACCGCGGTAGTGTCACGCCGGGTATGTCCTGTGCTGAACGTGGGGGATGCGGGGCGCCTTATGGAAGATACGACTAGCTCGTGGAGGGTCATTGAGGTCGCGTTCCCGGCACCAGACGGACGCGAGGTCAGGGAGAGCTTGCTGGTAGAGCCAGTGGAGGGTGGCCTACTGAGGCTCGTGCGCTCTCCCGGCTTCGTCCAAGGCTTCGCGGCTGGAGACTTAGTTAGGTTCGATGAGCAGAGTCATTCGATTACGCTCGTTGAGCGCGGCGGAAATGTCGCTGTCCAGTTTTTCTATAAGGATGTTCCTGATTATGTGCTTGCGCATATCTCTCAACAGGTGAGGATGGTCGCTGGCGGAACGGTTGATGGCGAGCTGGACGGCCTTCGCGTATTCACCTTTCCTGTAACTGTAGGTCTTCGTTCAATCGAGGACTTTATGAATTCGTTCGCCGATCTCTACCAAGTGGAGTGGATGTTCGCCAATGTATTCGATGAAGAAGGGCGGCCGCTCAATTGGTGGAAATGAGGAACATCCGCCCAGAGGCTCCCGGTGCCATTGAATGGGCCGCACGAGCAGTCAACCACCGGATACGCGAGATGCATAACATAGAATGGCCGCATGAGGCGCCCTGACATTCGGGCATCGGCCGACGCTTGCGAGCGCGCGTTCGCATTCTTGGTGGATGAGTTCAGCTATCGCCATGTGGGCACGGAGCTTCGTGACAGGGGCTTCCGAATCCGCTACGCCGACCCCGTCGTTGGTGTCCATCTGGACTGGTTCCTGGGCGATCCCTTCTGGGTCTTTCTCGTTCGGCTTGTCGATGGTGAGTTTCCGCCGCGCAGAGACATACGCCCAGATAGCGGGATAGACTACATAGACTTGGCCACGGTCGAGGATCTGGTCGGCCAAGAATCCGACGTGTACCGGGGGGACTTTTCTCCCCTGCCGGATGACCAACGTGCCCAGGCTGTGGCCCGGAGTCTCCGAGCTTGTGGCGGGCCGATACTGAACGGCGACCTACAGCAGTGGGGTGCTCTGGAGGACCGAGTCAAGGAGGCCCTTGGTACTTAAGCGGGGCGGCCTCATCATGCTGCCTGTAGTCGCGGTCGGGTGACTGCGATGTGTGTCATGATGCGTCGTCGATAGTTGTCCATGTTGCGGAACCCGCAGGCGACGCGTTTGACCTGTTTGATGATCCTGTTGAAGCCTTCGGTGCGGGCGTTGGTGACCCGTTCGGTGAGCGCGGTCAGGATGGCCGGCCACCAGGTCTCGATCGTCTGGGCTAGACGGGTGGTCTCGGGCATGTCCGCCTGCGCGCAGGCGTCGTAGAACCGCCACAGCGCGGTGCGGATCCGGGCCGGCTCGTGCTGGGCGAGCAGTTGGCGCAGCAGTTCCTTGCAGCCCCAGGCGGCGCCGATCTCCTCGGTCGGATCATCAGCCTCGAGTACCCGGGCCAGTCGGTCGAGTTGGCGTCGGGACAGCCGGTTCCCGGCGGTGAGCAGCATGCGCCGATGCGCCCACACCGGGTCGCAGACCAGGCCGCGGCGCTGATGCAGCTGGCGGGTGACGCGTTGGCGGACCTCGGTGACCACGTCGTTGGCCAGTCGGACCAGGTGCCAGTGGTCGACCGCGATCCGCGCCCGCGGCAGGGCGGCGCGGATGCCCGACGCGTACGGGGCGGACGGGTCGATGACCACCAGCTCGATCCCGGCCCGAAACTGCGGCGTCTGCTCGGCCAGCCAGGTGCGCACGCAGGCCCCGGAGCGGCCCGGGGCCAGCCCGAGCAGCAGCCCCGGGCCGGTGGTGTCCGCGTCGACGAACGAGGTCATCCACGGATCGCTGCGCCGCCACCCCTGCTCGGCCAGGACCCAGCGCACGGTGCGGGCGCGGGTCTCGTCGATGCCCAACACCCGCGTCGGTGTCGGCGGGCCCAGCCACCTCGCGGCGGCGGCCACCAGCGCCCGATGGGCTGGCGCCAGGACACTCCGTACTCGGCGGCCACCTCCGACACCGCCCGGTTCGACCCGGCGATCGCCTCAGCCAGCCGCTGGCGCAACCGGGCAGTCAGCC
>DASVCA010000038.1:0-25499 GCA_036381835.1 Micromonosporaceae bacterium
GGATGTCGGCCAGGCAGGCGAGGCCGAGCCCCGCCCCCGCCACGTGCCCCTGGGCGGCGACCACCAGGGGGGCCGGCAGCGCCACCAGTCTGGCGAGCGCGGCGTGCAGATAGCTGGTCACCGCCACCAGGTGGTCGGGGATGTCCTGCTGCTCCCGGAAGCTCTTCAGGTCCCCGCCGACGCAGAAGTGGTCACCGGCACCGGTCAGCAGCACGCAGCGGCTGGCTGCGGTGCGCTCCAGCAGGGTTGCTTCGAGCAGTTCGCGGGCGAGCGTCAGGTCGATCGCGTTGCGGCGGTGCGGCCGGTCGAGCATCAGATGGGTGACCCCGGCGTGCCAGCTGACCCGGATCCGGGTGAACTCGACTGCTTCTTCGTTCATGCCGCGCAGACGAAGTCATCCTCGCCCGGCCACCGGATGACCAGGCCGCCGTGGCTCATCCCGGCGCCGAAGGACGCGAGCACCACCCGGTCCCCCGGCTTGATCCGTCCCTGGTCCAGGGCGTCGCGCAGGGCGAGCGGGACGCCCGCGCCGGAGGTGTTGCCGTACCGCTCGACGGTGGTGAAGGTCCGCTCCGCGGGCAGGCCCAGCTTCTCCATGATCAGGTAGATCAGGTGGTAGTTGGCCTGGTGGAAGACGATCAGGTCGATGTCGTCGAGCGCCATCCCGTTGGCCTCCACCAGCTCCTCGACGAAGCCGGGCACGACCTCCAGGGCGAAGTCACGCACGGACCGGCCGTGCATGTACGAGAAGTATTCCCCGTAGGCCGATCGTTTCGGGCGGCCGTCCGACCAGGTCCGCGGCTCCCGCTTCACGAACGCGGTCTCGTAGGTGGTCGGATCGCTGCGCAGCAGCGCGGGGCCGACCCCGACCCCCGGCGTCGTGGGCTCCAGCAGGTAGCAGGCCGCGCCGTCTCCGAAGATCACACCGACGGTGCGGTCCTCGGGGTCGAAGAGTTTGGTGTTGACGTCCGACAACACCACCGCGACCCGACGGTACTGCCCGGAGGCGATGTACTTGGCACCGACGTCGAGTGCGAACGTGCCGCCGGGGCAACCGCCGCTGTTGACGTCGAAACCGGCCACCCCGCGCATGCCGACCTTACGCATGATCGCCACCGCGGCCGCCGGGATCATGTTGTCCGGGGTGTAGGTGCCGCATATCACGAGGTCGATCGAATCGGGGCTGACCCGGGCACGCCGGCAGGCGTCGAGCAGGGCGGCCGCACCCAGGTCCGAGGTCCACTCGTCCGGTGCGGACCAGCGTCGCGTCTGGATGCCGATGTGCCTGTCGATCCACTCCTCGGTGGTGTCGAACATCTTCTCCAGGTCGGAGTTGGTCACCAGGCGCTCGGGCAGGTGACCGCCGATCGCCCGGATACCTACGCCGTAGCGCTTGTCGACCGTCGTCTCTTCCATCTGCGGCACTCCTAGCAAGGCGGGCACCTTCGGCGCGGTGGAACAACCGCTGCCACGCTCAGCCTCGCCAAGCAGCACCGATAACAGTCAGGCCTAGCAGAGCGTCCGATCGCCCTACCCGAACGGGCACCGTGGACAGTGCACCTTCGGGTAGGGCGCCGGGACAGCCCGAAGCGATCCGCACCGGCCCGGTCGGCGAAAGCGTCGGCCGCTGCGACAGGTTCCGGGGAAGGGATCGGCGGAGCCGCCGAGGAACTGATCGAGAAACCGATCAGCGAGGCGGATCGGTCCGTGGTTCGGCCAACACCGACTCGGTGTCGGCGCCCAACCGGGGCGGCGGCCGATGGTAGGCGGCCGGGGTTTCGCTGAGTCTGATCGGGTTCGCCACCTGGCGGCTGGGCGCACCGCGGACCGGATCCTCGATCTCCACCACCGGGTCCAGTCCGAGCCGCGCGGCCAGGGCGAACGCCTGCCGGATGTCGTTGATGGGGCCGGCCGGCACTCCCACCGCGGACAGCGTCTCGAACCACTCGTCCGCGGTACGTCCGGCCAACACGCCGCTGAGCGCGGCGACCAGCTCGTCCCGGTGCGCCACCCGTGCGGCGTTCGTGGCGAAGCGCTCATCCTCGGCGAGCGAGGGCAGCCCCAGCGCGTCGACCAGCGCCCGGAACTGCCGGTCGTTGCCGACGGCGACGACCAGCGGCCGGTCCGCGGTGGAGAACACCTCGTACGGCGCGATCGATGGATGCCGGTTGCCCATGGCGACCGGGACGACGCCCGCGCCGAGGTAACCCGCGGCCTGGTTGGTCAACGCGGACAGCAGTGACGACAGGAGGTTCACCTCGACCCGCTGGCCGCGTCCGGTCCGGTCGCGGTGGCGCAACGCGGCGAGGATGCCGACCGCGGCGTGCAGCCCGGTGATCACGTCCACGAGCGCCACCCCCACCTTGGTGGGTCGCGCGGGGTCCGGCCCGGTGATGCTCATCAGCCCACCGACCGCCTGCACCAGCAGGTCGTACCCGGCCAGGTCACGTCCCTGGTGCGGGCCGAAGCCGGTGACCGAGCAGTACACCAGGCCGGGGTTGGCGGCGCTGAGCTCGGCATATCCCAAGCCGAGCCGGTCCATGGTGCCGGGGCGGAAGTTCTCCACCACCACGTCGGCCCGACGGGCGAGGTCGCGGGCCGCCGCCAACCCCTCCGGCGTACGCAGATCGAGCGCCACCGAACGCTTGTTGCGATTGACTCCCAGGAAATAGGTGGCCTCGCCCGACGTCCACGGCGGCCCCCACGCCCGGGTGTCGTCCCCGGTGTCCGGGCGCTCGATCTTCACGACATCGGCGCCGAGATCGGCGAGCAGCATCGTGGCGTACGGGCCGGCGAGCACCCGTCCGAAGTCGGCCACGAGGAGCCCGCCGAGGGCGCCACGGGTCTGGGGCACGTCGTCCGTCCTCAGCGGAAGGCCGAGTGGCCGGTCAGCGCCTGCCCGATGACCAGCGTGTGGACCTCCGACGTGCCCTCGTAGGTGAGCACGGACTCGAGGTTCAGCGCGTGCCGGATGACCGGGTACTCCAAGGTGATGCCGTTGGCGCCGAGGATCGTGCGGCACTCTCGGGCGACCGCCAACGCCTCGCGCACGTTGTTCAG
This sequence comes from Micromonosporaceae bacterium, assembly GCA_036381835.1. GTDB lineage: Bacteria > Actinomycetota > Actinomycetes > Mycobacteriales > Micromonosporaceae > DASULK01. Next base: position 3,061 of record DASVCA010000038.1, read on the forward strand.
CTTGCCCACGCTGACCTGCTCGGGCCGCAGCCGTTCCGCCTCCTTCAACCGCCCGAGCTGCACCGCGAGCAGCATGCCCTTGCCGAGCTCCAGGGTCATGTCGGCGAGCTTGGCCTGGGTCAGCTGATAGGCGGCCAGCGATTTGTCGAACACCTCCCGGTCCCGGGCGTAGGCGATGGCCGTCTCCAGGCAGTCCCGGGCCGCGCCCAGCGCGCCGAAGATGATGCCGAACCTGGCCTCGTTGAGGCAGCCCAAGGGGGCACGAAGGCCGTGCGCGCCGGGCAGCATCGCGTCCTGCGGCAGGCGCACGCCGTCGAGGACCAGCTCGGAGGTCACGGATGCGCGCAGCGACATCTTCCCGGGCACGGGGCGGGCGGAGAAGCCGCGGGTGTCGGTCGGCACCACGAAGCCCCGGATGCCGTCCTCGGTCCGCGCCCACACCACCGCCACATCGGCCACCGAGCCGTTGGTGATCCACATCTTGGTTCCGTCGATGACCCAGTCGTCACCGTCGCGGCGGGCCGTGGTGCGCATGCCGGCCGGGTTCGAGCCGAAGTCCGGCTCGGTCAGGCCGAAACAGCCGATCGCCTCGCCGCGGGCCATCCGCGGCAGCCACTCCTGCCGCTGCTGTTCGCTGCCGTAGGCGTGGATGGCGTACATGGCCAGGGAACCCTGCACGCTGACCAGCGAACGGATGCCCGAGTCGGCCGCCTCCAGCTCCAGGCAGGCCAGGCCGTACGCGACCGCGCCGGTCCCGGCGCACCCGTAGCCTTTCAGGTGCATGCCGAGCACACCGAGTTCGCCGAGTTCGCGGGCCAGCTCACGGGCCGGCAGCTCGCCGGACTCGAACCACCGGGGCAGGTGTGGCCGGATCCGGTCGGCGCAGAACTTGCCGACCGTGTCCTGGATCGCCCGCTCCTCCTCGGTGAGCAGCGCGTCGATGTCGAACAGGTCCAGTGGCGCGACGGTGCGCTTCGAGGAATCAGACATTCGGTTCGCCTCCAGACTGGAGAGGGGTAACGGCCGCGAACGGTCCGGATCGGGTGTGTGGCGGTCGTAGCTCAGGTCGCCGCAGACGCAGCACCGGTTCGGCGCGCCGCTGCGCCACGATCAGTTCGGGATCCAGCTCGGCGACGATCACCTCGCTGGCGGTGGAGGTCGCTCGGACGAGCACGTCTCCGCGCGGATCGACGATCATGGACTCCCCGCAGTAGTCGCCGCCGACCGCGTTCGCGGCGATCACATAGCATCCGTTGTCCTGCGCCCGGGCCCGGGTGCGCAGGTTGCGCAGGTACTCGGTGCCGGTGCGGATGGCCGAGGAGATGGCGATCAACCCGGCACCGGCGAGCGCGAGATCGAGGGCGATCTCGGGAAACCCGTGCTCGAAGCAGATCATCGGGGCGACCGGCACCGGGACACCCGGCACCTCGACGGGGACCGCCGCCTCGTCCCCGGGAACCAGACCTGCGGCCGCCTCACCCGGCGTCAGGATCGTCTTGCGGTGCCGGCCGACGACCTTTCCACCCGAGATGACGAAACTCGAGCCGTACAGGCGGTTCTGCGCCCTCTCCAGGTCGTTGAAGACGACGGTGATGCCCGCCTCGACGCCGGCCTCGGCGAGTGCCTGGGGGACCGGCCCGGGCACGGTGATGCCGCCGCCCGGTGCCCCGGCCCGGATCCAATCGGCGTCGTACCCGCTGATGGCGTATTCGGGCAGGACCACGAGCGCCGCTCCCCGGGCGGCTGCGGCCCGCACCGCCTCGACGGCGGTGGCGGTGTTCGCTCGGACCTTGCCCACCGGTGATTCGAACTGCGCCGCGGCGATCAGCGTCGGCTCAGTCATGGCGGACCTCCGAGACGGGACGCATCCGCGGCACCGGATCGAGCACATCGGAGTCGGTCTCCCGCTCGGCCAGGACGTGCCCCTCGAAGTAGAGGTCGCTGGCGACGGCGGCGGCTGCCCGGCTGCGCTGCGGTTGCAGCAGCGCGATCCGCGCCACCAGCGCCTCGGCCAGGGCCAGCACCCCGGTCATGCTCAGACTCGGGCCGATCGACAGCGTCCGGGCCACCAACGTGTGATCCGACACCCGGGCCGCGGGCGACACCGCGCTGTCGGTGATCGCGACGGTCCGGGCACCGAGCGCCTGCCTGGCGTGGCGCAAGGTGTGGATCGTGGTACGCAGGTAGCGCCACATGCTGATGCCCAGCACGACATCGCCGGGCCCGAGCGGTGCCAACGCCGGTGCGGCGTCGCTCACGCAGGTGACCAGGGCGGATCGCACACCGATGGTCCGCAGCGACGAGGTCAGGAACTCACCTACCCCGGTGGACACCCCGCCGGCGGCGACCAGCACCAGACCGGCCTCGGACAGTACCCGGGCCACCTCGTCGAACGACTCGTGATCGAGGCCCTCGAAGGTCTCGTCGATGTTGCGCAGCGCGTTGTCGCGGATCCGGTTGACGATGCTCTCGTCCTGACCGCCGAGTTCGGCCACCCGTTCGGCGAAGGTGCGCTGCCGGGTCACGTTCACCCGCACGTCCGCGAGCAGCTCCCGCCAGCCGGAGTAGCCGAGGTTCTGGCAGGTGCGGACCACGGTCGCCGCATCGACCCCGGCTCGGCGTGCCACTTCGCTCACCGAGGCCATCGCCACCGTCTCCGGGTCGTCGGCGAGGATGCGGGCCACCGATTTCTGCTTCGCGGGCAGGGAGGTGAACCGGCGCCGGATGCGATCCGGCAGGGGTGGACCCTCGGTCACAGCAGCTCCTTCGTCCGGCGGGCGGTCTCCTGCCGCGGATCCAGGGCGTCTCGGATACCGTCACCGAGCACGTTGACGGCCAGGACGACGACGAAGATCGCGACACCGGGCAGGGTAGCGAGCCACCACGCCTGGGTGACGTAGGCGCGGCCGTCGGCGAGCATGTTGCCCCAGCTCGGCTGGGAGGCGTCCGCGCCGAGCCCGAGGAAGGACAGGGACGCCTCGGTCACGATGACCACGCCGAGTTCCAGGGTCGCGACCACCAGGATCGGTGCGATGATGCTCGGCAGGATGTGCCCGACCATGAGGCGGAGCCGGGACGCGCCGAGCCCCCGCGCGGACAGGACGAACTCCCGTTCCCGCAGGGAGAGCGTCTCACCGCGGACCAGCCGCGCGTACACCACCCAGCTGGTGACGACCAGCGCGATGACGATGTTCTGCAGGCCGCCGCCGATGATCGCGACGACGGCGATCGCCATGAGCAGGAACGGGAAGGCCAGCCAGGCATCGACGATCCGCATGAACACGGTGTCGATCCAGCCGCCGAAGTATCCGCTGATCAGCCCGACGGCGACGCCGATCACCCCGGACAGCGCGACCGCGGCGAAGCCGACCACGAGGGACACCCGCGTGCCGTGAATGAGCCGCGACAGCACGTCCCTGCCCAGCACGTCGGTGCCCAGCAGGTGCCCGGGCGCCAAGGGCGGCTGCAGCCGGTTGGCCAGGTCCTGGACGTTGGGGTCGTATGGTGCCAGCAGCGGGGCGAACAGTCCCACGACGATGAACAGCACGAGCACCGCCAGCGCCGCCATCGCCAGCCAGGATCGGTCGAAGAAGCGGTAGAGGGCGCGCACGCTCACGCTCATGCCACCGACCTCCCGTGCTTGACGCGCGGATCCAGCCAACCGTGCAGCAGATCGGTCGCCAGGTTGACGGCGACGAAGACGATGGCGAGGACGAGCACCGAGCCCTGCACCACGGGGTAGTCGCGGTTGCGGACCGCCTCGACGATGAGTCGACCGATCCCCGGCCAGGAGAAGACGGTTTCGACGACGATCGCACCGCCGAGCAGGACTCCGATGCGTACCCCCATGACCGTGATGGTGGCGGGCAGCGCGTTGCGCAGCATGTGTCGTACGACCCGGGGAAAGGACAGGCCGCGCGCCCGCAACGCCTCGACGAAGTCCTGGTTCTTGACCTCGAGCAGCCCGGAGCGCAGCACTCTGGCCAGGGTGGCCGCGATGGCCGTGCCGAGGGTGACCGCGGGCAGCGCCAGATGTTGCAGGGCGGAGCCGAGCGCGGTCCAGTTGCGCTGGAGCAGGGCGTCGATCACGACCAGGCCGGTGATGCGCTCAAGTTCGACGTCGACGTCCAGCCGACCGCCGGCCGGAAACATCCGCAGGTTCACCGAGAAGATCAGGATCAGCATGATGCCGAGCCAGAAGCTGGGCATCGAGATACCGAACAGGGCGGTGACGCTGCCGCCCCGGTCCCACAGGCTGCCCTGCCGCAGCGCGGACACGATGGCCACCGGGACGGCGATCACGACGGCGATGATCAGCGCCGCGAGGGTGAGTTCGAGGGTCGCCGGCAGCGTCTCCAGGATCAGCGAGGACACCGGGACGCCGCGACGGATCGACTCACCCAGATCGCCCTGGACGGCCCCGACGGCGAAGGACAGGTACTGTTCCGTCAGGGGCCGGTCCAGGCCGATCAGTCGACGGTACTCCGCCTTCTGCTCCGCCGTAACGTTCTCGCCCGCGAACAGGGCATCGACCGGATCACCGGGGGTCAGGTGCACCAGGGAGAACACGATGAGCGATACACCGAAGGCCACCAGTACGGTCTGGCCGAGGCGTCGCAGTAGGAATCGGAGCACCGCTTAACCTCACTTGAGCGTGACGTCGGTTACGTTGATGCGCCCGATCGGGGACGGCTGCCAGCCCTGCACGGCCGCCGACACGCCGTAGATCTCCTCCGGGTTCAGCAGCGGCGCCCAGGGTGCGGCGGCCATGACGATCTCGACGGCCTCGGCGTACAGCCGCTCCCGTTCGGCCTGGTCGGCGGTCGAGCGGGCCTTCTCGATCAGCGTGTCGAGCGCCGCGTCCCGGTAGCCGGTGTAGAAGCCGTCCTTGCGCGACGGCGACCAGAAGTGCCGGGCGAAGATGACGTCGGCGTCGCCCTCGGCGACTCCCCAGGACGACAGGTACGCGGTACTGCCGCCCTTGTTGATCGCGTCCAGGAAGGCCTGCCCTTCCAGCACGTTGACCTGTGCCTTCAGGCCCGCGGCCTGCAGCTGACCGGCGACCGCCTCGGCGAGGGTCTTGTCCTTCTCCTCGACGTCGATCTGCACCGGGGTGCCGATGGAGCCGAGGACCGCGCCGGCGGCCTGCTTGTCATAGGGGTAACCGGAGTAGCCTTCGTGGTAGCCCACCATCTCGGGGAACGCGGGCTGGTTCAGGCTCCGGGCCCGGTCCTGGTAGATGCTCTTCACCAGCAGTTCCCGGTCGATGGCCTGGTTGACCGCCACCCGGACCTCCGGCTTGTCGAACGGCGCCTTGGTGACGTTCATGGCGAGGAAGAAGATCCGGGTTCCGCTGACCGACACCGCCTGCACATCACCGGACAGGGTCCCGGCCAGGTCGGCCGGCACCTCGGCGGCGATCTGCACGTCGCCCGACTGCAGCGCGGCGATGCGCGCCGACACCTCGGGGATCGGCCGGAAGATCAGGCGGTCCACCTTGGGACGCCCGCCCCAGTACCTGTCGTTCGCCTTGAGCACGACCCGTTCGTTGGCCACCCACTCGACGAAGGTGAAGGGACCGGTGCCGACCGGCTTCCTCGCGAATTCCTCGTCCCCGACCTCCTCGAGGTACTTGGGCGGGACGATCTCGTTCACCGACAGGCTGGCGAGCAGGATCGGCGACGGCTGCTTGGTCCGGATCACCACCGTGTGCTCGTCCTCGACGACGACCTCGTCGATCATCGAGAGCATGCTGGCCCGGGGCGAGGCCTGCTCGGGGTCGAGGACGCGTTCGATGCTGAACTTGACCGCCTCGGCGGTGAACGGCTCCCCGTTGTGGAAGACCACGTTCTCCCGCAGCTTGAAGCGCCAGGTCAGCGGATCGACCTGGGTCCACTCGGTCGCCAGCTCCGGAACCGGCTTGAGCGACGCGTCCTGGTTCACCAGGGCTTCGAAGACGTTGCGGACCACCGTCTGGTTGATCCGGGACCGGTGCATCGCCGGGTCCATCGTGATGATGTCGGCCGACTGGGCCACGGTGATCGTCTTGGCGCCGCTCTGGCCGGTCGTGCCGCCACCGGCGCAGCCCGCGACCAGCGCGCAGGCCAGGCCGGCGGCGACCGCTGCGGCGGCCGTGCGCCGCCACCGGACCGGCGAGGTGAATCTGCCTAAGATTCTCACTTCGTTCCTCCGAGGGTGCGTCGTCGGGGATCGGGGATGGGTATTGCGTCGAGCAGCTCCCGCGTGTATTCGTGCCGCGGGTCGCGGTACAGCTCAGTCGGCCTCCCCCGTTCGACGATCACGCCGTGACGCATCACCGCGATCTCGTCGCAGAACCGCTCCACGATGGCCAGATCGTGGGCGATGAACAGGTATGTCAGATCGAGTTCCCGTTGCAGGCGGGTCAGCAGGTTCAGGATCTGCGCCCGGATCGAGACGTCCAGTGCGGAGACCGGCTCGTCGAGGACGAGCACCTCGGGTTCCACCGCGAGCGCCCGGGCGATCCCGATCCGCTGGCGCTGTCCGCCCGAGAACTCGTGGGGATACCGGTCGGCGGCCTCGGCGGGCAGACCGCACTGTTCGAGAAGTTCGGCGACCCGTCGCCGCCGGTCGGACGGCGAGCCCAGTTTGTGGATCCGCATGCCCTCCGCGACGAGACGGCCCACCTTCCAGCGGGGATTGAGTGATGCGAACGGATCCTGGAAGACCATCTGGATGCGACGGCGGGCCCGCAGCAGCTCCCGGCCCCGTAGTTTCAGCATCGGCTGGCCGTCGAGGACGACTTCGCCGCTGTCCGCATCGAGCAGTCGGGCTACGATCCGCGCGGTCGTGGACTTGCCGGATCCGGACTCCCCGACGAGTCCGAACGTGGTTCCGCGGGGAATCTCGAACGAGACGTCGTCCACCGCGACGATCTCCGGGCCTCGAGCGAACAGCCCACGCCCGCCGCGAAACGACTTACACAGGTTGTGTACCTGGAGATAGCCGCTCACAGCTCCCCCTCTCCGACCCGCAGGCAGCGGTGGCGGCCGCGGTCGTCCCGATACTCGGGTGGGACGCTCGCCCGGCAGGTGTCGGCGGCGAACTCGCATCTCGGCGCGAACGGGCATTCGGTCAGCCGGCCCCTGATCTGAGCGGGTTGACCGGGGATCGCCTCGAACGGCGCGTCCACCCCGAGCTTCGGCAGCGACCGCAGCAGTGCCCTGGTGTACGGGTGGCGCGGTTGCTCGAACAGGGTGACCGTCTCCGCCTCCTCGACCAGCAGCCCCCCGTAGAAGACGGCGACCCGGTCGCAGGTCTGCGCGACCACCCCGAGGTCGTGGGTGATCAGCAGCACCGCCGCGGCGCGGCGGGCGCAGACGTCGGCCAGCAGGTCCAACACCTGCCGCTGGACCGTGACGTCCAGCGCGGTGGTCGGCTCGTCGGCGACGATCAGAGCCGGGTCCGCGATGAGCGCGCTGGCGATGACCACCCGCTGCCGCATGCCTCCGGACAGCTGGTGCGGGTACCGGTCGAGGCATTCGACCGGTCGAGGGATGCCGACTTCGTCGAGCAGCTCCGCGGCCCGGGCCCGCGCCTGCGCTCGGGTGACCTTGCGGTGCGCCCGCAACGCCTCCACCAGTTGGTCGCCGATGGTGTGCACCGGGTCCAGCGCGGCCAGGGCGTCCTGGAACACCAGACCGATCTCCCCGCCCCGGATCTTCCGCAGGCGGCGCGGACCGGCGGTCGTGATCTCCTCCTCCCCCAGCTTGATGCTGCCGCGGACCTCCGCGTGCTCGGGCAGCAAGCCGAGGATGGCTCGAGCGGTGACGCTCTTGCCGGATCCGGACTCCCCGACCACGCCGACGAACTCGCCTGGGGCGACATCGAAGGAAACGCCGGAGACCGCCGCGACCGCACCGATCCGGACCGACAGGTCACGTACCCGCAGCGCGGCCGGGGGGCGTGGCGGCCCGGATCGGTCGATGCCCGGCGAGCTGTGCACCGTCACCGCCATCACGCCTACGGGATCTCGACGTCGAACAGCGGCGGGTACAGCTGCGAGCCGAACGGGTCGGGCTCCCCCGTGCTCCCGGCGGGCCGCTGCCTACGAATGGTGAACTTGATGGCCTGGGCCGGTTCGAAGACGACGAACGACACCACCCGGGAGCGGTCCAGCCCGTACAGCTTGGCGATGGACTCCGCGTTGAGCACCCCGGAGTCGACGGTCCGGAGGAAGGCGGCGCGGTCGCGGAAGATGATGTCGAACGTCACGTGGTCGACACCGGCGTTCTTCGACCGGATCGTCGAGGCCAGCTCTGCCAGCTTCATCACTTGACCTCCTGCTCGGCGCCCACGGTGACGAACTCGGTCCGGAACAGCTCCCTCGCGAACTCCCGCGCGGCCGGCCCGTCGTCCAGGGCGATGACGTGGTTGAGCGTCCACTCGTACGCGGGACGCGCGCGCATGACCTCGTCGGAGAAGAAGGAGGCGCCTCCGGCGGTGCCCTTGACCTCGGGCAGGCGGGCGTAGAACAGGTTCCGCGACGCGAGCGCGCAGATCGCCTCGGCCGCCTCGGCGGTCGCGGCCACGGCCTCCACCACGATGCCGACCTCATGACCGACGACCGGCGTGGGCTCCAGGGCACCCATCACGCCGTTTCGGCCGTAGGTGTGGAAGTACACCTGGTAGCCCTGCTGCTCCGGTGATCCGTAGCGTTCGGTCAGCTTGTGCCGGCTCCAGGCGATGACGTCGTCCAGTCGGGAGAGGGTGTAGGGGTCGCGGATGCCCATGATGGCGACCGCCCGCTCGCCCGTCTTTCCGGCCCCTTCGAGCTTCACCCGGTAGGTGTCGGCGGGGATCCAGCGCGCACCGGACACCCGGGTCCGTCGCTCGTCGAGTGCCTGGAAGGACAGGTTGCTCATGTCGAGTCGGCCGCCGGGGATGGTTTCCGCGTACGGGTCGACCCGCTCGTACATGGCGTGGCTGGCCACCGAGGCCGGGGTGCACCGCTGTGCCGGGTGCATCGGGTAGACGGTCACCCCTTCGGCGTCGATCTCGCCGATCACGGTCTCCTTGCCCATGAACGGCTCGGCGCAGAACGAGGCGCACTCCAGCAGCTTCCCGGCGAGCAGTGCGGTGTCCCGGGGCAGGCCGCCCAGGCTCTCCGCCACTGCGGCGAAGATGGCCGAGTCGCTCGACCGTCCGCAGATCACCACGTCCGCACCGGCGCTCAGGGCCGCCGCGATGGGTTCGACTCCCATGACCGCGACGACGTGGTCGGTGCGGGCGATGGTGTCCGGGTCCGCGTCGGGCCGCCCGTCCAGACCGGAGATCACGCAGCCCTGCGCCAGTGCGGCGGCCAGGCGGGACGGCTCGATCTCGCTGCGGATGGCGGCCAGGCGGAACGGGGCGAGGCCGTGTTCGGCGGCGAGTTCCCGGATGATCGAGATGTAGCTGTCGACGCCTCGATCGGTGCCGGTGTCCGAGGCGGAGCCGATGACCAAGGGGACGCCGAGCTTGCGGGCCCCGAGCAGGCAGTGTTCGAGATCCTGCCGCTGCCACTCCGTCGGGCTGTGGGCGAGATCGGCTCCCAGGGGATACGGGCCGATGTCCGCCGAGCCGGAATCCGCCACGATCGCCGACGGCCGTTCCGCGAGCCCGGCCTCGAAGCTCTCCTTCTCCAGGGGCGTGAACCCCAGGTGCCCGGTGGGCGACATGATCTTCATCCGGTCTCCTCGCTAGGTGAGTTGCGAGGAAGGTAGTGCAACGAATCCTGCACGGTCAACGGTTGAATGCAAATTTCTCTGCTAATCCCTGGTGGGAGGCACTGCCGTGAACGGGTGAGCACCCGACACCGATGGTGTCGGGTGCTCACCCGCGATCGCTGTCACCGGCACCGCACCGAACGCAGCGCTACCTGCCTCGGGTCACGGCGCCCTGAACCGCTACCGGTCCGGCTGGATCTCCTCCGCCAGCGCGGCGGCCGCCCGCCAGCAGTCGTGATAGGTCGAATACAGGGGTACGGGCGCGAGCCGGATGATGTCGGGCTCACGGGCGTCCACGATGACCCCGTGCCCCTGGCGCAGTCTCCTGGCCAGCTCCTTGGCGCTGCCCCGACCCACCCGTACCGATAGTTGGCAGCCACGCCGTTGCGGATCGCGCGGGGTGACCACGGTCAGCGGGCGAGCCGAAGCGATCTCGTCGAGCTGCTTCTCCAGGTAACCGGTCAGGCGGATGCTGCGGGCCCGCAACTCGGTCATGCCGACCTTGTCGAAGATCTGCAGCGAGGTGCGCACCGGTCCCATCGCGAGGATCGGCGGATTGGAGATCTGCCAGGCGTCCGCGGTGGGCAGCGGCCGCGAGACCGGAGCCATCTCGAACCGGGTCGCCGGATCCGTGCTCCACCAGCCCTCGAAACGCTGCAGCTTCGGATCGCCCAGGTGTCGCTCGTGGATGAACACCCCGGCCAGCGCCCCCGGCCCCGAGTTCAGGTACTTGTAAGAACACCAGGCGGCGAAGTCCACTCCCCACTCGTGCAGTGCGAGCGGCACGTTGCCGACCGCGTGCGCCAGATCCCAGCCGACGATCGCACCCGCCGCCTGTCCGGCCGCGGTGATCGCGGGAATGTCCATCAGCTCGCCGGTGAGATAGTTGACCCCGCCGAGCATGACGAGCGCGACATGCTCGCCCTCTCGCTCCAGATAGGTCACGACGTCTTCGGTGCGCAGGGTGTCCTCACCGGGTCGGGGACGCAGCCGCACCACGGTGGTGTCGGGGTCGAGGCCGTGGAAACGGGCCTGGCTGCGCACCGCGTAGCTGTCCGATGGGAAGGCGGTGTCCTCGATGACGATGCGGGTCCGCGACCCGTTCGGACGGTAGAAGGACACCATCAGTAGGTGCAGATTGACCGTGAGCGAGTTCATCACCACGGTCTCCGCAGGCAGGGCGCCGACCAGTCGGGCCGCCGGTTCGGTGAGCAGCTCGTGGTACGGCAGCCACGGGCGAGCCCCCTCCAGATGGCCCTCGACCCCCAGGGTCGCCCAGGCGTCCAGCTCCTCGAGCAACTCCGTGCGGGTGGCCTTCGGCTGCAGCCCCAGCGAGTTGCCCGCCAGGTAGGCGACCTCGGGGTAGCGCCCGCCGGATGCGGGCGGAACGTGGAACAGCTCGCGGTGCCCCGGGTCCTCGGCGTCGAGCCGGCGCGCGTGGTCCTCAGCGGTCGTCATGCGTCGTCCTCCGCGTTGTCACATCAAGGTACGGGCGGACCACAGTTCGGGGAACACGACCCGGGCCATGCTGCGTTCCAGCCAGCCGATCCCGGCCGAACCGCCGCTGCCAGGTTTGGCACCCATCGACCGCTTCACCGCCTTAAGGTGCTCGTACCGCCAGTCACCGAATCTCTCGGCGACGTCGGTGAGGGCGTCGCCGAGCAGTCGCAGGTGATTGTCGGGCCCGCTGTCACGGTAGACGTCCACCCAGGCGGCCTCCACGGCAGGGTGCGGTTCGTGCTCGACGGCGAAATCGCGGTCGAGCACCTCCGCCGGGATCGAATGCCCCTTTCGGGCCAGCAGGGCGATGACCTCGTCCCACAGACTGGGTGCGTGCAGGTCCTCCCGTAGCGGCTGGTAGATGTCCGGCAGCCGGCGGAACGGGCGGATCATCGAAGCGGTCTTGAGGCCGAGCAGGAACTCGAGGTGCCGGTACATGGCGGACTGGAAGCCGGAGCCTTCGCCGAGCTGGTCCCGGAACCGGTTGAACTCCGCGGGGGTCAGCCACCGCAATCCCCGCCACGCGGCGTTCAGCCCGTCCAGGTGCAGGGCGGCACGGTGCAGTGGGGCGAGCGCTCCCCACACGTCGTCCGCGTGCACCAGCCGCTTCGCCTCGCGCAACTCGAAACAGATCAACCCGAAGTAGAGCTCCATGATCTGGCTGATCATGAGGAACGACATCTCGCCCGGATCGTCGGTCAGGCGCTGCTGCAGGCTGTGCAGGGTGCTGGCGCGGACGTACGCGTCGTAGGGCACCCGTTCCTGGAACTCGACGGTCGGCTCGCCGGCGTTCGCCGCCGCGCGCACCGCACGTTCCTCGGCGGTGGTGGGACGCACCACCGGCGTACGCAGTTCTGTGGTCTTCACGGTGCAGTCCTCCTTGATGCGAGGACATGATGCCGCCGAGAACGCCTGGATGGAATGCCGAACCAACGGCGGACTACCGTATTCACTTGCCGAACCAAAATCGGCTCGGCGATCTACTTAACGAACGGAAGAGCCTCGATGGATGACATGGACTGGGCCCTGCTTCGGGAGCTGCAGGCGGACGCCCGGCTCTCCTACAGCGAGCTGTCCCGCCGGGTGCACCTGTCGCCGCCGGCCGTGGCGGAGCGGGTCCGCAGGCTGGAGGAAGCCGGGGTGATCACCGGCTACCACGCCCACGTCGATCTCGGCGCCGCCGGGCGGTCGGTCATCGCGGTGATCCGGATGTCTTGTTACGGACCGCAGTGTCTGCTACGAGACCCGAGCGTGCACGGGTGGCCGGAGGTGCTGGAGATTCACCGCATCACCGGTGACGCCTGCTCTCTGCTCAAAGTGGCGGCCGGTTCGATGGATGAGTTCGAGCGGGTGATCGACCGCCTCGCCCCGTACGGGCAACCGTCGAGCACGATGGTGCTCTCCACGCCGCTGGCGTGGCGGCCGATCACCCCTCGCCCCCCGTCACCATGACGCATCCCGTCGGTCATGAGGTTTTCGATAAATCCCGCGAATCGTCCTCGCCGACCTCATGATCGATAAAGGGGAGATTCCGGCTATTCGTCGCCGTCGAACGCCTCGAAAGCACCCTCGACAGCGTCTTCGATCAGCTCACCGGCGATCATGCCGCCGACGAAGCCCAGCGCGGCGCCCGCGACCATCCCACCGACGCCCGACGACCCATGGTGCCCGCCGTGATACTCCGCCCCGCCGTGGTACCCCGCCGGCGGCACCCCGCCCCACTGGTGACCGTGGCTGGCGTACCCGGCGATGAGCTGGCGCATCCACTCGTCGACCCGCTGCGTCCAGTCGACCTGGTCGGCACCGGCGTGCTCGACCACGTGCCGACCGTACGCGTCATGCCCCGGCGTGAAGAAGCCGCCCCGCTTGTCCGCCTCCAGCACCACTTCCACGCTGTGCGGGTTGGCGATGAAGGTCAGCTCGACCTCCTTGATGCTCCCCGCGTACTGGGGCGCGGCGAAGAACTCGATCTCCTGGAAGAACGGGAGAGTCTGCTGCACGCCGTAGATCCGACCATGCTCCAGATCGGCGTTCTTGAAGTGGAATCCGAGGCGGGCGAACGCGTCCAGAATCCGTTCCTGCACCGGCAGGGGATGGACCGCGACGGGATCCAAGTCGCCCTTGTCGACCGCGCGGGCGATCGCCACGTCGGTGCGCAAGCCCATGGTCATGCCCCGCAGCCGCTGACCGTACACGTCGGTGATCGGCGTCTCCCACGGCACCGGCAGGCGGAACGGGATGGCCAACTGCTGACCTGCCGCCAGCTTCAACGGCCCGGTCACGGGAAGCCGCTGGAACTCGACACCCGCGGTGAACTCGCTGTCACCGCTCTCCACCTCCACCCGGGTGACGAGCGCGACGGCGATCTGTTCGATCTCCGCGTCCATCTCGCCACCGCGCAGCTGGACGGTCCCGTCGAGGGTGAGGCCGGGCCGGGTGTTCGGATTGGTGAGGACGGTGTCCACGCTCGGGCCGCCGACACCGAATGCGTTCAGCATTCTCTTGAATACCATGGCGGGGAGCCTAGCGGCAGGCGCTGAGAACTAGCTGTACACCGATGCGGTGGCACGCCGGGGTGGCGACCCGGGGAACGGGCGCGACCACGTGAAAGAACTGAGGAGGTTCAGATGCGGATCGGCGACGTGGAGATCCGGCCGCTCGGGGGCGGACTCGGCTGCCTGCTCATGATTCTCTTCTCGGTGCTGGCATCGATAATTCTCACCGTGCTACTCAACCTGATCTTCTGATCACCTGCTGCGAGCCCCCTCTCGGGACGACTCCGTCACGTGATTTCCGACCGGCCAGCGTCCGCCGATCCACCAAGTTTGTCCACATCAGCCGTTTCGGTTGCACACCCTCGCCGTTCCACTCATAGTGGTCGAGGGACATAGACATTCGTCGTGCTAGCGGCACGGTGCCGCGTTGCGCAGACGCGGTTGGCCAGCCGCCGGTAGGGCCCGATCTGGGGGGATGGGGACATGACCGGAACAGACGGTGAGCGTGCGACCCGACTACGCATCGGCGGTTGGCTGCCACCCGTTACACCGAACCCGACACGATCGATTCGTACAGGGCCCCCGCGGGTGACGGAAGCGCCCGGCACCCCACCGCAGCAGCATAATCGGCTGGCCGATCGGCACGACCTCGTCGCGCTACCACAAACCCGACCGGCCCGTCACCGGCCGGCCCCGACGCACCGACGTCGATCCCCTGCCCACCGTCGGCCCCGGTTCGCGCATCGGAGCCGACCAGGCCGGCACCACCTGACACCGACCGGTGACATCCGGCGGACGTACGCCTTCCTGCTCGTCGCGACACTGGCAGCGGGCGCGCTGACATCCATCACCGTCAACCACACGCAGGCCCGGTTCGAACCGCCGCCGGCCGGTTCCGCCCCGACCGCACCACCGGCGGGGTCCGTCGACGTATCAATACTGTCGCCGATGCTTCCCGAAGCGGAAGTGCAGCCGACGGGGGCCTCATCGACGTGGGCGTCACGGCAGCCGCAGCCACCACGGACGATGAGTCCCCGGTAGCCGTTACCGAGCCGATAGCTGGGTTGAGGGCGACCGGCAAGGCCGGATCGACGACGCTACGATCGCGGACGCGATGGAACCGCGCGGTCCAAGCGCCCGGCTCCACTGTCCGACGGCCCAACCACGGCGTATCGCGCCCTGACCCAGTGAGTGAGCATGAACCGAACCGGACTGCCCGACACGGTCTTCGTACACCCCTCCGCAGAGGTCGAGGAGGGTGCCCGTGTGGGCGACGGCACCAAGATCTGGCACCTCGTCCACGTCCGATCCTCGGCACGCATCGGTCGTGACTGCGTACTCGGCCGAAACGTCTACGTAGACGCGAACGTGGTGATCGGCGATCTGGTCAAGATCCAGAACAATGTATCCGTCTATCAGGGTGTAACGATCGAGGACGAGGTGTTCGTCGGCCCATCCGCAGTTTTCACCAACGATCTGCGGCCTCGAGCACAGAACCCGGACTGGCAGATCACGCCGACGATCGTGCGCCGCGGCGCTTCGATCGGTGCCAACGCCACGATCGTCTGCGGTGTGGAGATCGGTTCCTACGCCATGATCGCCGCCGGCGCGGTGGTGACCAAGGACGTGGCACCGTACCAACTGGTCGCCGGCAACCCGGCCCGTCCGCTTGGCTGGGTCAACGAGCAGGGCGAGGTGGTGTCCCGGGACATCGCCAACCCGCCGGTCTTCGTCACCGAGGCGGGGGCGCACTCCGGC
Source organism: Micromonosporaceae bacterium (assembly GCA_036381835.1). Lineage (GTDB taxonomy): Bacteria > Actinomycetota > Actinomycetes > Mycobacteriales > Micromonosporaceae > DASULK01. The sequence goes on from DASVCA010000038.1 coordinate 18,560, forward strand.
TGAGTCCGCCTGCTGCGTGGTGCGCCCCGGCCGTCGGTGGACGGCCGGGGCTCACCACGTCATATGGAGTCAGCCGCCGATGACCACGCGGCGAACGCCGGGCCACCGGGACGGGTCCGTCACCCGGCGGCCGTCCACCAGCACCCGGACCCCGGGCAGGTCGGCGGCGGTCAGGGTGCGGTACTCGGCGTGATCGGCCTGAACCACGGCCGCGCTGACCGGCTCACCCTTGTGCGGCGGCAGACCCAGCTCGGCCAACTCGTCGGCCGTGTACATCGGGTCTGAGACGTAGGGTCGGGCACCTCGACGGCGCAGCTCCTCCACGGTCGGGAAGACGCCGGAGAAGGCCGTCTCCTTCACCCCACCCCGGTAGGCGGCACCGAGGACCACTACATCCACCCCGGTAAGATCGCCGAACGCTGCGGCGAGCAGGTCGACCGCGTACGCCGGCATGGCCGCGTTGGCCTCCCGTGCCGCCCGCACCACCGTCGCCTCCGGGTCGTTCCAGAGGTACAGCCGGGGATAGACCGGGATGCAGTGCCCGCCCACGGCGATCCCCGGCAGGTGGATGTGACTGTACGGCTGGGTGTTGCAGGCTTCGATCACTTTCAGCACGTCGACGCCGATCTTGTCGGCATACCGGGCGAACTGGTTGGCGAGCCCGATGTTGACATCCCGATAGGTCGTCTCCGCGAGCTTCGCCAGCTCTGCGGCCTCCGCCGAGCCGAGATCCCAGACCCCGTTGGGCCGCGGCAGGTCCTCGCGCGGGTCGAAGTCAAGCACGGCCTCGTAGAATTCCACCCCGCGCCGCGCCGACTGCTCGTCCAGACCGCCGACCAGCTTCGGGTAGCGGCGTAGATCAGCGAAGACCCGCCCGGTGAGCACCCGCTCGGGGCTGAACACGAGGAAGAAGTCCCGGCCGGCGGTCAATCCCGACCCCTGCTCAAGCATCGGCACCCACCGATTGCGGGTGGTTCCGACCGGCAACGTGGTCTCGTAGCTCACCAGGGTGCCGGGACGCAACCCGGCGGCGACCGCCCGGGTCGCATCATCCATCCAGCCGAAATCCGGCTTGCCGTCGGCATCGACGAACAACGGCACGACCAACACGACGGCCTCGGAATCCGCGACCGCTGCGGTGGTGTCGGTGGTGGCCGACAGCAGCCCGGCCGCTACCACCTCTTTCAGCTTGACATCCAAATCGGCTTCGCCGGGGAACGGCACCATGCCCTCGTTGACCGACCGGACGACCCGCTCGGAGATGTCCGCACCCACCACCCGGTGTCCCTTGCTGGCGAACTGCACGGCCAGCGGCAGGCCGATCTTCCCCAGTGCGACGACGCAGATCCTCATGCCCCTACTTTCCCCCATGTCGCCAGCCCCGTTTGAGCCGGGCCATCACCCGGCGGGGTGTGACCGGTACGACCGAGATCACCAACTGCCCTCGATGACTCGTCGCGGGCGTGACCACGTAGAGTCGGGCGCCCCGTCGGATGAGTTGACGCGACGCGGACAGTTTCCGGGGTGAGCGTACCGGGGCCACTCCGGTGGAACCCAAGGCGGTGACCTGGGCGCGAACCGCCCATATTCCGCCACCGACCGGGACCTCGGCGATCATCCTCAGCACCGGGAGTTGGAACTCGACGATCGTGCCGTCTTCACCCGCGGTGAGCGACACCACCTCCCCCGGCACCTCACCTGCTCGAACCGACAACGAGTCGGAGCAGAGCCGGGCCAGGTCGGCGCGCGGGCTGCGCGCCTTGACGACCAAGACCCGGTCCCGCCCGTGGGATCGCCAGACGATCGAGGTCACGTCGAGTCGGGCGAGCCATTCGGCGGCGGCGTCCGTGACGTCGAAGGAGTCGTCCGGCAGCACGGGACGCCCGGCGCGAAAACCCGGGTACACCGCATACCACCGGTCCCCCTCGATCAGCGTCGGCGGGGTTCCGTGTTCGGCGTCCTGACGGATGACCGCGAGAAGATCGTCCAGCGTGCCTTGTTGCGCCAGCAACAGGCGGATGCGCGCCTCGACCGGCAGTCGGGCCCGGATCCGGTCGGTCAGATAACAGTCGGCCAACCGCCGTACCCCGGCCTGAACCCGTTCTTGGACCACCCGTTCCTGGCTGAGGAAGTTGTCCTCCAGGAGCCGGGCCACCTCCCAGCTGAAGTGCCGCACGAGCACCGCGTCTCGGCGCGGCCCCGGCTCTATCAGCTCCGCGACGAAATCCATGATCGACTCAGCGCAGCGAAGCCGCTCCTCATGGCGTGAGCGATACGTGATGTTGCGCGCGTTGAGCCGCCGGACGGCGTAGTAGTACTCGTAGTCCGCGAGCACCGAGATCCGCTTGGCGCGCAGGCACGCCTCGATGGTGAACGGTTGGTCGCTGCCGACTGGCATGTCTTCCGGATAGCGGATCTTATGACGTTCGATCAGCTCTCGCCGGAAGAGCTTGGTGTTCGACAGCGCCCAAGGCAGAGCCGAATTAAAAAGGTCAATATCGGTCTCGTTCCGGGCGTAGATCGCCTGGTCGATGTTCCGACTGTTGACCCCGACGAGCTTGCCCAGCACCACATCTGAGCCGTACCGATCCGCAGCCGACACCAGCCGTTCCAGCGCCTCCAGCCCCAGGTAGTCGTCGGCGCCCACGAAGAAGACGTAACGACCGGTCGCATGCTCCAGGCCTCGATTGCTCGGCACCGCCGGACCGCCGGAGTTCGCCTGGTGGAAGACCTTCACCGTGCCGGGGTAGAGCCGGGCGAACCGGTCCAACTCCTTGCCGCTGCCGTCGGTGGAACCGTCGTCGACCGCGATGACCTCAAGGCGCTCCCAGCCGATGGTCTGCTCCATGAGGGAAGTCAGGCACCGGGTCAGGTACGGCATGGTGTTGTAGACGGCGAGCACCACGCTAACGTCGGGCGTACTCATCGTCTGTCCCTTCGCACCGCTTCCTCCCAAGGCCCCGGTGAGTCTACGTCACCATCTGCGGGGGAGCCGGAACGGCGAGCGCACATCCTCGGACACCAGTCAACTAGTGATGGTCCGGACATTCCATACCCAGACGTCATCGACGCGCTTGCCGGGTCCGAAGAAGGCATCGAGCACGGCTCGCAGCTCGGCCTCACGACGATGCTTGGGCAGGACGACAGCGTCCGCCTGCCAGTGCCTCACGTCGGCGATCGCCTGGGCACGCTCGGCGTAGGACACCGCGACCCCGCGCTCACCCGCTGCCACCTCGGTCAGCAGTCGGGCGGTGGGCCGCGGCTCGACCCCCCATCGTCCGGTGTCGTCGGTCGGCGAAGTGGGCCCGAGAAAATAGCCTTGCGGAACCGCGAAACCGGCGAGCGCCGCCGTCCCCCAGTACACCGAGGTCATGTTGTCTACCGGCACCGGCACCAGGGGCCGCCCTTCGGCGACGTGTTCTCGCCATGCGCCGGATGTCACGAAGTGCGGCACCTCGGCGCGGCCCTGGGCGGGCAACGGGGTGGGCATGATCGGCAGGAACACGGCGACCGCCGTGGCACCGGTGATCAGCCGCAACGGTACGCCGGCCCTGATGGCCTGCGGTGCAAGTGTCACCAACCGGTCACCGGCGAGTGCGAACAGTACCCCGAGCATCGCAGTGGTGATCAACGCAAAGCGGGCGACGACCACGGCATCGAAGATCGGCAGGTCCTGCAGCAGCGCGTACGGCGTCGGAATGTCCGTGCGACGCGCACCCCAGGTCACGGTCGATCCGGTCGCGAGGATCGCGGAGATCATCGCGGTCAGAGCGAGCACACGGACCGTGAGATAACGCCGCAGCCACACGACGACCGCCGCCGCGAGCACGACAACCGGCCAACCGTAGAAACTCGCCTCCTCCGTGGTATTCGGGGTCAAGCCCTTCGCGCTGGTCAGGCTGCCACCGATCGACTCGGTCGCATAGGCGACGAACGAGCCGATCTTCAGCGCGTACAAATCCGGGTGGCCGGGATGACCGATCCGATGCTGCGGGCCGAAGAACTGCATCCACAGCGGGTACGCCGTGACGGCGAGCACGACGATGGCCGTGACGCCGAGGCCGGCCAGCGCGGCGGGTGCCTGCCGCAGCGCGGCCCGTGGCGCGAAGATGAAGTATCCGATTGCGGCGAACACGCAGCCGAGGGCGACCAGAAAGAGGATCTCGACGCTGATGAAGAACTGTGCGGCGACCAGCGCGGCCAGCGCCAGTCCCTTGCGCACCATCTGGCCGGGTTGAACGAGTCGGACCACCCGCCACACGATGAACGGCACCAGCCACTGCGCCGTGATGTGCGGGTGTCCGTTGCTGTGCGAGACCAGCGCGGGCGCGAAGGCGCAGAACAGCCCACCGGCGAAGGCCGCCGCCCGCGATCGGACCAGACGGCGGGAGAGAACCCAGTACCAGGCGAGGCCGGTACCGGCGAGGTTCGCGGTGATGAGGACGAGGTAGGACAACGAAGCCCCGCCGAGGAGAGTGATCGGGGTCAGCAGGACGCCGGGCAACTGCAATCCGACGTTCGTCATCAGATTCACCCCGTCCGGGGCGTTCTGCAAGGTCGTGAAGAAGGGGCTTTCCAGGTTCGTCACGGCGTGTGCGGCGTAGGCCAGCATCCACTCGTTGAAGCCTTGGTCGTTCGGCCTGCTCCCGAGCAGCCGGCCATCCACGTCACGCCAACCGCGGGCGGTGACCCAGATGGCCCCGAGCAGGTAGGTCAACGCCACGGCCAGATCGAGCCAACGCCCCCGCAGCGCCAGGCGGGACATCGATACGGACGATGCCGACCTCTTGTCCTGATTCTCGTCGATCTCATTCGAGACCTCTTGGATGGTGGCGCACCTGGGGGTTGTCACGTCGGCGAATTCTACGGGCCCGCGGTCGGGGTAGCCGGTCGAGAGCGAGGACGATGTCCGACCGGGTTCGCTTGCTACTCTTAAACCGTTTTACCTAGCCGGAGCAGACCCTTGGATGGCGTCAACCGCTGATCCCTCAGCCAGTCATTCGAAAGTGGAATGAGCGTTTGATGAGCACGATTGTCGCAGCGCGAACTGGCCGACCGTTCACTCGGCCTATCGGTTTAGTCGTCTACCGGCGGCTATTCCGTGCGATACGTTCGGCCTGGCCGGCACTCATCGCATACACGGTGGTGCGGGCGCTCGGCCTGGCATCACTGTACTTATGGGTGCAGGCTAAGGGGAAGAGCTTCATCGGGATCCTAGGCGCAAGGAGCGATGGTTCCTGGTATATGCGAATCGCCCAGAACGGTTACGATGCAGGCGACCCGCTCCAAAGTGACATGGCGTTCTTCCCGTTGTACCCGGCACTGGTCGCGCTCATCGAACCCGCACTGCCGTTCGGCCATCACGCCACCGCGCTGGCAATCTCCGGCATGGCCGGACTGGCCGCTGCCTGGGGCCTGTTCGCCGTCGGTAACCACCTGTACGGACGGGCGGCAGGCGTGTTCCTGGCTGCTGTCTGGGGGGCCCTCCCACACGCCGTCGTTCAGTCGATGGCCTACACAGAGGGTCTGTTCACCGCGCTCGCATCGTGGTCACTGTTCGCTCTCCTCAACCGAAAATGGATGACCGCCGGTACCCTCTGCCTTCTTGCCGGGTTGACCCGACCTACCGCGTCCGCGCTCATCCCCGTCGTCGGTCTGGCCGCGCTCATCGCGATCGTACGGCGTCAGGACGGGTGGCGCCCCTGGGCTGCAGGTATCCTCGCCCCGCTCGGCTGGCTGGGATATCTGGCCTGGGTAGGAATGCGAATGGGGCGCGTTGACGGCTGGTTCCATATTCAGAGCGAAGGGTGGGGGTCGTACTTCGACGGAGGACGCCATACGTTGGAAACCGCGCGGCGAATCCTCACTCGACCATCTGCGCTCGAGTTCTATATGGTCACTCTAATCGTCCTGATCGCGATCACTTGCTTTTTATTGAGCATCTTCGATCACCAACCGTGGCAATTGCTGCTGTTCAGCGGACTGATGCTCGTCACCACGATCGGTGCGGCAGGCTACTACCACTCGAAGGCGCGTTTTCTCCTGCCGGCATTTACCTTGCTGTTACCGATCGCGAAGGCGCTAGCGGCGACACAGCGAGTCAAAGCGTACGTGATCGTCGGCACCCTCGCCGCCGGCTCCGCCTATTTCGGCGGATATCTACTGCTGATCTGGCCGTATTCACCGTAGGGCTGATCACGGCTGCAGCGACCACTGACCTTACTCAAGGCCGATTAAGAGCCCCCAACAAGATAATCTCGGAATTTGCCGTCCCTTGTGGTTGATCTAGAGTCAGGATCGGTAGAGGGATGCGCGTTTGGCGTAGCGGGTGGCCAGGGCCACACCCCTGCTTAAGTCGGTTCAGCAGTTCCACGACGTTGCGCTTGCGGTAGACCCTCTTGTCGAAGGCCGGTTGTCGCCCACCGGCGCTGCTCTTGGCGGCCCGGCGGGCGACCTGGTCCGGGCGTTGCGGGATGACGTGCCGGATCCCACGGTGCCGCAGGGCCCAGCGGGTGGAGTCGTGGCGTAGCCCTTGTCCGCGATCAGCACGTCGGGGCGTTTGCGGGTCACCCGGGTCCGGGCTCGTTGACCCGAATCGCGTCCAGCAGCGCCGGCAACTGGGGTTTGTCGCCGGACTTGCCGGGAGCCTCCTCCTTGCAGGCGCGAGGATGCTGCTGCACCCCCACGATCGACGGGTCCACGCTGATCGTCCAATGCACTGGTCTGCCGTCGTCGTGGACCTGCGCCGCCGCGAGGATGCGATCCCACGTGCCGTCGGCGGTCCAGCGGCGCAGCCGCTCGTGGCAGGTCTTCCACGTCCCGAACCGTTCCGGCAGGTCACGCCACGGCACCCCGGTACGCAGCTTCCACAGAATCCCGTTGATGACCTGCCGGTGATCCCGCCACCGCCCCCGAGCACCGCCCGGCTCGGTAGCAGTGT